>JAJUJH010000102.1 GCA_029265435.1 Clostridiales bacterium
GAAAAGGCTGGAGGACTGATGGATCTTACCAATTTAAACGCTCCGCAGCGCGAGGCTGTGGAGGCCACCGAAGGCGCTGTGCTCGTACTGGCAGGTGCGGGCAGCGGCAAAACGCGCGTGCTTACGACACGCGCCGCTTACCTTGTCGAAAAGGGCGTTCCGCCATTTCATATACTGGCGCTGACGTTTACCAACAAGGCCGCCGCCGAAATGAAATCGCGCATCGCGTCCATCGTCCCCAACGCGGACGACATGTGGGTGATGACGTTTCATGCGCTCTGCGCGCGCCTTTTGCGCATCGAAGCCGAATACCTCGGCTATTCGGGCAGCTTCACGATTTACGACGCGGGCGACGCGATGACCGTGGTCAAAGACATACTCAAAGAGCTGAACGTCGGAAAAGAGGCGGTCGAGCCGCGCACAGTGCGCTATATGATCAGCCGCGCAAAAAACGACGGCGTCAGCCCCGCGCGCTTCAGAGAGGTTTACGGCGAAGGCGACACCGTCAGATACTCGGCGATGGTTTACGCACGCTACGAGGACAGGCTCCGCGCGAACAACGCGATGGATTTTGACGACCTGCTTTTAAAAACGCTGCTGCTTTTTGAAGAATACCCGGAGGTGCTCGAAAAATACCGCCGCCGTTTCCGATACATCATGGTGGATGAATATCAGGATACCAATTCCGTTCAGTACCGCATTGTGGAACTGCTCGCCAAGGGGAGCGGCAACATTTTTGCGGTGGGCGACGACGACCAGTCGATATACGGCTGGCGCGGCGCGGATATCCGCAACATACTCGATTTTGAAAAATCTTTTCCGGACGCGCGCGTGATCCGTCTCGAGCAGAACTACCGCTCTCATCAGGGCATACTCGACGCGGCCAACGGCGTGATCCGCCACAACAGCGGACGAATGGGAAAAGAGCTTTGGTCCAGCGTGAAAACCGGACAGAAGCCTCTGGAATTCGAGGCCGAGAGCGACCTTGAAGAAGCGCAGTTTGTGGCCGAAAAAGCGGCCAGCCTGCTGCGCGAAGGCAAATATACCGCGGACGATATTGCGGTGCTCTATCGCGTCAACAGCCAGTCGCGCGTGCTCGAAAACAAACTTAAGGAACGCGGCGTCCCGTATGTGATATACGGCGGGCAAAGCTTCTATGAGCGCAAGGAGATCAAAGACCTGCTTGCCTATCTGAACCTTCTTTGCAATCCCGACGCGGATTTGTGCTTTTTGCGCGCGATACAGACGCCAAAGCGCGGTATCGGCGATGTGAGTCTGGGAAAACTATTTGCGGCGGCCCAAGCGCAGCGCCGTTCTCTTTTTGATATCAGCGCGGATCCCGATGGAATCGGCAAAAAGGCCGCCGAATCGCTCAAGGATTTCCGCGGTCTGATTGAAAGCCTGCGGCGGCAGTCGGAAGAGCTGAGCGTCATGCAGATCGTTGAACGCACGTTTGAGGATTCGGGATTGCGCGCGATGATGATGAGCGATGCGACGCCCGAAGGGCGCATCCGGCTGCTCAATATCGAGGAGTTTTTCAAGAGCATCGCGGATTTCGAGCGTGACACGCCTGCGCCGCATACGCTGGCGGGTTTTTTGGAGCGCAGCGCGCTGATATCCGACGTGGACGCCGTAGGCGACGATGAAGGAAAGATCATGCTGATGACGCTGCACAGCGCCAAAGGGCTGGAATTTCCCGTCGTGTTTATCACGGGCATGCAGGAAGGCCTGCTGCCGCATCAGATGAGCCTGATGGACGGCGATGTGGAGGAGGAACGCCGCCTTTGTTATGTAGGCATGACGCGCGCAAAAAAACGCCTGTACCTCACCTGGAGCGCCACGCGCTATGTGCGCTCGGGCGCGGGCTTTGAGCGCATGCCGTGCAGGCGGTCGCGCTTTTTGGAGGAAATACCAAACGGCTGCATAGAGCCCGCCGTCGTCAAACGGCAGACGGCGGCGTATATTTCGCGCGAACCCGTCAGCCACAGCCCGTATTCGTTCGCCGTTCAGGGAAAGATCAGTATGCCGCCGGCCGCGCCGGAACAAATCAAAAAAGCGTCCCACGCGCCGGCCGCGTTTACGGCGGGCGTTCTTGTGTCCCATCCCAAGTTCGGCCGCGGTCAAATCGTCTCCACAAACGGCGAAGGCGATGAAAAGATCGCCGTCGTGCGTTTCGATACGGCGGGCGAAAAAAAGATGTTTGTGGCGTTCGCGCCTTTAGAAATCATGCAAGGGTGAGAAATATGGAACAGGACAGGCGGCGCATCGACGCGCTTGTTTCCCAATTAAACGAGCATATTTACCGCTATTACACGCTGGACAACCCGTCGGTGAGCGACGCCGAATACGACGCGCTCTATGACGAACTGGAACGGCTTGAAAAGAAGACGGGCTATGTGCGCCCCGATTCGCCCACACAGCGTATCGGCGGCGACGTACTGCCGGGTTTTGAAAAACAGGCGCATCTCGCCCCGCTCTACAGCCTCGATAAAGCGCGAAGCGAGCGGGAGCTTGAAGCGTGGGAGACACGCGCGCAAAAGCTTTCGGACGGTCCTTTCCAATATGTTGTGGAGTATAAGTTCGACGGGCTCACCGTCAATCTCCGCTATCACAACGGCATTCTGGTATCCGCCGCCACGCGCGGAGACGGCGCCGTGGGAGAGATCATCACAAAGCAGGTGATGACGATCAAATCCGTGCCTTTGTCCATTCCGTACAAGGGCCTTCTTGAGGTGCAGGGCGAGGGCATCATGCGCCTATCCGCGCTCAAAGAATTCAACAAGACCGCCGATGAGCCGCTGAAAAACGCGCGCAACGCGGCGGCCGGCGCTCTGCGCAACCTCGACCCTTCCGAAACGGCAAAGCGTCGGTTAAGCCTGATATGCTACAGCGTGGGATATATCGAAAACACGCCGTTTCAGACGCATATGCAGATGCTCGATTTTCTTCGCGAAAACCGTTTTCCCGTCAGCGATTTTACACAAAAAGCAAACAGCATTGCCGAAGCGATCACATTTGTCAAAAAAGCCGAGCAATCCCGCACATCGCTCGATTATCTGATCGACGGAGCGGTTATCAAGATCGACAGCTTCGCCGTACGCGAACAGCTCGGCTTCACGCAGAAATTTCCGAGATGGGCCGTGGCGTACAAATTCGCGGCGGACGAAAAAACCACTACGCTGCTCGACGTTGTCTGGCAGGTGGGGCGCACGGGCAAACTCACGCCCGCGGCGGTGCTTGAACCGGTGGAAATCGGCGGCGTTTCGGTCTCGCGCGCGACGCTCAACAACCTTGGCGATATTCGGCGCAAGAAGCTCAAGAAAAACGCGCGCGTGTTCATACGGCGAAGCGGCGACGTCATCCCCGAGGTACTCGGTGTGGCGGAATACGCAGCAAACTCGGCGGAAATCGAAACGCCGTCCGTATGCCCCGCATGCGGCCATCCTCTTGCAGAGAAAGGCGCGCATCTTTTCTGCGAAAACCCGCTTGTCTGCCGCCCGCAGCTGACACGCGCCATCGCGCATTTTGCCTCCCGCGATGCCATGAACATCGAAACGTTCTCAGACAAAACGGCGGAGGCGTTTTATGACCATCTGGGGCTTTCCGACGTATCCGACCTATATTATCTCGACTTTGAGCGCATTCAAAGTCTGCCCGGTTTCGGCAGGAGAAAAGCGGACAACTTAAAGGCGGCGATCGAAAAAAGCAAACGCCGTCCGCTCGGCTGTTTCATATACGCGCTCGGCATACCCGGCATCGGCTCAAAAACCGCCAAGGATCTGGCCGCGAAATACCAAAGCATCAATGCGCTGATGCAGGCGGACGCGGAGAGCCTTACCTCGATCGACGGCGTCGGCGATACACTGGCTCAAAATATCGTCGGCTTTTTTGCGGACAACCGCGTGCACCGTATCGTCAGCCGTATGCTTGAAGCGGGCGTCTCCCCCGTTTTTGAACAGAGCGCGGCGTCCGGCTCTGTTTTCTCGGGCAAAAGAGTCGTGCTGACGGGAACGCTTTCCAAATATACACGCAGCGAAGCGTCTTCGATCATCGAATCTCTCGGCGGCGAAGTCTCGTCATCCGTCAGCAAAAACACGGATTATGTTCTCGCGGGTGAAAGCGCGGGCAGCAAGCTCGATAAGGCGCTGGCGCTCGGCATAAAGATCATCGACGAGAACGAGTTTGAGCAGATGATACGGTAAAAAAACAGGTTGATTAATACTCAAGCCTGCGGCTTACCGGTTATGCAAAAGCCGTTTGGGACGGCTTTTCAGCTTGTCGAAAAACCAAAGGTTTTTCGACAGTTTTCCGGTTTTGCTTGTTCCTCGCAAGCTCGAAACGGCGCAAAACCGCAAGGAGTGGACTGCGCGGGCAAAGCCCGTCTTGCCCATAAATGATATTTTTTAGCTTTACTGACAGTCTTAAAAGCCGTTTGGGATCGGCTTTTTTCAGCTAAGTTTATTTTCGTTTTGTTTTGTCACTTATTGTTCCAGCCAGATTTACCGTCAAAAATACCCGGAATCAGCATCATTAAAAAGCTTCCGTCGGATATCGGAATCTCTGTAACCGTAACGATACTGTTTTTTTTAATCTCGGCATATTTATTATGGTTGCAGAAGGGTCCCTCAACGCAATGTTCAGTTTTGTTATTTAATTTTATATATTGTAAATTGATTGGGGCGTACTAAAGCAGTTTTTTTGTCTCCCTGTCCACGCTGCCGGAGCCAAGCGTTACCACAATATCTCCCGGCGCGGCGTGTTCGTCAAGATAAGCGCTGATCTGCTCAAACGTCGGAATATATTCGCAAGGCCTGTGAGCGCCGATCGCCGCCGCAAGATCGCGCGCGTGGATCTCTCCGCGGTCGATATCACGGCCGGGATATATGTCGGGCACAAGCACCATATCCGCTTCCGAGAAGCTGACGGCGTATTTGTCCTTAAGCGTTTTGGCCCGCGTATACGAATTGCACTGGAAAACGACCCACAGCTTGTGATGCGGATATCTGGACGCCGCGTTGAGGCACGCCATGATCTCGCTCGGATGGTGCGCATAGTCGTGTATCACCTTCACGCCGTTTTTCTCTCCCATCAACTCAAACCGGCGGCCCGCAAGGTGATATTTCGCGAGCGCTTTTCCGGCGGCTTCAAGAGGAATGCCAAACACATCACTGCACACCGTCATCGCCGCGAGCGCATTTGCCATGTTATGGCGCCCCACCACATTCAGCTTGACGTGTGCATTGCCTTTTGCCGACACAACGTCGAACTCCGGACAGCCCATTTGGTCGTATGAGACATTTTGCGCCATATAGTCCGCGTTTTCAAAGCCGTACGTCACGACGCGCCGCCCGCACCCGCCGGCTACCTTCATGACACGCGCGTCGTGCGCGTTGGCATACAGCACGCCGTTTTCCGGCAGCAGAGAAACAAACGCCGCAAAGGTTTGAGCGATCTCGTCGATACTCTTATAATAATCAAGATGGTCGTCGTCGATGTTGTTGATGAGGATGTGCGTGGGCGACAGCTTTAAAAAGCTGCCCACATATTCGCACGCTTCGGTCAGAAAGGCCGGATAATCGCCGATCGCCACTCCGCCGCCCAGAAAATCGACCATGCCGCCCACATGCACCGTCAGGTTCACGCGGCACTCGCGCAGTATCAGCGCGCACATCGACGTGATCGTCGTTTTTCCATGACAGCCCGCAATGCCGATCACCGTTTTAAACTGGCGGCTGATCTGTCCCAAAAGCTCCGCGCGTTCAAGCATAGGCAGGCCCATTGCCTTCGCCGCGTCGTATTCCACGTTGCCCGGTTTGATTGCGGCGGAATAGATGACAAGCGACGCGCCTTTAAGATTATTCACGTCATGCCCTATCGCAAAAGGCACATTCTCGCTTTTCAGCTTGTTCGTAAAGGCCGATTCGGCAATATCTGAACCCTGAGGCTTATACCCAAGGTTTTTGAGTATGATTGCAAGCCCGCTCATGCTGCAGCCGCCAATGCCGATAAAGTGTACCGTTTTTCCTTTAAAATCGCGTAAAGAAACCATAGACACCTCTTTATGCCATATGCGATATGACCCCATGTCATTGCATTATACTCCAATCATCGCGCAAATATCAATAAAAATAAGCACGGCTATTTAAAAATCGATATCAACGCTTTATAATAATGACGAAATGAAGAAAAGGAGCGCCGTAAAATGGAAAAGGCCGACAGAAAAACCCGTCTTGCCGTCGTTGCCGCGATGCTGACACGCGAACCGGGCAAGACGTTTTCGCTGAAAATATTCTGCGATATGTTCAGTGCGGCCAAATCCACAATGAGTGAAGACATCGCGCTGCTGAAAAACATGTTGAAAACATACGGACAGGGCGATATTGAAGTGACGCTCGGAGCGGGCGGCGGCGTGAGATACGTACCGGCCGTCACGGCAGAACAGCGTGCCGGCGTGCTTGACGATATCGCGGAAAAATTGTCCGACCCGACTCGGATACTGCCGGGCGGTTATATTTACACTGTCGATATTTTTTCAAACCCGAAATATGTCGCGCCGATGGCCGAAATACTCGCCGGCATGTTTATTAAAACCAATCCCGATTTTGTGGCGACTGTGGAAACCAAAGGCGTCGCGCTTGCGCTTTTTGTGGCGAGGGCGCTTTCAAAGCCGCTTGTTATCGCGCGGCGCGACCTGCGTATCACCGAAGGCTCCGTAGTCACAATCAACTATCTGACCGGCTCCTCCCGGCGGATGATGACCATGTCTTTGTCAAAGCGCGCCGTATCGCCCGGTCAAAAAGCGCTGCTGATTGACGATTTTATCGCGGGCGGCGGTACGGTCCACGCATTGTTCGAAATGATGAAGGAGTTTTCCGTCACCGTCGTGGGATGCGGCGCGGGCATCGTAACGCGCGTTCCCGAAAAGAAGCAGATCGAAAACTACAAAGCGCTGCTGATGCTTGAAAGCGTTGATATGACGGCCGAGAAGATCGTGATACGGCCTTTTTGAATTCTTTGTCATTTTCCAGAAACTGAATCTGACTATTTTTGTCGAAAAAAACAATCCTCGTGACGAAAAGTGTATAATATACCATGAAAGGCGCTGCATGTTTGATGCGCACACGATAGGAGTTTGTGGTATGTCTGTATTAGGTCAGATTGTTTTTTTCGTCAGGATAAAAGGGAACACGCACTTTATTGAACGGATCGATTCGGCGAATGCACAAAATGTCAATATTGAAAACACCTTGGGCAAAAAAAGCAAAGCCTTAATTATCAGCAAATGTGAAACGGTTTCGCAAAAACCGGATATTGAAAGCTTTTGCGCGGAGCTGTTCGGCAGCCTTCATATCGTCACACCCCTTTTTCATATGAAAAGCGCAGTCATATTTTCTGCCGTAAAAGAACCGGATAACGATTTTTATAACCACTCAGACTTGACATCGTTCGTTGAACGGTACAGTGAATCAAAAGACGGGGTATTTTTTTGGCATGTCAAAAAGGAGGGTTTTTTTCTTGCCAAGGCAAACGGATCATATCTCCATATGGAAGGCCTTGCGGGAAGTGCCATCAACCAGATGCCGGAACACATTTTCAGCCCCAAAAAAGCGGCGGTTATTCGTTCATGGCTCGATATGTGTGCAGACACTCAAAAACCCGTTTCATTTATGCATCGAGCCGGCGGCAGGCAATATGCCGTTACCCTGCGCCCCATTGTTGAAAACGGCATAACCGCCGATATCGTCGGCGTCAGCACGGATTTGACAAAACAAATCAACAGGATTCGTTATCATGAAAGAACCCGCGGTTTATCAGATATTCTTATTCATCAGCAAATTGATTTTGAACGGTTCCTGGCACACTGCGCCAAATCCTTTTTAGACTCAAGTCAGTACGGATTTGACGCATGCTTGAATCATATCGTCCAAGAGCTCGGATCCCTTCTGGAGGCGGACTGGGTATCCGCATTCAAAGATGAAAGCATCATATACGATACCGACTGCTTTTGTTATGCACGCACAGATTCCATTAAAAATATCATGGACCGGTTTGTGACAAGCGGCGATTTTGACTCTGTCATCAATCAGCTTCGTCACGGACATCTCTATACCGTCAACAACGTCGGCAACGAATCGCCCTCATTATATGCGGAGCCTGGCGGCGTGCAAATGCCGGATGCGGGTTCTTTCGTTGCCGTTCCAGTTCATGATCCGGACGGGTTTTGGGGGGTATTATGCGCTTTTGCGTTTTATCCGCAGCGCATATGGACAACACGGGAGATACAACCGTTAAAAAGCACTGCGGATATCATTATGAGCGCTTATTTGCACAACAAGATGGAAAAGCAGCTTTCCGAATCAAACCGTGTTCTGATGGAATACGACGAGTGTCTGCAGGATATGCTTTCAATGCAGGAAATGCTCGCCGCTGCTTCAAAACGTTATCTGTCCGCAAAGCCTGAGGATTTTTCCGGCTGTACAAGCGCAATGCTTCAGTCGTTATGCGAACTGACGGATATGGATCAGGCATGTGTATCCGTCTTTGATGAAAATTGCCGCTGCTTTTTTTCCTGGCATATCAAAGGCCTCACATTTGCTCCCCAGACAAAAGGCGGCCTCCCAATCGAAGCAGCGGAATGGAACCGTCTTTTTTGCAGCACCGATATGGTCGCCATCGATGATATTGCAAAGGATAAGGCCGGCCTGCCCGAGTCTGTTTATGATTCCACCGTCAAATCCGGCATCAAGTCTCTTTTGTTGATACCCATTCGCTGTGGATCTACGGTTATTGCCGTTTTAGGATTGCACAAAATCTTAGGCTGCCGTCACTGGAACAACCAGTTGATACAAGCGGCCAAACAGTTTTCCGAAGTTTTTTTATGCGCATATTGGCGCAGCCGGAACGACAGCCGGTTGACATCTTAAAATCAGCTCAATCTGACCGCTTCCAAAAAAACGTCCGTTCAAGCTAATTTGTTCAAAATAGCGGCCGGATGCGTACGGGAGCTGATCGACGCAACGGAAGAAAAACTGACTCAGATGTTTTGTTCTGTTTTTAAGCAATTCGCCGAAATGCTGCCGATCGAATCCGCCAATCTGACCCGATACAACCACGACTATACAAAAACGTCCATCGTCCTGCACTGGCATTCGACAAGCCATTCGTGCGATCCGGCTTCCAGCTTTAACAGGACGTTTTTCAGTATTCCCGTCATCTATTGCAATGTTGTGTGGGGCTGTCTAATCGTAAACTTCAAAACCTGCGTGTCGCATGAATTTTTAAACAGCATGTTCGAGCTCGTTGCGGAAAGTTTCGTTCGGGCCTTTATGAAAATCCATCCCGATTGCAATAAAATGAAAGCGAAAACGGTCAAACTGAAGCTCGCCCCCCGTCCCGTTACCGTTTAGCGCCGTCTTCGTGAAAACCTGAGGCTTGTTGAGGTACAATACATAGGTAACATATAAAGAAGCAAAGTTTGAACCGAAGTGGTAAAATTGGAATGAC
>JAJUJH010000207.1 GCA_029265435.1 Clostridiales bacterium
GAACTCAGCGAGGACTTCGGCAAATATTGAGCCGGTTATATGGAGGACGGAGGCCGCCGCTAGTTTTTTTGCCAAACGGCGGCCGAAATTTAAAAAAAAGTATTGAAATCAGCGTTAAATGTGGTATGATCTAACTAGTTGAATATGGGTAATTGGCTTTTAAGCCGATAAAGGCAAACCCGGTGAAAGCCGGGGACGCAAAGCTATGGGGTCTTCATCGTTTCGATATGACAGCCCGGCCGCCGAAGATTAAAAGTTTTTTGTTTTGCGCCTTAACCCTATTTAAAGGGGTATAATAAAAGGGGAGATATCAGAAACGCACCGACAAGATTGATACAGACAAGATGAAAAGGTATGGCCAATCGCAGCATATTCTAAGCAGGATTCGTACAACGTGGCTGAAATCAGAAATACAGACAACATTGACATCATCCATACCATTCCCCTAACAGTGTGAATGTCCGAAAGGCGAAGGAGAACCACAGCGATGCTGTGGTTTTTCTTCTCGTCAGATCATGCGCCGATTCCTATTTGGGGCGGTATGTCAAGCAGCTGCAAAGCACCGAGTCGTGCGGGTCGTCGATATTGACGCTGTGGGCACGGCAGTTGAACGATTTGTTGAAGATGCACTGTGTCACATTGCAGGAGATGCGCGGCACGTGGCTGCCAAGCTCGCCGCCGAATTCCGTATTTGCGGGGATTACGGAAGCGGCCGCAAACGTGTTTTCCTTTGTGTACGTATCGCAAAAGGTTTCCGAAGCCGTATTGCTGATGAGGATCATATTTGCGCTGCATGACTGATCGGTGTTGTAGACGCAGTCGGCAGCTTCGCACTTTAATGTTTTCATATTGCTTTTCCTTCCTTTCTGTCGTTATTATGTTTCTTTGCGTGCGCAAATATGTATGGGACCGCGCGCTGGAATCTGAAAGCCGGTTTATGCGGATTTTGTCTGATTATGATGATTATTCTGTATTATTGTCCGATGGCTTTCGAAGTATTGACAAGACGACGAGCGCGCATATATAATGATTTTGGTTTTGAAGGACTCAAATTTCTTTAAGTACGTATTTATTCCCAATTTGACATGAATAGTTGTCGGGTGTGCGTTTAACTTTGTCTGGAATTTATATTTTTGATATAGAATTAAAGGAGATTCGTTTTGGACATCAGTTTGTTGAAAGAAAAGAGTTTAATGGATCTGCGTGAAATCGCCAAAATGGCAGGCATCAAGTCTGTAACAAAGTATCGCAAGGGCGAGCTTTTGGATATGCTTTACGAGCTTGACCGTCAGGCCAGAAACATGGAGAAGAACGAATACCGTTCTTATGACGAACCAGACGACGATATTTATGACGACAGCAAAGATTATGAGACGGATGAGGATTCTTACGTATCCAATGAGATTCCCGTTTATCAGCAGGACGCGCTGGAACGCCGCGAGCGCGAAGAACTGGAAAGAAAGCCGGAAGTTACGCCGGCCGAGCGCGGCGAGGAAAAAAAGATCATCGAATATGTATTGGGCAACGATGCGGTCAACGAGCTGTTAAACAAAGGGGACTGCGGGGATGCCTTGGGCATACTTGAAGTGCTTCCGGAAGGCTACGGATTTCTGCGAAGCGAGAATTATCTGCCGGGGAACAAAGACGTTTATGTGTCGATGGCCCAGATACGTAAATTCAATTTAAAGACGGGCGATAAGGTCAAGGGCAAAACGCGCCCTGCCAAGGATTCCGAGAAGCTCAACGCGCTGCTCTACATCGAGCAGGTGAACGACGATATTGTGGAAAAATGCGTCACCCGGCGTCCGTTTGAGGACTTGACGCCGATCCATCCCGACCACAGGCTCACGCTGGAGCGCCCGGACGCCTCGCGCGATCTCGCCATACGGCTGATAGATCTGATCGCCCCCATCGGCAAGGGGCAGAGAGGTCTTGTGGTATCCCCGCCGAAAGCCGGCAAGACCATCATGCTGAAGAAAATCGCCAACAGCATCACCGCCAATTATCCCGACGTCAATCTTATCGTATTGCTCATAGACGAGCGTCCCGAAGAAGTGACGGATATGCAGCGCTCAATCAAGGGCGAAGTTGTCTATTCCACATTCGACGAAAAACCCGAAAACCATACGCGCGTATCCGAAATGGTCATTGAACGCGCGAAACGCCTTGTGGAGCAGGGCAAAGACGTGGTTGTGCTGCTTGACAGCATCACGCGTCTTGCGCGCGCCTACAACCTGATCATTCCGCCCACCGGGCGTACGCTTTCGGGCGGTCTAGACCCGGGTTCGCTTTACAAGCCCAAGCGCTTTTTCGGCGCGGCCAGAAATATCGAATTCGGCGGCAGCCTCACCATTATCGCAACGGCGCTGATCGACACCGGCTCCCGGATGGACGAGATTATCTACGAGGAGTTTAACGGCACCGGCAACAAGGAAATCCATCTCGACCGGAAACTGTCGGAAAAACGCATATTCCCCGCTATTGATTTAAACAAATCGAGCACCCGCCGCGAGGAGCTGCTGCTGACCAAAAAGGAGCTTGAAGGCATTTGGGCCATACGGAAGGTGATGGCGAACGGCAACACCTCCGAGGTGACGGAGCAGCTGATCAGCATGCTGGCCAAAACCACCGAC
>JAJUJH010000071.1 GCA_029265435.1 Clostridiales bacterium
CAAAGCGTCACCGTATTGACATTCGCGAGGGCGGATGGAATTGACCGTTTTACGGCGTAAAGCCGGACAAAATTGATAACAAAAGGATGGAACCCATATGGAATTCGCAAAAAGACTCGACAACGTGACCGGAAGCGCCATACGCGCGATATTCGCACTGCTTGAACAGCCCGGCATGATCTCTTTCGCGGGCGGCAATCCCGCTCCCGAATGCTTTCCGAAGGAGGATATCGCGGCGATATCCCAGAAATTGATCAGCGAGAACGGCGCGGGCATACTGCAATACGGCGGCACGCCGGGCATCAGCCGCCTCAAAGATACTGTGATTCAAATGATGAAAGCGCGCGGCATAAACGCCTTGGCCGACGAGGTCATCATCACCTCCGGCGCAACGCAGGGCATCGGCCTTGCGGCCAAAACGCTTTTGAACCCGGGCGACGTGGTGCTTGCCGAATCGCCGACGTTCATCGGCGCGCTGCAGACGTTCCTCACATACGAGGCGGTGATAAAGGGCGTGAATATGGACGACGAAGGCATGGATATGGACGATCTTGAGAAAAAGCTGAAAGCGTATCAGCCAAAGCTTGTCTATACGATTCCCACGTTCCAGAACCCTACGGGGCGCACGATGTCTCTCGAGCGCAGAAAACGCATGGCGGCGCTCTGCAAGGCGCATGGTGCGCTGATACTCGAGGACGACCCTTACTGCGACCTCCGGTATTCGGGGCAGGCAGCGCCTCCCATCAAGACCTTTGATACGGAGGGCGGCGTGATCTATCTGATGAGCTTTTCAAAGATCATTTCGCCAGGGCTTCGCGTGGGCGCGGCAATCGCGGACAAGCGCATTATACAAAAATACAATATCGCCAAGCAGGGCGAAGACCTGCACACGGCCAACCTATCCCAGGAAATCGTCAATACATTTATGAATTCGGGGAAGGCGGAGCCGCACATCCGGCTGATCTGCGAAAAGTACCGCGATAAACGCGACGCGATGCTGAAAAAGCTCAAGTCGTTCCCCAAGGGCGTCACGTACACGAATCCGGACGGCGGCCTTTTCATATGGGCGGAGCTGCCGGAAGGCATGAACGCGGTCTCGATGTTTCAGCAGTGCGTGGACGCGGGCGTCGCTTATGTGCCGGGCACTCACTTTTTCCCCGAAGGCGGACACGAAAACACGATGCGTCTCAATTTCTCAATGGCGTCGTTTGAACAGATCGACAAGGGGATGGACATACTCAAGAGCGTCATTGAAAAGAACATGTAAAAAAGAGGCTTCTTTCGGGAAGCCTCTTTGGATTTCGTGTTTATAGCCTGCCGCCGCATTTCACGCAGAAAGCGGAGCCGGGCGCGTTTTGTGTGCCGCAGTTCGGACAAACCGCCGGCATATTCGGCTGGGACGGCGGTGCAAAGCCTTGGCTTTGGACGGGCGCTCCGCCGGTAAAACGCAGCATCGTATCGTTGAGCTGCGCCGTATTCTCCCTGATGGACAGCATGACCATGATCAGTTCGTAAACGAGACGAACTCCGATGGCCGAAACCAGCATGATCAATCCGGTTGTCGGCATGATAAACAAGCATATAAAGCCGCCCAGCACGCAAACGACCGTTGAAGCGATGTATAATACCTTGATAATGGATGACAGCCAATACTTGTTGAAATTCAGAAAATCATAAAGCCATTTGACGCCGCCCGTATAACGGCCTCTGTTTTTAGCGGGCAAAAACGCAAAAAGCAATACAATGCCCAAAACCAGCCCCATGATACCGAGAACGATTGTAATTGTGTTGACCGTCTGCCATGAACCGTAATAATAATCGAGATAACCCATGATTGCCACCCCTTGAATATGATTTTTCTGTTCATACCACCATATTCTTTCGTTCAAACGCCTGCGCTTCGCCATATATGCCTGTTTTTTTGGCTTTTTTGCGTCGCGCTTTTTTGGTATGATAGTGTCGCCATGAAAAAAATAACGCTTGCCGCCGTCAACGCGCGGTTTTCTCACAGCAGCCTTGCGCTTTTGTGCCTGAAACACGCCGCGTTTGAAAAAGAGGCGGTCACATTGCGCGAATACAATTTGGGACAGAACACGATGGATATCGCGGCGGATATCATCGCAACAGACCCGGACGCGGCCGGGTTCTCGTGCTATATCTGGAACATCGATACCGTGGTTAAAATCGCGTCCGTCGTTAAGGCGGTGAGGCCGCATTGCCTTGTCATATTCGGCGGCCCCGAAGTGTCATACGATTGCGAACAGCTTATGCGGCATTGGCCCTTTGTGGACGTCATCGTACGCGGCGCCGGTGAAACGCCGTTTTACCATCTCACAAGAAGCCTTGCGGCCGATGAAAGCATCCTTTCCACGCCGTCCTCATGCATCCGCACGCCCTCGGGGGTTGTTCATACGCCGGCCGCGCCGCCTTTCGAGCTTTCAAGCCAGCCTTTCCTGTATGACGATCTGTCGGCGTACAAAAACAAAATGATCTATTATGAAACGAGCCGAGGCTGTCCTTTCCGCTGCGCTTACTGCATGTCGGCAAACGAGCCGCTCAGCTTTTTGCCCGTCGAACGGGCGATCGCCGAGCTTGAATATTTCATGCGCGCGGATGTACGTCAGGTGAAGCTGGTGGACAGAACCTTCAATTACCCCGACAAACGGGCGCGGCAGATTATTGCCGCTCTCATCGCGCTGAAACAAAAGCATCCTCAAAGCCGGACGAATTATCATTTTGAAATATCCGCAAGCCTTTTGACCGATGAAACCGTGGCTCTGCTTGCGTCGGCCCCCAAAGGGCTGCTGCAGCTCGAAATCGGTATCCAGTCTACGGACGATGCCGTCCTTCAGGCGGTCAGCCGCACGCACGATACGCGCAAGCTGCTCAAAAACACGCAGGCGCTTTGCCGCGCGGGGAACATGCGTGTATTTGTGGACCTTATCGCAGGGCTGCCGCTTGAAACATACGAAAGCTTTTCGCACTCGTTTGACGACGCGTTTGCCCTCGGCGCGGATAAGCTGCAGCTCGGATTTTTAAAGCTGCTGCGCGGCTCAAAGATGCGCGAAAACGCCTCGGCGCACGGCATCGTTTACACAAGCCACGCGCCTTACGAAGTGCTTCAAACGCCGACGCTTTCATACGAAGAACTTCGACGTCTGCACCGTATCGAGCAGGTGCTCGACAGTCTTTATAACGAAAAGCTGACGCAAAAAACGCTAAGCATTCTGACTCGCGTTTACCGCTCGCCTTTTGCTTTTTTCGACGGGTACACGCGTTTTCTTGAAGAAGAAGGCTATTTTTCAAAACCGCAGAAAACGGAAACGCTGTTTGCCCTGCTTTTCTGCTTTGCAAGGCAGGCTGTGGATGAAACGCTGCTGCGTGAAGCGCTGGCTTACGACTGGCTTTGCCTTGGCAAGCCCGGCGGCTGGCCCGACGGCATTTTTGTGAGTACGGTCAATCCCAAAGACGCTTTGAGACGGTTTTCAGAACTGCCGTTAAGCCTGTCCGCACGCGAGTTTGGAAAACGGTTTACGGCGGCGTATTTCGCCATGCTGTTCGGCGCGCCCGTTTGGCTGCTTTTCGACCATTCGAAAAAACGCGGCGACGAGGGGTTTATCACGAAAATCAAGCAAAGCGAGACGGCAAACGCTTCCGAGATGTTTTAAAATCCGTCGTTTTGCGGCTCCGCTTTTAAGCCGCCGGATCGCACAAGCTAAAGACGGCGCCGCGAAAACCATTTTGATAATCCGATGAGCAATACGGCAAGCGGCAGCACCGCCGCCGTCAGCACAATCACCAGCAGCCTTTCCGCTGCCGACGGGATATTGAGCGCATAGGCGTCGTCGGATGCGGAATAAACGGTCCTTATGGGGATCACGTCGGTTTGCTGCCGGCCGCTCAAATATCCGAGCGTGTTGATGGCGAGCATCCGGTTTCCGGGAATGGCGTAATTATCGTCCGACGTCACGAACGACGACGAGCCGTAAAGCACGATCGCTGCGCCGCCTTTTTCCGCCAGCGCCCCGATCACGAACGGACCCGTTTCGTCGCCTTCATTTTTGCCGTATATCTCCGAATCCTGCAAACGCGGCTTCGCATAGCTCGCCTTGTCCGTTTCAAGAAGCTTGCTCACGTTCACACCGGCTGCGGCCGAAATCGTCACCTCACCCGCGAAGCTCAGCACCGGCTTATGCTTTTCCCGGGCAATCGGCGCCGTAATCGCCGCATCGGGATTGAGCGACGGGATCAGATTTGTGCGCGACATAAACGTATTTTTGGGATCTTCTCCAATGATCACATTTAATTTTGCGGCAAGCCCGAAGCCCGCAAACAAAGCTTCAAAGCGCCCGAAAGCCGCTTCGCTGTCCTGCGGCGTATCCATCAAGAATACCGCCTTGCCTCCCTTGTTGAAAAACGCGCCGATCTTTCGGCTCACTTCCGCGCTCATATCGCTTTGCGGACCCACAACCATCAGCGTATCGGTTTGCGGATCCAGCGGCGCGTCCGTCAGATCGCTCACTCGGGTGCCGTAATACTGTGCGGCAAGGTCTTCAAGAAAATTGCCGCACGGCTGCTTTTCGTTTTCTCCCGAAAGAAAAACGACCGAGCAGCTCTTTTGAGTCATGATGTATTCGATGGCGGATGTGACGCTTCGCTCCGCCTTAAAATACCGGTAATCGGATACCAGCGTTCCCGTTTCGTCATAATACGGAGCGGATGTTTGGTAGAGCTCGTCTTTATCCAGCACCTTGTAGCGCCCCGGAGAAGATCCGTTCATTCCGTCGCTGTCCGATACGATCACACAGCCCGTTTCGATGCCTTTCTGCTCCGGATCGTACATCCGGGTGAAGCCTGGATGCCATGCCGGATCGATAAAGCTGTAAAAAACGCGGTCCGACTCGGCCGCATAGTTTTTTAGCAGTTCGGTCACACGCAGATCATCCGTCTCGCTGCCTCCCATATAATACAGATAGACGTTTTGGTTGAGCCGGCTCAAAACGTTTTTTGATTCCTGCGTCAGTATCGTGTACCGCTCGTTTGAAACATCCGCACTCAAACCGGCGCTTCTGTCCAGCCAAATAGCCGCGGCGTTTGCCGCTATGGTTATCAGCACCGCCGCCGTTACAAAGGCCGACGTATAAAACGCATGCCGCCTGCGCCGGTATCCGCATTCCCTGCGTTTCATAACCGCCGTCCTTTCGACCATTTCGCGTGTTCGATGCTTCTTATGGTTAAATACAGGAACAGCGCCGTGATGCTGATAAAATAGACAAACGCAGGAACGGTCAAAAAGCCGTTGGTAAAGTATGCCGCACTGCAAAACGGCAGCACCCATGACGCCGCCGTGCTGATTACGCCGTTTCCGAACCACGTGGCCGCCATATCGGCAAGTATGACGAAAAGCGTGACCCCCATGGTGGAAAGCAGCGCCGAAAGCGGCCGTTTGACGAGCGACGACATAAAAAGCCCGACGGAAATCACCAGCATTCCAAGCAGAAACACGCCGCAGTACCCCGCCGCAATCCTCGCCCATGAAGGCGAACCGAAAAGACACAGTATCAGCGGATAAATAAGCGTTAAACCAAGGGAAGAAGCCAACACGGCGAGCGCCGCGAGAAATTTTCCCATCGTCACGCCCCAAGCGGAAACGGGCGACGTCATCAGCAGCAAATCCGTTCCGCCGGCATGTTCACCCGCCATAAGCCGCATTGTGAGCACGGGAACAAGAACGAGCTCAATATACAATAATCCGCGCCAAACCGGCTTTAAATCCATGCTTTTGCCGATGATGTTGTAATATGAAAACAAAAGCCCGCCGCCGAGCAAAATGCCCGCCATAAAAAGATAAGCCTGCATCGTATGGGAAAAAAGAATCATTTCTTTCTTGTATACCGCTCTCATACGCTCAGCCTCCGCAGGTCAGTTGATAAAAAACGTCTTCAAGCGTCACCGACATCGGCTTAAGCCCCAGCAATACAATACCCGCCTTGGCCGCACTGCGGAATATATCGCTCCTTAAGTCCGCCGTTGAGTCCACAATATAATCATACGTCCCCGGCTCTTTGCTGCCCGTGCATTCCACCAAATCCACACCGTCTATGTTTTTGAGCAGCTCAAGGCCTGTGGACCGTCCCGCCGCCAGACGCACGGATATGCGTTTGCGGCCCCCTGCCGTCTGCGTGAAATTTTCAATCGCGTCGTGCGCCACGATGCTTCCCTCATGCATGATGTAAACGCGGCTGCACAGCGCCGTTACTTCCTGAATGTTGGACGTCGCCACCACCATCGTTTTTTGTATATTGCGGAGCACAAGCCTTAACTGCGCCACATCGTCGGGCTCAAGGCCGGCCGTCGGTTCATCCAGTATGAGCACCAAAGGGTCTGCACAGAGCATGCCCGCAATCGCAACCCTTTGCCGGTCCGCTTTTGACATGTTTTTAATCAGCCGGCCGCGCTTGTTATGGAGCGACAGATGCTCGATGGCAAGCGCTATGTTCATGGCGCGCACGGCTTTGGGAACACGTCTGATCTCGCAGGCGAAAAGCAGGTATTCTTCGGCCGTCATATAAGGGTAAAGCGGCGCGTTTTTTGGAAGGTAACCGATCATGCCTTTGGCTTTTACCGGATATTTGAGCATATCAATGCCGTTTACCGATACGCTTCCGTCCGATGCAAACGTATATCCCGTCAGTATGTTCATAAGCGTCGTTTTGCCCGCGCCGCTGCGGCCAAGAAAAGCCGCACGCTCACCGGAACGAATCAAAAACGACGCATCTTTGACGGCATAATGCGAACCGATTTTTTTGGATACGTTTCGCGCTTCGATCACCGCTTGCTCCCTTCATCCATCAACCTTTTTCCACCCCGATTATATCAAACCCATATTGCCATTGATGTGAATAATTTGTGAATTTGCCCTAATAAAGCTATGTGTGCGCCTGTCATAAGCGGTCTTTTGGATCCGTCGGAGAAAAAGGCGCGCAAAACAAAGTTCCTTAAGACAAGTGGGAATAATCCTGCGTATTCATCTATATATTTATGACAGAGAACAATTTAAGAGAGGGAGCCGGTATGAAAGTCAAGAAAGCGTCATTCAGAACAGAAACAGCCTGTCAGCCGCGGCTGAGCGAAAGCCTTGTTGAGGGAAGGCTGTCTTTACCCCCCGAAAACAGCGAAATCGACCGCGTTTTGTTTATACAGGGCCGCATCCAGGTGAACGCCGAACCCGCCGACGGCAAAATATTCATGGACGGAAGCGTCATATTCAATGTGATCTATATGACGCCTGACGGCGAAATCGACGCGTTTGAAGCCGCATCGCCGTTCCGCCATTCGGAGGATATGCCGGGCGCGGGGGCGGGAATGCTTTTAAGCGCGAAGGGCAGCGTCAAAGACATCAGTTTTTCTCTTGACGACGCACGCACGATATATGTAAAGGGGATCGTATCTGTGACCCTGAGAGGCAGCATAAGCAAAAGCTGCGAAGCCGTAACGGGAGCCGACAGCGGGCTTCAGATGAAGATGGCAAGCAAACGGCTTACGGTCACAAAGGACCAGAAAAAAGATACGATGACACTGCGTGAAGACGTTCGTCTGCCGCAGACGCTGCCCGTCGCGCAAAAGATCCTTGGCTCCGACGCCTACACCGTGGTCAAAAGCATACGGACGGAAGATCTGAAAATCATCGTGGAGGGCGAGATCAAGCTCAGCGTCATGTATTTAAGCGCCGACAAGGGCGCGCCGCTGCAGCAATTCAACGAGTCAATTCCGTTCGGACAAATTATAACGTCCGACGGACTGTCTCCCGAAGATATGCTCTCGGCCGATGTGAACCTGACGGATTTAAACGTCAGCCTGGCGGAGGATGCGGGGGACATTCTGCGTGTTTCATGCAAGCTGAGCTTTACCTGTGCAGCCCGGTCCCATACCGACATCCAGTATCTTGAAGACGCGTATTCGCTTAAAAACAGGCTGAATCTGAAATTCGACGAGCAAACCTGCCGCCAGCTCGTGCTTTCGGAGAACGCCAAAGCCATTGCGCGGACCGCCGTGACGGTACCCCCGTCGCTGCCGAGTGTGGCGCGCGTTGTCTGCCTGAAAGCATGGCCCACAGTCACCGCCGTCAATCCCCATACCGACCGCGTTTATATTGAAGGCATCATGATGTTCACGTTATGCTATACCAGCACGGAAGGCATGCGCAGCTTTTCCGGCGAATCGCCGTTTGAAGCCGAAGTGCAGGTTGACGGTATCACCCCCGATCAGGACGTGGAAGTTTGCGCCAATGTGGAATACTGCTCGTATGAAGGCACAGGCCGCGACATCAGCGTGAAATGCATGCTGGATGTGGAGTTAAGGGCGTTCGCAAACAGCGCCATGCGGCTTGTGTCCGACCTCGCCGAAACGGACGAAGCGCCAAAGCGAAATCCGGGCATCACGATCTACTTCGCGGACGGCGGCGAAACCGCGTGGGACATCGCCAAGCGTTTTGCCACCACGCTTGATGCCGTAAAAAAATTCAACCCGGATATCGGCGAAAATGTCCGGCAAGGGCAAAAAGTGCTCATCATGAGCTGAAAAACCGGCTATGCGGCCCGCGAAAACGGCGGGCTTTCAGCTTGTCGAAAAAACCTTCGGTTTTCCGCCAGTTTTCCGGCTTTGCTTGTTCCTCGCGAGCTCGAAACGGCGCAAAACCGCAAGGTGTGGGCGGCGCGGGCAAAGCCCGTCTCGCCCGCAAATGATATTTTGAGCTTTATTGACAATCTTCGGCCCGCAAACACAGCGGGCTTTTTAGCCGTTTATTTTTAAGCCCGCCGCTTTGCTCTTTTCGTTTCTCCGCCTTTCATTTTCTGCTATAATGGAACAAGCAAATTTAAGATGAGGATTTTTATGAGACTGGACAAGTTTTTAAAGGTGTCGCGCATCATCAAGCGCCGAACAGTCGCGAGTGAAGCGTGCGACAAACAGCGCGTATATGTGAACGGAAACCCCGCAAAGCCAGGCAAAGACCTCAAAATCGGCGATATACTCGAGATCCGATTCGGCTCCGGTTCGCTTAAAGTGAAAGTGTTAAGCCTTGCCGAAACCGTACGCAAGGAAGCCGCGGACGAGATGTACGAAATACTTAAGGAGACGCGCAATGGCTGAAACCGTCGCCGTCGTGCTCGCCGCGGGCAGCGGTACACGCATGGGGCATAGCAAAAACAAAATGTTCATCCGCATCGGCCGTTTCTCCGTGCTGGAGCGCTCGTTTGCCGCGTTTGAACAAAGCGGCTGTTTTGACCGCATCGTCATTGTATATCGGGCGGAGGACAAAAACGAAACCGAAGCGGCCGCAAAACGCATGCTCACGACGCCGTTCACGCTTGTGGAGGGCGGAAGCGAGCGCCAGTTTTCGGTGGGCAACGCGCTCCGGGCGGTTCAAGGCGCGGACATCGTGGCCGTTCACGACGGCGCGCGCTGTTTCGTGACGCCCGAAATCATCCGGGCCTGTGTGGAAAAAGCGCGGGAAACGGGCGCGGCCGCCGCAGGAACGAAAACGCGGGATACCATCAAGGTGACCGACGGCGGTCTTATCACCGAAACGCTGGACAGAAGCCGCCTTGTCAACATCCAAACGCCGCAGGCATTCCGTTTTAATATCCTGAAAAGAGCGCATGAAACCGCCGAAGCCGACGGTTTTCTCGGCACAGACGAATCCAGCCTTGTGGAACGGCTCGGCATCCCCGTCGGCTTTGTCGAGGCGGGCGGAGGCAATATCAAGATCACCACTCGGGAGGATGTCATGCTCGGACGCATCATTGCGGGCGAAACCGTCCGCACAGGCACGGGATACGACGCGCACCGGTTTGCCGAAGACAGGCCGCTGATACTCGGCGGCGTCAGGATTCCGCATTCGCGCGGGCTTTTGGGACACAGCGATGCGGATGTGCTGCTGCACGCGGCGATGGATGCGCTGCTCGGCGCGGCGGCGCTTGGCGATATCGGCGTTCATTTCCCGTGCACAGACGAATACAAGGACGCAAGCAGCATGGTTCTGCTTGAGCGCACGCGGGAAATCCTTTGCGAAAACGGCTTTTCGGTGGTCAATATCGACGTGACGCTGATCATGCAAAGACCCAAAATCGCTCCGTATGTTGATGAAATGAGAAACAACATCGCAAAGGCGCTGAACATCGCCGTTGAAGCCGTCAGCGTAAAGGCCACCACAACCGAGGGCATGGGCTTTGAGGGCCGCGAGGAGGGCGCAAGCGCGATGGCCGTCGCTACCGTTTTGGGGTAACGGTCATTGCTTTTTGCTATGATTAAGGCTTTTTCGGGCAGACGGCAAACACGGCGGGCAGAAAACAGCAGCGTGTATAACGCTTGATTTTTTTGTCGATATATATAATAATGTTCGAAGCGAAACAGCTTTAGGAGATAACCGAAATGGATTTATTGCAGGTCGAAAAAAAGTGGCAGGAAAAATGGGAGCAGACGAGACTTTACAGCTTCGATAGATCCCGCGCGGACAGGAAAAAATACATACTCGAAATGTTTTCATACCCCTCCGGCGCGAGGCTCCACCTTGGGCATTGGTATAACTACGGCTTGACCGACTCTTACGCGCGCTATATGCGCATGAAGGGCTACGAGATTTTTCAGCCGATGGGCTTTGACGCGTTTGGACTGCCCGCCGAAAACTATGCGATCAAAACAGGCATCCATCCGGAAGACTCCACGCTCAAGAACATTGAAACCATGGAAAAGCAGTTGAAAGCCATGGGCGCGATGTTCGACTGGGATTATGAGATAAAGACCTGCCTTCCCGATTATTACAGATGGACGCAGTGGTGTTTTTTGCAGCTTTACAAAAAAGGCCTTGCATACCGCAAGGAAGCACCCGTCAATTGGTGCGAGGGCTGCAATACCGTGCTTGCGAACGAGCAGGTGGTAGACGGCGGCTGCGAACGCTGCGGCACACCCGTGATACGCAAAAACCTGACGCAATGGTTCTTCAAAATCACCGACTACGCCGAGCGGCTTCTGCAAAATTTAGACGGTCTCGATTGGCCGGAAAAGACAAAAATGATGCAGCGCAACTGGATCGGCAAATCGACGGGCGGGGAAATCACTTTCCGGCTCGAAAACGGCGAGAGCTTCACCGTTTTCACGACGCGCGCGGATACGCTTTACGGCTGCACATATGCGGTGCTTGCGCCCGAGCATCCGCTTACGCTGAAAATCACGACGCCCGAGCAGAGAAAGGCCGTTGAAGACTATATCGCCTATGCCGCGCGTGCCAGTGAGATCGACAGACTTTCCACCACGCGTGAAAAGACGGGTGTGTTCACAGGCGCTTATGCGATCAACCCGGTCAACGGGCGGCGCATACCCGTTTACGCGGCGGATTATGTACTGGCCACTTACGGCACGGGCGCAGTGATGGCCGTTCCCGCCCACGACGAAAGGGACTACGAGTTCGCGAAAAAGTACGGCCTTCCGATCGAACGCGTGGTGAAGGGCCGCGAAGGAGAAGACGATTCTCTGCCGTACGTTGAGTATGGAGTGCTCGTGAACAGCGAGGAGTTCAGCGGGCTTTCCGTGGAGGAAGGCAAAAAGGCCATCATCGAAAAGCTCAAATCGGAGGGCAAGGGTGATTTTAAGGTCAATTACCGCCTGCGTGACTGGCTGATATCGCGCCAGCGGTATTGGGGCGCGCCTATTCCCATCGTGTACTGCGAAAAGTGCGGGGAAGTGCCGGTGCCCGAGGATCAGCTTCCGGTGCGCCTGCCGTACGACGTCGATTTCACGCCTGACGGCACGTCGCCGCTGTTGAAATCCGAGAGCTTTATCCATACCGTTTGCCCCCAATGCGGCGGAAAAGCCGTGCGCGATGCGGACACGATGGATACGTTCGTGTGTTCGTCATGGTACTTCCTGCGCTATCCGGACAGCAAAAACGACAAGAAGGCTTTCGATTCGGAATGGATCAATAAAATGCTGCCTGTGGATACCTATGTGGGCGGCGCGGAACATGCCTGCATGCATCTTCTTTATGCGCGTTTCTTTACGATGGCGCTGCACGACATGGGCTATGTCGATTTCGACGAACCGTTTTCGCGCCTCGTGCATCAGGGCGTGATACTCGGCCCCGACGGCGCACGCATGAGCAAATCGCGCGGCAACGTGATATCGCCCGATGAATACATACAAAAATACGGCAGCGACGTGCTGCGCACTTATCTCGGCTTTGGATTCTCATATATCGAAGGCGGCCCGTGGAACGTGGACGGTTTGAAGGCGGTTCACCGTTTCCTTGAGCGTGTCGAGCGCATTGTGATGCGTCTGAACGACGTCAAAACGGAGAGCGCCGACGGCAAAAAGGAATTGCTTTACGCGCAGAACTACGCGATCAAAAACGTATGCGCCGATATTGAGGCGTTCTCGTTCAATACGGCCATCGCGCGGCTCATGGAGTTTTCCAACTCTCTGAACAAATATCTCGACGCTTCGCCGGACAAAACCGTTTCGGCGAACGCCGCGAGAACGCTTGTCAAACTGATTGCGCCTTTTGCGCCGCATTTTGCCGAAGAGCTCTGGGAAATGCTCGGCGAAGAATATTCCGTGTTCAACCAGCCTTATCCCGTCTGCGACGAAAGCGCGCTCGTGCTCGATACCGTTGAAATGCCGCTTCAGATCAACGGCAAGGTGCGCGGCAAGTTTCAAGTGCCCGCCGGCGCCTCCAAGGAAGACATCGAAAAGCAGATCATGGCCACGCCGGCTCTTACGGCACTGTTTGAAGGCAGACCGGTCAAGAAAATGATTATTGTACCGGGCAAAATCGCCAACATTGTGATATGACGGTCTGAAAACCTGATTTTTATCGGCGGCAGCCTGACGCGCTGTTGAGGTACAATACATAGGTAACATATAAAGAAGCAAAGTTTGAACCGAAGTGGTAAAATTGGAATGACCACAAACCAATTAACACGGAGGAACAAACTTTGCAAAGAAAGAGTAACACGGCAGCCAAATACCGTCAACGGTATTTGGAGTATGCGCTCACGCACAATATATCATAGACATCCAGTAGATATCGGGTGAGCCGAAAAACGGTATATAAATGGCGAAAGCGATGGAATGGAACAAAAGAAAG
>JAJUJH010000024.1 GCA_029265435.1 Clostridiales bacterium
ATAAAGCTGCCAGCTTTTGATCGTGCCGTCGGCAACCAATGCGTCAAGAGCTGTTTTCGCAGCGCCGTTCAACGTGGCATGAAACGCGTCCACTGTGTTTTTCGCAATGTAAGCCACATTGATCTCCGAAGCCGCCGCCTGAGACGGAGATTCGGAAACGGGAGCCTGCGATGCCGACTGGGACACCTCAGGCGAAGCGGTGTTTTCTTCCTTCTGCGGACCGCCGCAGGCAACAAACGCCAGTGCGAGACACAACACCATAACGATTGCCAGTAACTTTTTCATTTTTTCCTCCTTGAAAAATACTTTTTTATCTTCACCCGTATAAACGGGATAAGACCTTGATTATCTCTTCTTGTTGATGGCATTATCCATCATGACCGCGCCGATAATGAGCAGGCCTTTGAATATCGTCTGCCAATAAGAGCTGATGCCAAGCAGATTCATGCCGTTATATATTAGTCCGATGATGATAATGCCCACCAGCGTTCCCGGTATCGTCGAGATACCGCCCGAGAACGATGTGCCGCCGATCACGCATGCTGCAATCGCGTCCGTTTCATATCCGACGCCGATGTTCGGCTGGGCAGCGTTGATTCTCGCCGTCATAATGATGCCGGCGATACCCGCATATATGCCACTGATGACAAACGTCCATATGCGCGTTTTGGGTACGTTCACGCCCGAAGCCATCGCCGCGTTGATATTGCCGCCGACCGCGTAAACATAACGGCCGAATTTCGTCCAATGCAACAGGAAATATGACACGATGGTAATGCCGATAAGAATCAATATCGGATACGGTATCGCATCGAACACCTTGCCAAGCCCGATTTCCGTAAAATGCGGATTTGCAAGCGCAAATGAGTACCCGCCGGAAAGAACATATCCCAGACCGCGAATAACAAGCTGGCTGGCAAGCGTCACCACGAACGGGAACATATTGCCCTTGGCCACCAGCACGCCGTTGATGAATCCGAATATGCCGCATACCACCACGGCGGCGATGGCCGCAAGAATATTATTTCCGGTTGCCTGAAGCACAATACCAATTGTTGTGCTTGCGAGTGCCAGCATCGCGCCGATCGACAAATCGATGCCTTCCGCCGTTATCACAAACACCATGCCCATGGCCAGCACGCCGTTAAGCGCCACCGTTGACAGCACGTTCGTCACATTGCTCATTGTGAAGAACTTTGGCGATGCGATTGACAGGATGACAAACATGCCCACCATAATGAAGCCGATGCCGTATCTCTTCATGAACAGGCTGAAATCATGCTGATCCATTCCAAAGATTCTTTTCTCTTTCTTATCCGTCATGTTGATGCCTCCTTATTTCTCGCCGAATTCCTTCGCAAGTATGTACTGCTGGTCGGCTTTGCCGCTCAATATATCTTTCCGGCTGATCTCCCCGTTTAAAGTCCCTTCATGGTATATCAATATTCTGTCGCTCATGCCCATCACTTCCGGCAGTTCGGACGACACCATGATGATTGCCATGCCCTCGGATGCGAATTTGCTCATCAGCGAATGAATCTCCGACTTGGCGCCGACGTCCACGCCCCGTGTCGGTTCATCCAGTATCAGAAGCTTCGGGCTGCCCTGAAGCCACTTTGCAAGAACGACTTTTTGCTGGTTGCCTCCGCTCAGCGAATACGCTTCCGACTCGATGCTGGCCATTTTTGTGCGCAATACGTCCGCTATCTGTCTGCATTCGACCTTCTCGCGCTTTTGGTTGATGAAAAGGCCTTTTTGCTTTTTCGGAAGATTGGGCAACGATATATTCTCCCGGATCGACCGGAACAGGCAGAGCCCGAAATTTTTCCGGTCCTCATTCACCATAGCGATGCCGTTTTTAATGGCTTCGCTTGGATTCTTGATTTTGATCTCCTTGCCGTCCAGATACATTTTTCCGCCCGTGATCGGATCAAGCCCGAATATGGCGCGCATGGTCTCGCTTCGTCCCGAACCCACGAGTCCCGATAAGCCCAGTATCTCTCCGGCATGGACCTCAAAGCTGATATCCCTGAACCCTTTCCCGGTCAATCCCTCCACCTTGAACACCACGTCGCCGATTTTGCAGTCAACCTTCGGAAATACGTTCTTGACTTCACGGCCGACCATCATCGAAATCAGCTGTCCGGTTGTCACATCTTTGAGGTCGCCCGAACCGATGAACGTGCCGTCGCGGAACACGGAGTACGAATCGCATATCTGATAGATCTCTTCCATGCGGTGAGAAATGTATATGATTGTGACTCCCTGCGCCTGAAGCTCACGGATTGTCTGGAAAAGGCGCTCGGTTTCCTCGCTGTCGAGCGACGATGTCGGCTCATCCATGATGACCAGCCGTGCGTTGCACGATACCGCTTTTAATATCTCGATCATCTGCATCTGCGCCAGCGTCAGATTTTCCATGAGCATTTTAGGGTTCAGCTTGATGTTGAACTTGTCCAAAATCTCGGCCGCTCTTTGATTGGTCAGCTTCTTATTGAGAAACGGCGTATTCTTAATGGTATCTTCCCGCTTCAGAAAAATGCTTTCCGCTATCGACAGATGCGGCTCCGGATTGAGCTCCTGATGAATCATCGAAATACCGGCTTTGATCGCCTCGGCCGGTCCGCTGACATTATAAGGCTCGCCCTCAAAAAGAACATTGCCCTCATCCTGCTTATATAGCCCGATAATGATCTTCATCAGCGTTGATTTGCCCGCGCCGTTTTCGCCCAGAAGCGCATGCACCTGTCCTTTTTTGACACGAAGCTGCACGTTTTTTAAAGCATGCGTTCCGCCAAATGATTTCGATATATTCTGACAATCAAGAATATACTCGTAGTCCTTATTGGCATTGCGGATGTCCTCGTTCAAAACATATCACCTCGGTTCTTTCATTATTTTGAAAACGTTTCGTTTTGTCCGTCACTTCTGCCAAGCAGCGCGGCCTTGTTCAGCACATGCCTGCCGTCCTTGTGGATTTCTTTATAAAGCTCATAATAATCCTGATAAACGCTGTGCCGGTCCTTGTCGGGGCAGACGATCTCATTTCTGTAATGGACGGCCGCCGCGCAACCATCTTCCAGACAGCCGTATACACCGGAACCGACCCCCGCCGCAATCGCCGCCCCAAGGCCCGCCTGCTCCTCCGTTTCGGTCACCCTCAGCGGCAGATTGTAAATATCGGACTGTATCTGAAGCCATGCCCGGCTTCTTGCTCCGCCTCCCGAGGCCACCAGAGAATCGGCCTCATAGCCAAGCTCTGCGCATATATCAATGCATTGCCTCAGCGAAAAAGCCACGCCCTCCATCACCGCTTTTGTCATTCGCGCCTTCGTGGTATTGATATTGACGCCGACAAACGCGCCGCTCAAATTCGGATCCAGATGCGGCGTCCTTTCACCGTTCAGATACGGAAGGAAAACGACGCCGCCGCCCGGGCTGAGCGCCAAGGTTTCCCGGTCGATTTTTTCAAAATCATTCTCATTGGTGATTGCGTTCCACCATGCAAGCGACAGTCCCGCCGTCATTGTGGCGCCGAACAATATCCAGCGGCTTCTTTTGTAACCGCAAAACATATTTGTACTCAATGCCGGGTTGAGCACAGGCCGGTCTATCTGAAAGCATACCTGCCCGCTGCTTCCGAGGTTAACCGTCGCGTCTTTAACGCGCACCATGCCGTTTCCGATACCCTGCATCACCTGATCGCCGCCGCCCGGCACGACGACGGTCTGTTTCGGCAGACCCGTCGAACCGGAAGCCTCAGCCGAAACATGGCCGGCTTTTTCGGCCGTTTCCAAGCATTTTGGAAAAATATCCGCCGGCAATTGTGTTCTTTTCAGTATCTCTTCCGACCAGCGCATGTTTTTGATATCAAAAGCCAGTGTGGCGGACGCATCCGAGTAATCCGACGAAAGCTCTCCCGTCATTCTGAGCTTCAGATAATCCTTTGGCAGGCACACATATCTAATCCTTTCAAAGCTGCGGGGCTCATTTTCTTTCATCCACAGCAGCGACGGCAGCAAAAAGCCGGTATACACAGGATTCATCATGAGCGTTTGTATGCCTGCGGCGGTAAAAACGTCTTTCAGCTCCGCCACTTGCTTTTCGGATCGCGTATCGCAGTGCAGAATTGCGGGCCGGACCACCTTGCAGTCTTTATCCAGCGCCACAAGGCCGTGCATCTGTCCCGAAAAACCGACGCCTGCAATATCTTTGATTCCAGAGCTATGCATGGCTTCGCGGACCGTTTCACAGCAAGCCTGCCACCAGACTTCCGGATTCTGCTCCGCATACCCGCCTCTTGGGGAATCAATATTATACGAGCGCCTGCTCAGCGCTTTGACGCGCCCATGTTCATCGACAATAATCGTCTTCAAGCTCGACGTTCCGAGGTCGATTCCCATCAGATAGGCCATATTCTCTCCTCTTAATCTACAAACGCTGTCAAAAAACCCGCGACAAATGTGTCTCCGAGCCCGATCGTGCATTGCGGGTGTTCCATATACCTCGACGGCACAATCAGCGCACATTTTTCCAATTGCATTTGCGACAGCTGCGCCGCAAATTCCAGCCCGGTACCGCTGAGCGGCAGCCCGATCGTTTTGGCGCAGTCTTCATACGAGCCGTAATCGCCGATTCGCGCCCGTGTTCCCGACAGCAGATTCCCCATCGTCAGCCCCATTTCGATATCCACCGATTGATCGGGCGCCCCATAATACATAGAATAGTCTTTTGTATGCAGCACAATACCATTCACGGGAAATTTCCCGAGCATGTATTCCAACCCATCCAATACGGAATACAGGCTGTTTTTGTCTATCTTCCGGCCATGGTTTTCAACATGCTCCACCAACTCTTCTTCGTTCATACCCAAAAAGTCGACGTTCTTTGCGAGCTCTCCGAATACTATGTCTTTTACCTCCGGGTTAAGGTAAAACGCGCCTTCCAGATAAACGCGGCATTCGGGGTTTTTCTTTTTTATATTCTCAAAATGCAGCGCCAGCTCTTTTGTCCGCCGTCTCATCACAGACGGCTCCAATATCGCGTTGAAGCCTGATATGCTGTAGGCGGCAATGCTTTCCGCGTAATTTTCGCAATAATCCAAAAACGGCTTGTCGATCGGCAGAAATTTATGAATCGTGTCAATGTCCAGAATCAATCGGTTCGACAGCGGAATCTCCGTTTCTCTGCCGAGAACCGTTATCTTATCGCCTTTGGGATACTGCAGTATCATGTGGATGACCGGCGGTTCTTCCGTCACGCTTTGTGCCAGCGGTATGACTCCCTTTTCCGACACCGTTTCAAGGCCGACGCCGTCCATCAGCTTTATTACTTCCTTTGACCGGTCTGTGATGTGTACCAAAGCCGGCACGCCGATCTTGCCAATGGCCACGGCCTGCTGGGCACAGGTGCCGCCCAAACCGTATTTCGTTTGAAAACGCGATCTTAAAACGCGCGCCACGCTTTCATCCGTCACATCCGTCTCGCCGCCAAGGCCGTTGATCGCGTAATAGGCGGCGATTCGTGCAAATGACTCCATCGAATCAACGGCATCTTTTTCACCCAACGCCGGCTCGCTTTTAAGATGCTCCGCCAAAATATCATCCATCGCGGACTGATCCCATTCCAGAATGACGTCGAGGTCGCTCGTGTAACCGATAACAAGTCTTTTTCCTTTTTTTATATATTCTTCTTTATTTTTCTTTAATAATTCGTAATAGAAACAATACTTATCGATATAAGCCATTCCTTTAGTATTCCTTTTCCGCTTTTGGACTATATCTTGCTTTCCGAAAGAAAAAGCTCCACGTTATCGGCTTCACCGTTTTTTACGGCGTCTTTTCTTGCGCTGTCCACGAAATAGAGCAGAGCATCCAAAACGGCCGAAATGTAGATATGGGAAGCCGCCCCATAAATATACACGTTCGAATACTCGATTCCTGTCGGTATCGTCAAATCGGCAATGCCGGCCAGCGGGGTTCTGCGCAAATCAGTGATGGCAATCGTTTTCATATTCCGCTTCTTTGCAAGCTCAAAAGCTTGGATTACATGTTTTGAGCTGCCCGAGTGCGAAATGCCGATCACAACATCTCTTTCAGACCCAAGGTTGATGTTGTTCAAATGCTGTTCGGACATAAATGAGCTGCTCGCCTTAATGCCCACGCGGCATAGCCTGAACGCGAAATCCACGCTTGACGGTATCGAATTGCCGGCGGCCGCAAGATGCACCGTTTCCGCTCTCAGTATGGCGTCCACACATTTCATGAAAACATCGTTATCGATATTCTCTTTGATGTACATAAGATTGGCCGCTATTTCCTTAAGGACATCATCCCCGTTGCCCGGATCGTTCGGCTGTATTTTTCCGCCGAAAAGCTGGTCCCTCCCGAGATCATGCGCCAGCTTCAGCTTCATTTGATAAAAGCCTTTATAACCGAGGTGTTTGCAGAAACGAATGACCGTCGCATCGCTCGCGCCGCTTAATTCCGCCAGTTCACTGACATTGATCCTCACCGTGTTTTCCGGCGCTTTTAAAATATAGTCGGCAACCTTCTTCTCCGCCGCAAATATCTCGTCATAATTCTGACGGATATTTTCAAGAACGGAATCCACAGAATCAACTGAATCCATAAGAGCTCCCGCATTCCATGTAATTAAATTTCATTTCATCGGTCGTTTTCGTTCCGCCAAGCATAATTATATGCATTCTTTTTATATATGTCAATATAAAAGTGCGATTACATGAAATAATTTTTTATGATAGAGCGCAAATGACTATTATTTTTGAAAATATCGTCAATATTAGTTAATGAAATTCGCAATATTTAAAATGGCGTGAAATTAATTTTTATTTCACGCCATTCGCCGTTATAATTGTGTATTGGTCTGCAAGCTTTTGATTTCACCGAAATTCTTCTCGACGCAAGCAGACGTGTGCGCCAGAGAATCTTGAATCAATCGCCCTCCCGCTTATTATCGCGGCGGCCGGCGGCATCATTATCCTCATCGCCGTCGCCTTGCGCTTTTTCAAAAAACGTACGCACCATAATATCCTGCTCATGATTCCCAAACTTCTTGCCGAACAGAGTCAATCCGCCCACATTCCTTGCGTCTTTCGCCACTTCAAAACGCAGGCTCCAATACTGATTGTTGTTGGTTAGAAGCTGTTCCAAAGTCACATCGGATACTTTCCGATCGTCCATGCTGACTCCGTTTTGGGTGATATGCAGTGTTTTCAATAATCCGTACTGATTAGACGGCCACCATTCAGGCGTCAGCTTTCCGCGCTTTACACCGTAATCACCCGGGCTCGTCCATGTAAAGAGTTCGGTACCGTTAAAATAGAACGTGATATCGGACGGCCAATCATCGGCGAAATCCGGCGCCTCAGAGGCAATCTCAAACGATATTTCAATTTCCACAATCTTTTGCCGGGAGGACAGATAATTGGGAAACCTGTATTCCACATACCCTTGCGTAAACCATAGAAGCTGGGCGTTAAAGCGCTCCGTTTCCCAGAAAACCTGCGGATCGTCGCAGGCGCCGATGATCCCCCTCTCCGTGGCCAGGCCGCATGTCGGCGTCCCTTCAATCAAACAATAGGATCCAACGGGAATCGAATACGTATTGACCATGGGCAGCCCGCGTCTGCGATAATCCAGCATAAACCGATACTCCGCAAATACCAGCGTGCATATCTTGCTCATGGAACCGTTTCTTTTGACCATCCGTGTCGTCACAAATCCGGCATCCTCAAGCTTTTGGACATGCTTGATCATAATCGGGCTGCTAATGCCGATTTTTTCGGCAAGCTGTTTGATGTTCATCTCTTCTTCCGCGAGCAGATGGATAATCTCAAGGCGCACAGGGCTTGCCAGCGCTTCGAAAAAAGCTGCGTTTTCCGGTATTGGGGATATCAGCATACGGCTTCCTCTTTTCTTATCCTTTTACGCCGCCGGCCGTCATTCCGGCTATGAAGTATTTCTGAAACAGTATGAATAAAATCACAATCGGCACGACGGAAAACACGGCTCCGGCTATCAGCACATCATAATTGTTGCCGTAAGGCGTAATCAATGCGTTCAGGCCTATCGGCAGCGTCAGCTTTTCTTTCGAGTTCAGAACGATCATCGGCCACAAGAAGCTGTTCCAGCTGTTCATGCCCACGAAAATACCCATGGCCGCAAACGCAGGTTTCATCAGCGGCAGCACAATCCGCGCGAATATGCCGTACTCACTGCAGCCATCCACCCTCGCCGCATCCAAGAAATCCTTCGGTATGCCGCTCAAGTACTGCCGGAAGAAAAATATCGGCAGCGGCCCCGCCACAAACGGCAGAATCACGCCCCATATGCTGTCGATCAATCCAAGCTTAATAATCAGCTGAAAAAGCGGCAGCATGATGATCTCCATCGGTACCATCATAATAATCAAAACGCACATAAAAAGCAAATTTTTAAACTTAAAATCATACATCGCAAAGCCGTATCCGACGAAAGCGCTGACAAACAGCGTCAGCACCGTTTGTACGGCGGTTATGATGATGCTGTTTTTGAACCATGTGAAATATGGCGTCTCCCCCGAAAACAGGTATGAATAGTTATTGAAGGACATGACCGATGTATCAAGATTCAGCCCGAGGCCTTGCCGCATGATTTCCTTCCCCGGACGAAGAGACGCCAAGAATATGCTGACGAAAGGCGTGAGCGTGATAACAGCCATAACGATGAACAGAATAAGCATCATGCCCGACTGTACTGTAAAGCGCGATTGTTTTATTGACTTGCCTTTCATTTTATTCTCCCTTCTTAAACAAACCGGCGTATTTCAGCATGACGGCATTGACGCCGAGCGTTATAACCAGCAATGTCAAACCGATCGCAGATCCATATCCGATATTTGCCTGCTCCCAGCCAAGGCGATAAAGGTATCCGACGATTGTAAGCCCCGCGCCTCCCGGCGACCGGTTCCCGTTGAACAGCATAAAGCTTTCAAGGAACATCGCCATGCCGCCATAAATGCTTATTGTCAAAATATAAATCGTAACGGGTTTTAAAAGCGGAATCGTGATGTACCTCAGCTTTTGCAGAGGGCCGGCGCCGTCAATAGACGCCGATTCGTAGAGTTCGTTTGAAATGCCTTGCAGCCCCGATAAGTAATACATGATATTGACACCCATCCAACGCCAGCAGCAAAGCATGAGCAGCGCAAAAAAAGTTGTCCATGGCGCCGGGCCGCCCAGCCATTTGATGGGTTCTATTCCGAAATTGGATATGATGCTGTTCAGCAGTGCCGTGGGCATTTCACCGAAAATCAACCGAAAAGTGAAGCCCGCCACAACAATCGAAACCAGCGCCGGCAGAAAAAACACCGCGCGGAAAAAATTCTTTGCGATCATCTTCTTGCTGTTCAAGAGAACCGCAAATATCAAAGGAACCGGTATCAGCACCGCAATCGTAATGACCGTATATATCACGCTGTTTGTAACAGCCCTTAAAAAATCGCCGTTCAGCAGATTTTTAAAATTATCGAATCCAACAAATGTCGTCTGGCCGGGCACGACCTTTTGAAAGCTCATGATGACCGTCGAAATGACCGGGTAAACAAAAAACAATAAGAACACGATAATAAAGGGAGAAATAAAAACATAGGGCGCTATTTTCCGCGAATACGGCAATGACTTGATCCATCTTTTCAGTTTCATTTCTCGCTTACCCCCCGCATTAATAAGTATACATGGCATATGAGGCATGCATGGGCCGAAAGCGCCGCAAAGCGGCGCTTTCGGGTTGGCATCATTTTAGGAGGAAATATCAGTATTGGATTTTTTCCTGTTCTTCCGCCAGCATGCTCGGAATATCGACATTCTTGTCCGTATATGCCCTTGTCAGTACAGAGTTCTTCATGGCGTCAAGAGTGGCGGGAAGCGCTTCCGACACATTGACCGAAAGGATCTCGTCTTTGATCGAGTTAAGCACATCAAACGGATTTGTAACGAAATACTCGGTGAACTTGTTGTCCGAATTCACCATTTCCGGCAAAGACCACACCTCGGTTCTGATGGGGTCAAACCCAAGAGTGTTCCAGATTTCGATGTTGCCTTCCTTGGAGAGCTTCGCAAACGCGAGGAATCTCTTGACAAGGTCGGGGTTCTTGCATTGCTTCGTCACAGACGTGCCTGTACCTCCCATGCCCACAGAGCGCGGCTGGCCGGCTTCCCAAACAGGCAGCGGAGCAATCGCGATCTTCTGGGAAAGATCCGGCATATGATCGGTAAAGCGGTCCATGTACCACATGGGCATCACGATGGAAGCGACCGCACCGCTGTTCATCAGAGCATAAAACTCTTCCGAATGATGGTAATTGCCCGGAGCGACTGTCGCGATTCCTTCGTCAAGCAGCTTGCGGTTGAATTCAAGCGTTTTGACCATCTGGGCGGAACTGATGTCCGGCTTTCCGTCCTCGGTCAGCATATCGCCGCCCTGAGAAGAAAGCAGCGGCCACATATGCCAAACGTCTCCCGATTCCACAGACTCCCAGTATTTGTCCGGCAGAGCGGCTTTGAACTTTTTGCCCGCCTCATAGTATTCATCCCATGTCTTGATGTTTTTCCAATCGATACCCGCTTTTTCGCAGAGCTCCGTATTGTAATAAATCACGGCTGCGCCGACATGGAAGCAGATACCATAGTAATTGCCGTCTTTCGAATAGATGTCCACTCTCGCCTTGACGATGTTGTTGAGCTCCGGTTCAACAATATCGTTCAGCGGAACAAGCTGAATATCGCCCTTGAGGAAGTTGGCGTACTTGCCCAGCTCGATATCGACGAGGTCCGGCGCGCCCACTCCCGATTGAAACGCAATGAGCAGCTTGTTATGCATGTCGTCAAACGGATAGACAGTCGGTATCAAATTGATGGGTTCATTGGGGTTTTCTTCATTCCATTTTTCCGCCATCTTTTGATAGAACTCGACATGCAAATCCTGAAATGTCCAGAACTCAATATCCACAGGCTGGGCAGCCGACGGCTGAGCATTCGACGAGGACTCCGTCGCCGGTTGCGTCGGGACATCTGCCGAGGACGACGCTTCTGTTTGCGCTGGAGCTCCGCATGCTGTCAACAAAACCGCAAACATTACGATAGAGATCAACAGGGACAACACTCTCTTTGTTTTCATTTTCCAGCAACCTCTCAACATAATTTTATTTATATTAAACGGGATATTCAATACTCGTCAGCAAGATATCCCGTCTAATATACGTTAACGGTCGTTTTTTTCAACCGGATGACGTTCCATGAGGCTTTCCCGATTTCAATTGAAAACTCTCCTTTTCCGAGCTTCACATAGGAATCCCGGCGGGAATAAGGAACGACGGCATCCGGATTGGCAACCGTATTGGCCGCTTTCAGATTTTCGCTCTCGAAGGCGATATGCTCCGTAATCGAATAATCCTCAAAACCTCTGAAGAAACAATCCACGTTTATGGATTCGTCGAGACACCGGTTCACCGCAAACAACGTCAGTTCCTCCGCCTCCTCGTTCATGACCGCGATCGCCTCAAGGTAGGGCACATCGCTGTAATCCTTCGAATCGTATTTCGGAGAAGCAACGAGCGGCCAAAGAGCCGTACCCCTGCCGTACCTTGATGCATGCAGCAACGGATAGAATATTGTCTGGCGGCATACGCCTCCGCCCGTATGCGTCATGATCGGCGCAATGACGTTCACAAGCTGCGCCATGCAGGCAATCTTCAGTCTGTCAGCATGCTTCATAAACGTGATCAGCATTAAGCCGGTCACAAGCGCATCCTCAAACGTGTAAACATCCTCAAGCAGGCATGGCGACGCCTGCCATGGATTGTATTTCATTTCATCATCATCGCGCAGCTTTGAATGATACCACACGTTCCATTCATCGAAGCTCAGCATAATGTCTTTCTTGCCGCGCTTCTTCGCTTTTATATAGTCGCATATGGCAATCACCGTTTTAATAAAATGTTCCGTTTCCAGCGAACGGGCCAGAAAATTCGCCGTGTCGCCTTCTTCATTGCCAAAGTATTGATGCAGCGAGATATAATCAACCACGTCATATGTATGAGCGAGTGTTTCGGCTTCCCACTCGGGGAACGTATCCATAAACGTATGCGAACTCCCGCAGGATACAAGCTTTATGTCAGGATCAAAGCGTTTCATCGCACGCGCGGTTTCTGCGGCCAGCCGTCCATATTCCATCGGCGTTTTATGCCCCGTCTCCCATGTGCCGTCCATCTCATTTCCCAGGCACCATACTTTGATATTATGAGGAGCACGGTAGCCGTGCCGGATACGCAGATCGCTCCAATAAGTTCCCTCGGGATAGTTGCAATACTCCAATAAATCAACAGCCGCTTCGATTCCTCTCGTACCCAAATTAACGGCAAGCATCGGCTCCGCATCCGTTCGCCGGCACCAGGAGGCAAATTCATTTATTCCCACCTCATTTGTTTCCAGCGTGCGCCACGCAAGATCCAGCCTTTTCGGACGGAATTCCACAGGGCCAATTCCGTCTTCCCATCGGTAACCGGACACAAAGTTGCCTCCCGGATAACGAATAATCGAAACACCCAGCTCTTTGACGAGTTCCGCAACGTCCTTTCGGAAGCCATGCTCGTCGGCTTCCTTATGAGCCGGCTCATAAATACCGTTATAGACGCCTCTGCCCAAATGCTCCACAAATGAACCGAACACGTTCTTGTCGACTTCGCCGATCGTAAAAGTTCTTTCCAACGTCACCTTCGCTTGTTTTGCCATATGCCCCATCTTCCCGTTTGTTTTTTTGAGATATGCCCGCTTGCCCTAACGGTTTGTTAACCTTTTGATTTGTCGTTTTGGTTAGAACCGCTTTCTAATTAACTTATTTGTTTATTGTTGATTGTTAATTAATTATATATTGTGTTTTACGGGTTAAATATACGCTTGTTAATCCTGTTTGTCAACTAATTTTCGTGATTTTTGCTCAGTTTTTTAACGATCATATTCTTTAATTAACTTATTTGTTTACTAGTTATTTAATATTCGTTTATCGGTTTATATTTATGTTTATAAGTTTATCGATTGCCCCTGTTGAAATGATTTTGCAACCAAGCATTAAAAGGCGTTATCGAATTGTTTGCATCAAAAAAGCGCCGGATAGACCTCCGGCGCTTTCGTTCTTTGGTTTGAGAATATGCCGCACCGCATCGGCGCATTGATGTTCGCTTCTAAAACGATACTGTTTTTTCACCGCCGTCATAGCGGACGATTTTTGAAAAACCGCCGCAATGAATTTTCATCACAACGGGATCGGTTCTGTATCGGTTGCATTCACAAATGACCAGCCGGTTTAATGAATCCGTCCATTCAAACCGGAAACGGTCATACCGGCCTCTTTGATAGCCGCAGCTGACGCCGTCATCATTGCAGTATGAGGCTTGCCCATCCGCCCCTTTGAAAACAAATACTTCAAGCGTTCCCGCATTGTCCATTGCATACTGGGTATCTTTTTGCATAAACAGAATGCTTCCCGCTTTTACAAATATGGGCATCGTGTCGATTTCGGCGCTGACCGTTACAGTCCGTCCTCCATTATAAAATTCGGATGTCCAAAAATCGTACCAGCCCGCACATTCGGGCAGATAACAGATCTTTGTCCTTTCTCTGTTGATTGCTCCGCTGTTATCAAAATACATCGGCTCCGTCACCGGACATATAAGCAGAGCGTCGCCGAACATGAATTCGTCGTCAATTTCCTTCACATTCCTGTCATCCGGAAAATCAAACAGCAAACTCCGCATCATCGTATAATCATCAAGCGCCGCACGCATCGCCATTGAATAGATATATGGCATCAATTTGTAGCGAAGCTTGATAAATTTCTCGATCGCGTCGTAAAACATTTCGCCTGGGTTCCCGAAGTTCCAGATTTCACGCGGCGTATCCGTGCCATGAGAACGGAATACAGGCAGAAAGGCGCCGAATTGCAGCCAGCGGGTATAAAGCTCCCGATAAGCCGGGCTTTCAACACCCTCATCATAATCCCCATTCCAAAACCAAACCGGCTTTGCATTTTCCACGCCGCACCATTTCCACCAGCAAGCCGTTCCTCCCACGAAAAAAGCGCCGATATCCACAGTCCAGAACGGAATGCCGCTCATGCAAATGCCGAGGCCTTTCGCGATTTCTTTTCGCAGTTCACTCCATTTTGCGCTGGTATCACCCGCCCAAAGAACAACGCCGTATTTTTGAATGCCCGGGTACCCGGCTCTGGTCAGATTCAATACTCTTTTGTCCGGTTGTTTTTTCCTCTGGTTCTCGTATATGCCTTTTGCATGTTGAACCGCATATACATTGGCTGCAGCAGGATCGAGATACTTTTTGTGGTCGCCCCCTACAAGCTCATACCGCTTTTCTTCCGGCAAAAGGGTCTCGCCGCACCAATCGGACGCCGTGAACGGCTCCGTCGAATCGCACCACCATGAATCAAACCCGCCCGAAAACAGCTCCTTATCAACCTGATCCCAGTAAATCTTCCTCGCTTTTTCGCTGAACGCGTCATAAGTGGAATAATCGCCGAGAAGGCATCCGGCTTTTGCCAATTCGGCGTGGTCGGCGCCGCCTTCAGCCATATTCGGCCAAATCGACACCATGCTGTGAACATTCATTTCATGGAGGATACGGTTCATCTCGCCGATATTCGGATAGCGTTCCTTGTCTACCGTTTTCTGTCCCCACAAATCGCCCTGCCATGTTTTCCAATCCTGCACGATGCAATCCAGCGGCACACCCAGCTCACGGTATCTTTTGGCGGTACCGATAACCTCAAGCTGCGTCTGATATCTTTCACGGGATTGAATGTATCCAAACGCCCATTTCGGCAAAAGCTCCGCCTTACCGGTCAAGTATCTGAACTCCGAAATCACCGCATCCATATTTCCCGCAATCAGATAAAAATCGATTTGATCGACGGTATCCAGATAAAAAACGGTTCCTTCGCCCGTATCGTCATATACCATCAATGAAGAGCAGTCAAACAAAACGCCGAAGCCCTTATCCGTAACAAAGAACGGCATCGGAATGCGCATATTGTGCTGATACAGGTATTGTTTGACACCCCGTTTATTATAGAGCCCAGCTTCATCCTGACCCAAACCAAAAATGCCCGTATCCGGCGAGAACTCAAGCATTACTTTTCCCGCATATGATTTTCTGTCAACATAGGGACGCAGATTGGCAATCCGGGTCCGTTGGCCATCCACCGTTTTCACCACTTCGACGCGCGGTTCTTCTCCAAGCGTTGAGTATTTCACCACGTCAATCTCATCGAGGGTGAAGTCCTTTATTTTCATCAGCGGTTTGTCATGATGCATGAAGGCAATCGCATCGCCTTCAAAAGCAGCCCGAATGTCCCGGAGACCGGCGCCGTCATGCAATTGCCCGAATACTTCCTTTTGGATCAGCCATGAATCGTTTTTTGCGTCATTAGCCTTCGTCAGCGTACAGCGCAATATGCAGTTCTTTACATATTGAAGGATTGCCGTATAGCCGTTTCTTTTATATTTCATAGCAACTCCTTATAACAATGCCAGTTCCGTTTCTTTATCGAACAAATGGATTCTTTCCGTGCAAAAGCAGACGTTGATTTCCTCGTTCTTTTGTATGTTATCCATATTGCCGCCGCCTTGCGCGGATGCGGCCGTTTTGATGACGGCCGTACCGGAACCAATGCCCGTATGGATATATATTTCATTGCCCATCATCTCCGTCAGAAGGACATGGGCACGGCAGTCAGCCTTCTTTTGATCATCCGCAATCAAAATATCCTCCGGCCGGATCCCCGCCACAACGCGGCGTTCTTTTACGCTGTTTTCTTTCAGTAATTTCTGTTTGTCTTCCGGCAGCGTTATGGTATTGCCGCACATCTCCACTGCAAAACCGTCCTTGTGGCGCATCAGCGACGCATCGAAGAAATTCATCTGCGGGGTGCCGATAAATCCGGCGACAAATAAATTGGCTGGGTGCATAAACACCTCTTTGGGTGTGCCGATCTGCTGGATCATACCATCTTTCATCACAACGATGCGGTCTCCAAGCGTCATCGCTTCGATCTGGTCATGCGTGACATAAACAAAGGTGGTGTCTATGCGCTTTCTCAGCAGCATAAGTTCCGTTCTCATTTGATTGCGCAATTTCGCGTCCAGGTTTGAAAGCGGCTCATCCATTAAAAACACCTGCGGGTTGCGCACAATCGCGCGCCCGATGGCCACTCTCTGTCTCTGGCCGCCGGAAAGCGCCTTCGGTTTCCTTTGAAGCAGATCGGTGATTTTCAATATCTCCGCCGCCCGGCTGACCCTCTGCTTGATTTCCGCTTTTGGGACTTTTTGAAGTTTCAGCGCAAAGGCCATATTTTCAAAAACAGTCATATGCGGATACAAGGCATAGTTTTGAAAAACCATGGCGATATCCCTGTCCTTTGGCATCACATCGTTCATCTTTCTGCCGTTGATAAACAGTTCGCCGTCCGATATCTCTTCAAGCCCCGCAATCATTCGCAGCGTCGTCGATTTTCCGCAGCCCGACGGCCCCACAAACACCACAAACTCTTTGTCGTTGATTTCAAGATTGAAATCCTGAACCGCAACCACATTCTTTCCGTAAACCTTTTTAACATTTTTTAATGTTAAGCTCGCCATCCGCTTTACCTCTCCATTAAGTAGGGCTGAATCACCCGTTCTTCGATCGCATCGTTTGCGATCATGGCATTAATCATGCCAGTCAGCGAAAACACAAACAGCAGGACAAACGGGATTGCATATATCGAGAATATCGCGCACAAAACAAAAACCGGAATCGTCATAATCATGAACGCATTTCGCCTCATCTCCGAAATGACCATGAGAAATGAATTCTTCATTATCTTGCCGATCGGCAAATCAACCAGTGCGATCATGCAGAAGCAATAATTCGCCTGGCAGTACATCAGACCGCATAACGCCACAAACACAACGATAACCGGCAGATTCGCGTAAACATCGTCGATTGCCGCATAACCCGCAATACCGATGCCGATAAGCGCAAGCAAGGGAACGAATGCCACCCAGCTTTTCCAAAAGCTTTCCTTGAATTCGTCCATGAAATCCTTTATGAAAAACGTATTCCCCTCCCTTGCGAGATTCAGAAACACTTTGCTCATAGCCGTTATTGCGGGCGGGATGGTCACAACCGGCAGGCAGCACGCAATAAACAACAGGTTCAGACCCATGAACCTCCAAAAATGAGTATAGTAAAGGAAGCAAAACCTCTTTATTCCCTTTGCGGGCGGCGGCGATGCGACGCCGCGCCCCCCTTTATACTGATAAAACAGCGACCTGAACACTTGGATACCGCTCACCCCCAAGAATAATTCAAACAAAGATGTTCAGCCCTTCACAGCTCCCGCCGTCATGCCGGAAACAATATACTTCTGTCCGAACAGATAAACGAGGATAACAGGCAAGCTCGTCAGGAATATATCCGCGCAGACAAGATTCCAGTCTTTAAAATACATGCCAAAGAAATTGTATACGGCCAGCGTCATCGGCCAGTTTTCCGAGCTCCCGAGGAAATAAAGCGGCATAATATACTCATTCCACGTATTCAGGAAAGTCAAGACCATTACCGTCACAAGCACAGGCTTTAAAAGCGGAAACACAATCGAGAAAAACAGCCTCAGCGGTGAACAGCCGTCTATAATTGCCGCCTCGTCGATATCCCTTGGTATTTTGCCGACAAAACTATAAATCAAAAACACATTGAAAGGCGTCTGCACCGATGCATAAAGCAAAATTATACCCACTTTTGTGTTGATGATATGCAGCACCTGCATAACCTTCATCAGCGCGATAAAATTAATGGGCATCGTGATGCCAAGAACAATAATGAAATAGATGATTCTGTTAGCCCTGCTTCTGTTCCTGGACAGCACAAACGCCGCCATTGAGGACGTCAGCGTACAAAGCAGCACGCTGAAAACAGAATAGGTCAAGCTGTTCAAAAACGCGGAGCCGAGTTTTCCTTTTTCGATGACAGCGGTGAAATTCTCAAGATGGACGCCATCCGGCAGGCTCAAATTCATTTCCGCAGCAGCCTGGCTTGTTTTCATCGAGTTCAGGAATATCAATACGAGCGGCGTCAGCAAAATGATGGATAAGATCCATGCGGCCAAATTGATCCCGACAGAACGAAAAGCCTTTCTGTTTCGCATCATTCCTCCACCTCGTTTCTGTTCATTGCTTTTATCAAGAAATATCCGACGATCACCATAAACACAAACATTATGGAGGACAATGTTGTTCCCATTGCGTATTTGCCATAAGAAAATTCTTTATATATGCCGGTATACAGCACCTCCGTCGCATATCCAGGCCCGCCGTTTGTAAGCGCATATACCATATCAAAAACCTTCAGTCCGTATATCACATTCAAAACCGTCGTGACTGTGATCGTCGGCATCAGCATAGGCAGCGTAATCGATTTGAATTTCTGCCACGCTCCTGCGCCGTCGATATCGGCCGCTTCGTAATACGTGGGCGATATCGACATAATGCCCGCTATGAAAATGGTCATGATATAACCCATGCCCTTCCAGACGTCCACTGCCATGACGGACCAAAATGCGATATTCGGATCGGTCAGCCATTGCGGCCCTTTAATCCCAAAAACGCCGAGAAAGCTGTTCAGCAAGCCTTCAGCCGGATTGAGTATCGACTTGAATATCATGCCCACGATCAGCGCGGACAGCACCGCCGGAATGTACATGACGGCTCTATGAAAGTTTAAAAGCCTGACTTTCTTTGTCAGGAGCACCGCCAGCGCCAGCCCCAGCGCATTTTTCGCGATTGTTGTCACAAACGTAAACAGCAGCGTATTGCCAAGGTAGCCGATATACTTGGAATCCGAAAACGCTTTGGCGTAATTATCAAACATGTGGTCAAACCCAAGGAAGTTGATTTGATCCGAGTAAGCCGACCAATCCGTAAACGAATAACCGATGCCGATTATTCCCGGAAGCAGATATAAAACGGCATACAGCAGCAGCGCTCCATATAAAAAATACGACGGATAAATTCTTTTCGACGACATTTTTTCCCCCAGGCCATACTCATTAAATCAGATTTTGAGAGCATATCCTTTTGAATTAACTATATATAATCGGATCAATACTTGGAATGTAATATGCATTCGTATACCATGTATTTTTTTAACCTTTGAAAATATAAAGCCCCATCGCATTTCGGACGGGGCTCGCATGGCGGTTTATTCCTTAAAAAAGCGATGCAAATTGTTTTTTTTAAGCCATATTCTTGTTTCACCTGCCGCCACAGCATATTCCGTGTTGTCGCTGATCAGATCATCCACATCCACAACAATTTCATCATCTATGGCCGCGCGTATTTCCATAAAGACGATGCGCGCCGCTTCCCATCGGAGCGAAATCTCATGCCCATGATATATTTTCAGGCCGATTATGCTGCCGCTTTCCATTGGCTTTGGCAGCGCCGGCAGAAGTCTGATGACGCCGTCATACTCTTGTATGATCAGTTCGCATATCGCAGCCGTAAAACCGAAATTCGCGTCAATCTGAAACAGATCGGGCGGATGAGCGCCGAACATGTTTTCATGTATGTTCTCGCTGCACAGTTTCTTGATAACATCGTATGCCGCTTCACCCTCTCCAAATCTGGCAAGAAGCGCAATCGCCCACACTGCGCTCCAGCCGGTTTGACCGCCGCCATTGCGAAGCCGTTTCAACAGAGTGCTTTCAGCGGCCTTTGCGTACCGGCTATTGATCAGATGGCTGCCCGGGTAAACACCATAAAGCAAGGAGAAATGCCTGTGCCCCTTCTCGGTTTCTTCATAATCATTATCCCACTCGAGCAAATCACCCTCGCCCGAAACGGCGTAATCGGGTATGCGGTTTGCAAACATCTCGCATCGTTCAGCCTCGGCATACTCGCCCAGTTGCTTGCATGTCTCAATATAAGCTTTGAAAAAGTCTTTCGACAAACCGATATCCATTGCGCTCATATTGCAGATGGCCAGTTCGTTCCCCTCGGTGTCCCGGTACATATTTTCCGGAGATGTCGACGGAACATTACAGTACAGGCCGTTTATTTCCGTAAAGCTGTTCACCATGAACTCGGCCGTGTTTTTCATGATCGGAAACAGCACTGATTTCAGAAATTGCGCGTCGAGCGTAAATAAATAATGGTCGTAAAGCTGAATGCACAGCCAAGGCAGCGGCATATTCCACATCATCCACCGCGCGCTCAAAGGAATTTGGCATACATCATATCCCACAGGAGTGGAATGCGCCCAAATATCCGACTGATGATGCGCAACGGCGCCTTTTACGCCATAATCCGATAACGCGGTTCGTTGTCCCGTCTCGCAAAGCCTTTTGACGAAATCGGCGAAAGGCTCGAAGCATTCGCTGAGATTTGTACGGTCCGCAAGCCAATAGTTCATCTGAAGATTAATATTCAGCGTGTATCCACACCACCACGGCGGTATCAGGTCTTTATTCCATATGCCTTGCAGATTTGCCGCCTGTGTGCCTTTCCTTGAAGCCCCGATAAGCAAATACCTCCCGAAATGAAACAGCAGGCAAATATCCGAATTGCATATCCGTCCTGATCTCATGCGGGCAAATCTTTCATCACATGAAGCTTCGCCGCCTCCCAGTTCCAAATGCACACGGTTGAATAACGGAGCATGGTCTTCAATATGTGTTTTTTTGATTAAAGTTGTTCCCTTTTTGCATGCATTCACTGCCGTCGCAAAGCAGCGTTCTTGATATTCCTGTCCAAACTGATAACTTGTCGCGCTTGAATAGATGACAGTGATTTCTTTCGCGCCGGAAATTATGAGCTGATCAGACCGAACGGCAATTCGTCCGTCTGTGCGGATTTTCGCTCTTGCCGCTATCTTTATTGACTTTTCCGCTTCACTATAGCTCACTTTGTTATTATGGCTGTAGAAATTACCGACATCCGCAATGGATATGTCACTCGGCGCACAGCCTTCCACGGTAAAACCGTCGGCATCATAAAACACCTCATGCATAATCCGGCTTTGGAAGCTCAACTCATAATCCGCACACGCCTTGGAGCCGATTTTATGTATCAAAACATCATCCGGATAGCTGATCCATGTTTCCGTTTCTATCGGGTTCCCGCTTTTCATATACCGAGCGAAAGCGATGCCCTTTTCCATATCCAGCGCACGTATGTAATTTTCAACTTCCCCCTCCGAAGACCGGATGATGATATCGCCGAACGGCATATAAGCCTGAGTAAACCTGTTTGAAAGCCGGTTCTCCACGATTTTTTCCGCTTCCGCACGTTTCCCCGCCGCCATCAGCTTCCTTACTTCCGCGAGATTTTCTTTAAAATCGCCTTTGCAATAGTCCCGTTCAAAACCGCTCCATAGAGCATCATCATTTAAGCTGAGCGTTTCACAATACGGGTCGTTATTGATCATGCATCCGATATGCCCGTTCCCAAGCGGCAAGGATTGAAGCCAGTTTGCCGCGGGATTCTCAAACCACATAACAGTATTATTGAACGCCGCCGCCTTTAAATATGACATAAAACCTCCGTGATCATGCACGAACTTTTAATCTCTTTTTTGCAATCAAAACCACCAGTTGAACTGGTGGTATGCACTAGCCCTAAAAGGGCATAATACTGGCCAGCGTCTTAAGACGCATTGAATGGTCCGCCAATCGCATTACTTTCACTGGCCGCCGCTAAAGCGGCCTTTCTTATGCCTACTTATTCTTGTCACCCGTAAACGGGTCAAGATACTCTTTAAACGATATTTGATCTGCCGCTATGTCCTCCTGTAATTGATTCTTTATATACTCCTCAATCACTTTTGCATTTCGCCCTACGGTATCAACATAATAGCCGC
>JAJUJH010000129.1 GCA_029265435.1 Clostridiales bacterium
AAAATCTCAATATCCGCGTCAATAAACGGATATGTTCTCTCGTTGGCAAATTTGACTGTTTCGTCAAATAACAGCCGGCTTTGGTCAATGAACTCGCCGCCTATGAATATTACGTCGGGTGCAAGTATGGATATCAGGCTAGATATCGCGTTGCCTAAGTATTTAGCGCATGTTTTGATTGATGCAATGCATGCTTCGTCGCCCTTCCTTGCGCCTTCTATAACATCAGCAAGGCTTGGATTTAGGGGCGGCTTAATCTGCGTTGCCATGCCTTCGGCCACATAATTTCGATAGTACTCTACGGCCGCGCGCCCGTCGGCCATTCTTTCAAGACATCCCTTTTTACCGCATACGCATACCGGACCGTCCGGCTGCACCGTCATATGGCCGATTTCCAGCCCTCCGTCATTGTGCCCGTGAAATATCGCTCTGTCCAGTGCCATGCCGCCGCCTATACCGAGCGCAAAAACATTTACGCATAAAATCCGCTTATATTTCTTTGCTTTATCCTGCCATGCTTCATTGAGTGCAAAAGCGGCGGTTTCTTTTTCCATATACACCGGTATGCCGGTTTTTTCACGAAACAGGTCGGCAACCCTTACGTTGCGCCATTTTGGGAAATTAGGCGTCTGCACGATTATTCCGTTTAAATGATCGCAAGGGCCAACAGTCGCGAAACCGGCGCCGAATATATCTTCGTTGGTAAGCCCTTTTTCATCGATCATTTCTTTTGCCGTATCCGCGATTTTGTCAATTAGCGCTTCCGCTTCCACATCGGGCTCTATATGAAAGTAACGCTTTGCAATAATGTTTTCCTTAAAATCCGAGAGAATGCATATTACTTCTTTCGCGTTTATTTCTATTCCGATGATATAACCGGCTTCTTCGTTCAGCTCGATTAGTTTTGGGCGCCTCCCTCCCTGCGAAGTGCCGGAACCAACCTCAATTAAATAACCGTCCTCAATTCCCAGATTAACCAGGTTTGTTATGGTAGCCGGAGTTAAACCGACCAAAGGCGCAAGGTCCGCGCGGGAAATCTGCCCATGTTCCCTGACTGCGCTAATAACAAGCGCAAAATTGGATGCGCGCATCTTTATATTGTTTAAGTTTTTCTTTGCCGCCTGTGTTTTCATCGAAATTCCTTGAATATTACTTAAATACTTTATAAAACGCTTTAATAAACTGCTATTATAATTCGACGTTTATACAGGAACTCCTTCTTGCTTCAAAAAATTTTTTCAAATAAAAGCCCAAAAATGGGCGAGCAGAAAGCAGACACAATATAATCATGCCATTTACGCGCAGCTTGAAATATGCGCGCTGGGAAAACGCTGATTAAACCCAAAAAGAAAAAAACGGGAGTACAAGAAGATGCATGGGTAAGTTTGAAGTGCTGCCTGTTTCGGCCACACAACTTGAAAAAACGGCATAGCCGGTAAACATACCAAACTATGCCGTTTTTAATCCAAAATCAGTAATCACATGGACCAATCCGCCAAAGCGTCGTTTTTCATATCCGGTTTATGATATTTCTTTGTAATAGATGCCGAGCAGCAAATCGAGCGTCGCCGCTTCGTCTTCAAAAAGCACGTCGGCCTCGCCCACACTGCCGTTTTTGCACGGAATCACGTACTGCTGTATCGCGTCGATATCCATCGCGCTGAGCAGCTTGGCAAACGCAAGCGCCTGGTCGAGATTGAGATCCGTTTTGCCAAACGTGTTGAACTCATCCCATAGCTTGGTGATCGATTCCACAGCGCCCATGCTCTTGATCTTCTTGGCGAGCAAAATAAGGAAATCGCGCTGATGCGCGGTGCGCCCGAAATCCGAGCCGGAAGAGTTATGGCGGTCACGCAGATAGGTTTCCGCTTTTTCGCCTTTCAGCGTGACTGTCTCACCCTTTTTTCCGACGTCGGGAATGGTCGTATCAAGCTTGACCTTTACGCCGCCCACCGCGTCCACGATTTTCGGGATGCCGTCCATATCGATGCTCGCAAAAAACGATATCGGTATATCCAGCGCAAAATCGAGAGGCGTTTCAAGCTTGACTTTTCGTTCCAGAAAGTTCTGTATACAAGCCTTGGCGTTGGACGCGCCGTATTTATTCGGGCCGCCTCCAAACAAATATGCCGTATTGAGCCTGTTCTCCGTCATTTCGGATATTTTGCCTGTTTTGGTGTCAATCTTGGATATGTCCGTCCACACATCGCGCGGTATGGATATCAGCGAAGCCGTTTTGGCCTGCGTATCCACCGCGCAGACGATCATCATGTCGCTGTGATTGAGCGCGCCGCGTTCGACTTCCGAATCGATGCCGAGAAAAACGATGTTGACGATCGCTTCGTTGCGTTTGTACTTCTTTCCGTTGTAATCGATAACGTCACTGACTGGCTTTTGCGTTTGAACGCCGCTGACCTGCGGATCGATGTCAGTGTCGGATATATCGTTTGAATTGACAAAAAGCGAATCGACATTGTCGCCGCTGATTTTGTCGCTGAAAAGGATCACGACGACAACCAAACCGGCCACAAGCACACCGAGCACGCCCAACAGTATTTTGAGGAGCTTGCTGTTTCTGTTTTGGGGCTTGCGTCCTTTTTTGGCCGGCTTTCCGTTACTGCCGCCGGAACCGTATTCTCTGACTTGCACTGATTTTTCTCCTTATCGTTCGTTTTCCACCACCGGACGATATGCATTAATAGTTGTTGTAGTAATCGCCTTTCCGATAATCATATACGGTGCCGTTTGCGTAGTATTCCATGTTGTCAAGAGCAAGCCCGGTACCGATGGCCACGCAGGAAATCGCGTCTTCAGCCACATAACAGGGAATGCCCGTTTTTTCGCTGAAAAGTCTGTCGAGTCCGTAAAGCAAAGAGCCGCCGCCCGTCATGCAGATGCCGTTTTCGGCGATATCGGAAGACAGCTCAGGCGGAATGCGCTCCAGCACGCCGTGAAGTGTTTCCAGCATCGCGTTGAGCGGTTCTTCAAGCGCTTCAATGGTTTCATTGGAGCTGATGGTAACCACTTTTGGCAGCCCCGAAATGAGGTTCCTGCCAGCCACCTCCATGTATATCTGTTCTTTGCGCGGGAACGCGGAGCCGACGTTGATTTTGATTTCTTCGGCGGTCCGCTCACCGATAAGCATGTTGTGTTTTTTCTTCATATAGCGCACGATCGCTTCGTCAAATTTATCTCCGGCCACCTTGACGGAATCGCTGATGACGATGCCGCCGAGTGAAATCACTGCGATGTCCGTGGTGCCGCCGCCGATATCAATCACCATGTTGCCGAGCGGGGCGGATATGTCGATGCCGGCGCCGATTGCGGCCGCCATCGGTTCCTCGATAAGCCCGGTATGACGTGCGCCCGCCTCCTCGGTTGCCTCGATAACGCTCCGGCGCTCCACTTCGGTGACGCCGGACGGCACGCAGACAATGACACGCGGTTTGAAAAACAACCTTCGTCCGATGACTTTTCGCAGGAAGTACCGAAGCATTCTTTCGGTATCGTGAAAGTTTGAGATCACGCCGTTCCGTAAAGGCCGGACGGCCACAATGTTGCCGGGCGTTCTGCCAAGCATGATGCGCGCTTCCTCGCCGATTGCGATGATTTCGCCGGTTGTTCTGTTGACGGCAACCACCGAAGGCTCGCGCAGAACGATACCCTTTCCCTTCACGTATACGAGGACGCTGGCCGTACCCAAGTCAATGCCGATATCGTTGAATTCAAACAAGCCCATCTATTTCAAACCCCTTTAAAAAAGATATTTGCCACCCACAACACATGTATACAGATAGATTATACTATAATACATGTTTCAGCATTTTTCAACCTGCATTATTGACTTGAAGGGGGGGGAGGCGCAGCCTGAAAAAGCCGTTTTTGCTCCTTGTTTAAACAAGCATCCGCTGTGCAAAGTCTGTGGTCCGGCGGCTCAGGCTCAGAGCGCAAACGAGGCTGAAATATGCGTGATCAGCATATGAAGGTCGTCAAGCGTATTGAGCTTAACGGCGGCTTCGCGAAGTTTGGCGGCGCCGTCCATCCCTTTGAAATACCATGCGGCATGCTTTCGGATCTGTCTCATCGCTATACGCTCTCCTTTTTCGCCGCAGGCCAGCGCTGCCTGCTTGAAAAGGACGTCGAGCTTTTCCCGCGGCGCCGCTTTTTCCCGTTCGGTGCCGTGCTCAAAAAGGTATTTGATTTCGCGGAAAATAAACGGATTGCCGAGCGCGCCGCGCGCCACCATGACGCCGTCGCAGCCTGTTGTTTCGAGCATGTTCAACGCGTCGCGTGCGGAGAATATATCGCCGTTGCCGATGACGGGTATACTCACGCTGCGCTTGACTTCGGCGATGATATCGAGATCGACGGATCCGCTGTAGAATTGACTGCGCGTCCGCCCGTGTACGGTGACAGCCGACGCGCCGGACTGCTCCGCCATGCGTGCGAAATCCGCCGCGTTGACGTTCCGGTCGTCCCATCCTTTGCGGAATTTGACGGTAACGGGCTTTTTCGATACGGATACCGCGGCTTTAATAAGCCGAGAAGCGAGTTCCGGGTTTCTCATCAGCGCGCAGCCTTCGCCGTTGGATGTGATTTTGGGCGCGGGACATCCCATATTGATATCAAAAAGCGCGATTCGGTCATCATAGCGCGCCTGAACCGATTCGATTCCGGCTTTCAGCGCGTCCGGATCGCTCGCGAAAAACTGAACGCCGATGGTTTTTTCGTTTTCGGCAAAAGAAATCAAGGATTCCGTTTTGGCGCTGCCATATTTCAAGCCCTTGGCGCTGACCATTTCGGTATATGTGAAGTCAGCGCCCTGCTCAATGGCCACATGCCGGAACGCCGCATCCGAAACGCCCGCCATCGGCGCGAGATACACCTTGTCCACGTTTAGTCCTCAATGACCTCGTCCGGATTCTCAATCGTTGGTGTTGGGGTAGGCGTGGGCGTCGGCGTGGGCGTGGGGCTGACGCCGGGCGCGGGTGTAGGCTGCGGCAGCGTTTCCACGAGCCGCATGGATACGACGCGCCAATTGTCTTCATAGCGCGCCACCGTCACGTCGTATACGCCGTTGTCCCATATTGGAACGGCGGTTTCGGCCGCCTGCGTATTGTCCGCCGAATACAGCTCGGCTTTGATGTCTTTGACTTCCTCGGTCACGCGGACTGTGGCAGTCTGTTCCCATGGCAAAACAAGGGCAAAACCCACATCGCACCGATAGTCAAAATCCGAAACGTCAAAAGGCTGAAACGCCGTTGATTTGAGCAGCGTATCCTGCTCAAGAAAGCTCTTTGAAAAAACCTTGGAGAGCAGAGTCGGATCGTCGCCCTTTATCACGACGCCGGCGCGAACCTGAAGGCCGTCTTTAATGAGCGTCTGGATATTCATATAATCCATGGCGGCGAAAAAAGAAAGCGCGATAAGACCGACAACAATGCCGGCCAAAAGCAGCCTTGTTAATATGAACCACGCGAAACGCAAAACGACCTGCACCGTCGGCGACAAAATCATCACTCCTATTCCTCGTTCATCATAGCATAGTTGCGTCCCATCCACAATATACCCAAAGAAGACGGCGGCGTCCACATGAACGCAAAACGTCCGGACGATGATTGTCGCCCGGACGCCTTGATAAAATAAATATCATAAGAGCGAAATGCTCGTGATAACGTCATTCCTTCGGCTTCATCGTGGGGAAAAGAATCACGTCGCGTATCGAATAGCTGTCGGTCAGCAGCATGACCATGCGGTCGATGCCGATGCCCATTCCGCCCGTGGGCGCAAGGCCGTATTCAAGCGCGTTGAGATAATCCTCGTCCATCACATGCGCTTCGTCGTCTCCCTTGGCGCGCTGCTGTGCCTGTGCGACGAAACGCGCTCGCTGGTCGTCCGGGTCGTTCAGCTCCGAGAAGGCGTTGGCAAGCTCGCGCCCCGTGATAAACAGCTCAAAACGTTCGGTCAGCCACGGCGCGCTTGGGTCCTTCTTGGCGAGCGGCGAAACTTCCACGGGATATCCGTAAATAAAGGTGGGTTCCGTCAGCTTGTCCTCAACCAAAGCGTCAAACGCCGCGTAGAGGATTTCTCCGCGCGATAAAGGCTTGTCAAACGTCAGTCCGATCCCGTGCGCGATCTGAACGGCCTGTTCGTCGGTGCAGTCGGAAAAATCAGCGCCCGTATACTGTTTGACGGCCTCCAGCATGGACAGCCTGCGCCACGGCGGCGTTAGATCGACGGGCACGCCCTGATATTCGATCTTTCCGGTGCCGTAAAGCTTCCGGGCGCATTCGAAAAACAAATTCTCGCATAAGCTCATCATATCGTCCACGTTGGCGTATGCCTGATAAAGCTCGATCGTGGTGAACTCCGGGTTGTGCTTGACCGACATGCCCTCGTTCCGGAATATGCGGCCGATCTCGTAAACCTTTTCAAAACCGCCCACGATGAGCCGCTTTAAATGCAGTTCCGTCGCGATGCGCAGATACATGTCGATATCGAGCGTGTTGTGGTGCGTGATAAAAGGCCGCGCGGCAGCGCCGCCCGCTTCTCCCATGAGAATCGGCGTTTCAACCTCGATGAATCCGTGAGCGTCCATATAATCGCGGATCGTTTTGATGATGAGCGAACGCGCGAGAAATGTCCGTTTGACCTCGGGATTGACGATTAAATCCACATAGCGCTGACGGTAACGAAGGTCGGTATCTTTAAGGCCGTGGTATTTTTCGGGCAGTGGCAGCAGCGATTTTGAAAGGAGCTGGATCTCGGTGGTCTTAACGGAGATCTCGCCCGCGTTTGTTTTGAACACTTCGCCGGCGACGCCGACAATATCGCCGATGTCGTATTTTTTAAACGCCGTGTAAGCTTCGTCGCCAAGCACATCGCGGCGGACATAAAGCTGGATCTGCCCGTCGAAATCCTGCAGATGCGAAAAACTCGCTTTGCCCATGATTCTCTTGGACATGAGCCGCCCTGCGATGCGCACAGTCTGTCCTTCAAGCTGCTCAAAATGGCCGAGTATATCTTTCGAAGAATGAGTCTTTTCAAAACGCGTCACCATGAACGGATCGTGACCGGTGCCGCGAAGTTCCTCAAGCTTTTCCCTTCTGACGCGGAGAACCTCACTGAGCGTCTCCGCGGACTGTTGACTCACGTCTTGTTCCATGTCATCCTACCTTTGCCGGAAAATATCGATGATCTTGAATACGGCGGTGCCGCCGGGCGCGGCGACTTCAACGAGATCGCCGACTTTTTTGCCGATCAGAGCGGCGCCCACGGGTGATTCGTTAGATATGCGCTTTTTGTCGGCATCCGCCTCCGCCGACCCCACGATTGAATATTCTTCTTCTTCGTTGAATTCCATATCGAGAATGCGCACCGTTGTGCCGATACCGGCGGTACTCACGTCAATTTCGTCGTCATCCACCACAATGGCGTTTCGAATCAGTTTCTCGAGCTGAGCGATCTCGGTTTCGACGCGGGCCTGCTCGTTTTTGGCTTCGTCATACTCAGCGTTTTCCGAAAGGTCTCCAAATGCGCGCGCCTCTTTGATCTGCTCTGAAATCTGGGCTCTTTTTACGGTTTTTAAATAATCCAGCTTATCTTGTTTTTCTTTTAAGCCGTCTTTTGTCAGTATGATCTGCTCGTTTGTCATGGCT
>JAJUJH010000088.1 GCA_029265435.1 Clostridiales bacterium
ACGCCATAATCGTCAGCAGAACCTCGCCCTTGGAATCCAGGGTGTTGATGTTTTCCTTTTCAAAATACACCGGAATGTTTTTCTCTTTCAGCTGCCGGATATATTTCAGGCAGTCAAGCGTGTTGCGGGCAAAGCGGCTGATGGACTTGGTGATGACCATGTCAATTTTGCCTTCCATACAGTCCTCGATCATGCGGTTGAATTCCTCGCGCTTTTTGGTGTTGGTGCCGGAAATACCGTCGTCCGCAAAGATGCCGGCCAGCGTCCAGTCGGGATGGGCGTTGATGTAGGCAGTATAATGATCGATCTGCGCTTCATAGCTGGTGGCCTGCTCCTCACTGTCCGTGGAAACTCGGCAGTAGGCAGCCACACGGAGCTTCGGCTTTTCTTCGCCTTTATTTTTGTGAGCGTGCTTCCTTGCCGGAATCACGGTGACATTCTTGTTTGCTTCCATTCAGTTGTACCTCTGTTTCTATCAGGCTATAGGCGTATTCCGCCTGCTCAAACGGGTCGTCAAACTGCTGTGTGGCTTCGCGTATACGAAAGGCGGCGGGGAAGACGGCCTCGGCTTTTTCCTTGGGCTTACGGACCCGGCCAAATTTTTCTGCCCTTTTTATACGTTCTGCCCGGACAGCGACAAACGTGTCCGGGTCAATAATCGCCGGATAATACCCATCGCCGAGATAACGGGCGTTTTGCAGCATTTTACCGATACCGGCATGAAAAGAGTCGATACCGGCTTTTTTGGCGGCGGCTGCCAACGAATCGCCAGTCAGATAGGACTGGAACAAGATTTTTATTCTCTCGGCAGCCGATTCATCAATCACGGCTTTTCCGTTTTCAATCCGGTAACCCAAGGGTATGTGGCTCATTCAAATCACCAGTCTTTCCTTGAGCGTGATTCCACACTTTAATTCAAATCCGATTTCGGTTCGGGAATATACATGAATCCGCTCCACAAAGCGGGTGAACAGCTCTCCGTCAAAGCCGGTCAGCATCGCCGCTTTTGTGGCGTATTGCAGAAGCGTACTGACTTCGCCTAAGTACCGGCTGTCGCTGTTTAAGAATCTAAGGAGCGATTCCTTCTGCCGCTGTATCTTGTCGGCTTCCCGCAGAAGCTCGCTGTTCCCCTTATTGTAAACAGCTGGTTCCAGGTAGCCTTTAGTGAGAAGCCCCACCAGCACATTTCGCTGTTCCGCGTTTTCCTCGAGTTTCCGGTCGAGCTCCCGGATGCTTGCCAGACTGCCGTCGGTATTTATTCCGCGCAAGCTGGCGAACAGGGGCCGGAGTACGGTCTGATGCCCGAAAATGAGCTTATTCATCATGGTCACAAACGCATATTCAAAAGCACAGTCCGGGATATATTTCACCGGACACTTGGCCATATCCGAAAGATGCGTGGTACAGCACCACGCGACCCTGTACTTTCCGCTTGCGTGGACGCGGCGCTTGAAAGTACCGCCGCACTGCTCGCAGATGATTTTCCCCGAAAACGGGTAACGGTTCTGGTACTTATCATCATGCTTCGACACGCTTTTTTCTTTGCCGTGCTGTTGGATGATTGCCTGCGCGGCTTCAAAATCCTCATGGCTGATAATGGCCTCATGATGATTTTCGATCAGGTATTGTTCCTCTTCGCCTTTATTGGCATGACGGTTAAAGGAATCGTCAGTATAGGTCTTTTGAAAAAGAGCGTCGCCGGTATATTTTTCGTTTCCAACCATCCCCCGAACGGATGTTTCCGTCCAGCGGCCGCCTTTTTTTGCCGGTATACCACGCCGGTTCAGTTCATTCGTAATTTTTCCGTACCCTTTACCGGACAGTATTTCAGAGAAGATAAAACGCACGATTGCCGCTTCCTTTTCGTTCACCACCAGCTTTCCATTCACCGCGTCATAGCCGTAAGGCGGGCAGGAGATTTTAAAGGTGCCGTTCTGGAAACGGCGTTTAACCGCCCACTTGTTGTTTTCGGCAATAGAGACCGATTCGTTTTCGGCCAATCCGCTCAGGATGGACAGCATGAGTTCGTTTTCCATTGATCCCGTGTCAATATTTTCACGCTCGAAATAAATGGAGACTCCCAGTTTCCGCAGTCTCCGCACGAGCTCCAGACAGTCCGTCGTATTGCGGGCAAAGCGGCTGACGGACTTTGTCATGATGCGGTCGATTTTCCCGTTCGCACAATCGGCAATCATCCGAAGCAGCCCGGGGCGCTTTTCTTTTTTAGTACCTGTGATACCCTCGTCAAAGTAAATGCCCGCGAATTCACATTCCGGGTCCGCCCTAATGCAGGTTTCGTAATGTTTTATTTGGGCATCTAGGCTTTCCAGCTGCTCGCTGCCGTCTGTGGAGACGCGGCAGTAGGCGGCAATGCGTGGTTTTTGTTTTTCGGGCAAATCCGTAGTACCCGGCATGATTTTCGTTACCGTTTTCAAATGCTCACCCCCTCGTCAGTGTGGGATATTACCTCTGGAGCCGTGTAATATCAACGGATTTCCGGCATGATCTCAGCCAATGCGGGGGAAAAGGATCGGCGGTTCAGCGCGGTTATCCGGTTGAACTCCGACAAGGAAATCAGTCCTTTATCAAGCATGGTTTCAAGTATACGCTGCGCCCTCAGGTAATCCAGCTCACGCTGCAGCTGCTCCTGTGATATTGGTTTTTTCCCACGTCTGATTTCCGGTTTTTCACCCATATGGTTCGCCATATCCTTTTCCTCCAAACATCAAACCCTCTCACCATCCAAAGGACAGCAAAAGGTGTTTTGAGTACTTGGAAAAAGAAAAAAACCGCCGAGCGAACACCCGGCGGGTTCAGTATATTTTTCTTGCGCGGCGCGGTATGGAATCAGTATCCCGTTTTGTTCGTCGGGTTATTGAATATCCCGAACGCCACGCCTGCGGCTATGGCCAGCGTTACGAACTGATCCCAGCCGGGTATCTCGAACCCGAACCATGTTTTCACCACGAAAAAAAGAAGCGCCGCAAGCGCGCTCCATGCCACCGGGCTTTTCCATCTGGATTGTTCCATAGGTTACTTTTCCTCCCTAATCCTTATCTTTTGTCCCGCGAATATGAGCGACGGGTTTTTCAGATCGTTCAGCTTGGCCAATACGTCGACGGTCGTCTTGTACCGCTTGGCGATCTCCCACAGCGTGTCGCCCTTTTTCACCGTGTAGATCTCATAGGGCTTTTGCTCTTTCCTGAACACGAAATACGTATCGTCATACTCCACACTCTTGAGCCTTCCGTAATGCGTCCATTTCTGCGTTTTGAGATCGGAGATTACCACACCATACGCTACGCCGCGGCTCTCGCATACCTTTCCGTCGCCGAGATATATGCCGATATGCCCGTCCTTCCAGACCGCCAGTCCCGCCGTTTCGGGGATATTCCGGATATCTCCCGACTTTACGAACTGCGCCTTAAAAGTATTTGCGCTCCGATCGGCGTAATCGGGGATGAACGTCCGAAACGCCTGTACGATAAGGCCGGAGCAGTCCACGATGCGCCGGGGCGGGGAATACCACTGCTTCGCGCTTTTTAAGAAATATGCCGCGGTTTTACCCGAGCGCCGGGCGTTTGCCCACCTTTTTGCGAGCTCCTCGGTATACAACTCACCCTGGCCGCCTAACACATGCCCCCAGCGGTCTTTGTGATAAGTGATACCGCCGTTTTCTTTTTCGACCGGGCTGTCAAACCCCGCCATTTTCAGGGCTTCCAAAACCAGCTCCTTGTTTGTCATCTGATGTTATCCTCCTTTTTAACAGTCGGCAGTTCGTTCAGCTCCGCAACGATATGATCGATTGCGCCGTTGCCGCCCAGCGCCCTGTATGCCATGTGCATCTCCTCCATACTCTCCCGGACGGACAGCGGGCAGCAGCCAAGGCTGATATACTTCTCGTAGCTGTGGATGATCCGGTCGCGCAACATGCACCGGATGCCTGCCTGCACCGCGTCCGCGGTACGCCGCGCGATCTTCGCGTCCTGGAACAGACGCCGTACCAAAAACGAAAGCCCCGTCAGAATGAATCCGAACAGGGCTTCCAGCCAGTATTTCGCTATGAACTCAAGCAACGAACATCACACTCCTTTGCCAATGTACGATTTACGATGTACGATGTACAATGAATAGAATTTATGTAAATGAAGAAATTGCGCAAGCAATTTCCACCTTCATTGTGCATTGTACATTTTCTAAATAGTCAGACTCTTTAGCACGCCGTCCACCAGCACCTTGATCTCGCTTACCTGTTTTAAGACGCCGTTTACCAGTACGTGCTGTTCCGCCACGCTTTTCATGGAGCCAGATACCAAAACCTTCAAAGGCGTGCCTATCATGATGAGCGCGCTGGCTGCCGACCATCCGCCCCGCACACCATACGAATCATACCCGCGTACAAGGAACTTCCATTGCAGGCCCGGCGTCCAGCCCGTAGTGGGTACATTCACTGACGTCGCCGAACCCGACGCGTTTGTACCCACGATCTGGCCGCCGTTGTAATCCGTACCGTCCGGGTACTGCATCTTGGCCTCGTACCCGGCAATATCGCCGGACAAACCGCTGTCCGGGTCCCTCGGGCTTGGCGGCGTGAAGGATACGGTGATCGTCTCGCCGAGCGCGTACACGCTCTTGTTTGTGGTTGGAGTGCCCGTTGGTGTGTTCGGTACTCTGTTTTTCCTGACGGCGGAAGAATACTCCGAGTAAATCGTGGAGGCATAGGCCGACATGGAACCGACCCGGAACCGGACATATTTCCCGCGGCTCCAGCCGGATACCGTACCCGACGGGATGTCGTAATACGTGGCGCTTGCGGATACATTTAACGAAGTTTCAGAACTCCAATTTGAGCCGTCGTCCGATGTCTGATAGCGCACGTCGTGGCCCGTGATGGGGTTGTTGATACCGTCGCCGCCCTTTGCCCATGACAGTCGCAGCGCCGATTCAAAGGCGTTCGGGCTTTGCGACAGGTTTGTGGGCGCGGATGGCGCAGTGGGCGGCGTATAGTCGATGACGAGCCGCGGCTGTTGGGACTGCGTACCGTATTCGCGGCTGCGCATGTATTTCATCGTCGATGACGACGTGCCCGTATACTTTAAACGAAACCCGTTATTCGGCAGATACAGCCCATTCGAGGATGGATAAACCATTCTTTGCACGTGCACCGTTACGTTGAACTCAATATACCCCGGGGAACTGATCACATTTGCAAACGTAACGTCCGCCTGCGGCGAGTTAGCGTGTATGCTCGTCGGACGGTTGTTGTATGTGATCGTGCTTTCGCTCCAGTCCGACGCCGGAGTCTGGGCGCGCCACGTTACCGTAGGCGACAGCCAGTCGTTCGGGCTGTCGTACTGGTTCAGACGCAGGTATGCCGAGTTGATGACTGAGTTTACCGGTATGGCCGACAGGTCGAACCCGACGAATATCTCGGATATTTGGCCGTTTGAGTTTTCGCCTGCGAACAGGTATTGTTCGCTGCCGTTGTTTGTATTTGCCGCGCCGCCCTCAGCCGTTGCGTCTCTGTTGGCATAGATCGTTATATTCGCCATATGCGTCACCCCTTACGGCACGTATTTGACGAACAGCGTACCGTTGGGCTTGCCCGCTGTCGAAGGCGTGCTTCCCGAATAGATATACACGTTGACCACTTGCAGGTCGTCCGTACCCACGTTGCCCGTGATCTCCAGCGCCGCCAACGCCGTATGCGAGTGATTCGCCGCCGCTTTTCCGTCGATGTCCTGCTTCATGCTCGCGACGGAATACATGAGCGTGCGCTCGTCCGTAAAGCTGCCGGAGATAATTCCAGTTGAATCCGCCCGCAGCCTGATGAACGGCATCTGATGCAGCGTCCCGCCCGCGTTGATATCGTCCTGCGTCAGGGCAGGATAGGCGGAGGTATCCGTCAGCACTTTAAAGCTGCCCTGCATGAACTCGGTTTCGGTGTTAGTTTGATTGAGGTTGACCTCGAATACCACGCGCATGTACTGCGTCTGGCCAGCGGGCACGGACGGAATGCCGATGCTCTCCGGCGAGGTGACGTACACCAGCCGTCCGCAGACAAAGAAAACGCCCGTTGAGATGCTTACCGCCGACGCGCCGTCCTGCGCCACCGCGCAGCCGGATATGACGCAGGATTTGTTCACCATGGCCAGCGTATGGCATAGCCCGTCGTCCAGCGATTTGACTTTCTGCTTATCGAATGTAACGGCCCGTATTGCCACTTAAATTCCTCCCTTCAGTTTGTCTGTCAGCGTCAGTCTTGCGTCTCCAAATTTAAAAAGCGCCGTTTTGCTGGCGCTCTTACTGCTTTTGAAACTGATATATGTGTCGTAGACGCCGGTCTTTGTTCGAACCAGTGCCCGGTCGTACAGCCTCATACCTGCGGCGTTGTATAGCCTTGATTCTGAAAGAATTTCCGCTTCGATCAGGTGGCTGAACTTGTTTTTGGCGAACACGTCGCCGGCCGTTTTTTCGGCGTCCGCCGCGTTCTCACAGTAAACCGTGTCAGACTTGCCAGGTATGCGGGTTCCCGCTCCCGGGTTTGTGCCGAAAGTCCCGTCGTCAAACAGGTAATATGTCGTTGCCTCCGCCGACGTTTTTACTGTGACTTTGGATACGCACTCGGAAACCACCGTTTCGTTCAGGCTTAAGACATCCGCCACCGTCGCGTCGACAATATGCAGCGGAGGGTTGCGATTTTCGATAGACACGTTTAGCGAATCAGCCGTGAGCTCGAAATCCGTGAATATGTGGTGCCGCAGGGCGACATACCGTAAAAACGTATCCAGATTGTAAATCCCGTTATCGTTGTGAGGGGTAATGCCAAGCGGCGTATGGGTTTTCGCCGTAACGCTGATATATGGAATGTCCATTAGCGCGTCGCCCGACGAAACGAAATTATCGTTAATGGCCGACAGGATATAGTTCTCCGTCACGGCCTGTGCATCGCCCAGCAGAATGTTTCTTGAGAAGATGCTGCTTACAGGCAACGCCCTTAACGTACTCACGCTCGTCTTTTTATCCGCTTCCACGCCGGAGATGACGCGATTTTCGACCATGGATTTGCGCACGTCTGGCGGCAACTTCAGCAGATTTTTTTTGAGCCAGTCGACCTCAATCATCAACTAGCTAACCTTTCGCTCAAGGTCTGCGGTGCGTTCTTTTTTCCGACGCGAGGTCTTTTTCGGCTTCAGTCGGTTTCCTGTCAAATACCATGGGAGACGCGTTCCAGAAACTCCGCTTTCCACCGGCTAATCATCACCGGGTTAAGGCCCTCGGTTGCCGCGATTTCAGCAACCGTTTCTTCTTCCCGCAGTACCACGGTCACCTTGTATTCGGCCGTATACTGTGTTCTCTTATTCATGCTCCTATTATAACTTATTCATCATTTTTTTGCGTCGCATTTCTTGGGGGCATTATATATCAGCGTAAACTATGCAATAAATGTACAAGACTAAATTCAGCATTTCTTTCAGAAGGTTGAAATATATAGTTATAATATTTCTTTCCATCTTCAAGCGTTATAATATTAACGATACTTGCTACGGCGGAATCGTATCTTCTGAATTCTATGGGATCAATATCCTTATACATATAACAAAATTGAAGGTTTAGTTTGCCGCCTTTTTCTAATTCGGTTTTTTTTTGATCTAGATATAATGATACTGCATTTTTCTTTTCAAAGCTTTCGTAATTACGACGATTCTTTTCGTTGATTGCTTCACAGATGCTGTTAATGGATTCATTGGTTATTTCTTTAATTTTTGCATTAACATCACCTTCGATAAAATAATAACCATCAATCGTTAAAGATGGACCTGCCAATAACCCCCCGGCGTTATATCCTGTGATAATGTCATTAAGATCCCCGGTTTGGTCCGCAGGTAAATCGGATGGAGTTATAATAAAAGTATCAAAGTCAAAATGATAGCCAAGACTATCTATTCCTATTGAATCGACTTGAACCGGTTCAGTGATAATGTCGTAAAAAACTGGCATGATTTTAAACCTAATTCGGAAAAAAGCTTTGTTATTTCACTGGCATAGCTGCGTCAATTTACAGGATGTCAAAATGAGAGAAAAAGCCGTATTCGAAAAGGCGCATAATCGTTAACGCCGTGAAACAGGTTAAGAGAGCCTTCAAATGTTCTAAAAGCTTGGTAATCATTGAATGCAGTAGTTCTTTTGCCTATGATTTGCTCCTCGCATGATGCGGAAGGGTTGTCAATGGCCGGAGCAAAAAGGTATAATATGATGGTTAAATATTTTCGCCGTTTTTTTGGCAACGGGCGGTGCATTGCCGCACAGGGCCTGCCTGACGGCGTATACGGACATTGCTGCAGATGATGTAAGAGGGAAGAATACGCATGACGCTCAACCAATGGCTTGAAGACAACGCTGTCGCCGAATCGCTTACGCGGCTCAACAAAGACGGCCTATACAACAACGATCTGCTTGGCTTCGCCACACGTGCGCAGGTCATCGACCTCTTGAACAGCCTGCGCTCGCTGATATTGCCGGGCATATTTGAGCCGCTCAACCGCAAGCGCCTTAAGGCTGTGATTACGGCGCAGCTTTCATGCGTTTCGATGCAGCTTAGTGAACTGATATATGTTGTTTTGAGACGCACCTGTGAAAACGAAACCGACGCAGCCTGCCTTTCCCGCGCGGAGCAGCTCACCATCCGCATACTTGAAGGGATGCCCGCCGTGCGCGATCTGCTTGGTGAGGACATACAGGCCGCGTTTGAGGGCGACCCTGCCGCCAAGAGCGCCGAAGAAATCATGCTGAGCTATCCGTCGCTGGAGGCCATGAGCATATTCCGCATTGCGCACCATATTAATGCTTGCGGCGTGCCCATCATTCCGCGCATCATGACCGAATACGCACACCGAAATACGGGTATCGACATACACCCGGGTGCAACGATCGGGCGAAGGTTCTTTATCGACCACGGGACAGGCGTCGTGATCGGTGAAACCTGCACCATCGGCTGCAATGTGAAGCTGTATCAGGGCGTCACGCTGGGCGCGAAGAGCTTTCCGCTCGACGAGAACGGCAACCCCATCAAGGGCATCAAGCGTCATCCGGATATTGAGGACAACGTGGTCATATACGCGGGCGCGACAATACTGGGCGGCGACACGCGCATCGGTCATGATTCGGTGATTGGCGGCAATGTCTGGCTCACACATTCCGTTCCGCCGTATTCCACGGTGTTCAATGCACAGCCATCTCCCGTCGTCAAGCCGATTGAAGGATGAACGGAAATCATCGGGCTTTTATCGATAAAGCCGCAGTTATGGCTTAATAGCGTTTTTAAATATAGAAATAAGCGTATACTCTGGCGTATGCTCGATGTTTTACGGCATGAAAAAAGCCCGCATCTATCGGGCTTTGTTTGGTACCTCCTAGGGGAATCGAACCCCTGTTACCGCCGTGAGAGGGCGGTGTCTTGACCGCTTGACCAAGGAGGCTTACCGTGAAAGCTATTGTAACAGAAACACGGCGATTAGGCAACCCCTATTTTGGCGTTAAATGTGTCAAGTAAACGATGATGACAAGGATTTTATACCCAAATTCATATTATACGGGTAAAATGCAGCTTTCGCGCAAGACTTTACTGGCAGCTTCAAAAATACTCGGCACTTTATTTGCACTTGCCTTTGCAAATTTATGATTAAGTGAAAGATTGGAGGACTTGACAGTATGGAACGGGTCGATGTTATGAATCTTGGTATCGGTGCATTAGAGATAGATGCGGGAGACAGAAGGATTCTTATTGATGCGTTTAACACGATAATGAAGCCGATAGCGGTATTGCCGGGAGATGTTCTTTTATTTACTCATGATGATGGAGATCACTTCAGTCCTGAAAAATTACCTGTTGTGAAGGGTATGGATATAACGATAATAGGGCCTCCATCGATATTAAAGCCGATACTCATACAGGGGAAAGCAGATTTGGAACAGATTGAGGTTCTTTATACGAATCAATATCAAGAACCTTCCCGCATATCATTGGATACTATCAACATTACATGCTATCATACGAACCATTTCAATCATTGGGATCCGATTCATAACAGCTACCTTATTGAAGTGATGGGAAAACGATTATACGTCACAGGTGACAGTATAATGACAAAGGAGCTTGCAGAAATGATAGGTGAAACGGATGCCGTAATCTGTAACCTTGTGGATGAAGCATATCTAAATGGCAAAGAAGAAGCCGCGGCAGTCATTCATCACAGCTTAAGTTATCTGCTGAAAATCAGATCAGAAGGGAAGACAAAAAAGGTTATCGGAGTGCATCTGTTAGATTTTAACTGGAGCGTGGAAGCGGATGATATGAAGAAGCTTGTGGACGAATACCAATTTGATAATATTATCATTCCTGTGAGTTCAAAACAGAAGATCACGATATAATATTTGATATATGATTCTTGGGGTTAAGGCCAAAATTATAGGCTGTATCGCCTTTTGGCGGAATGCTTTCCCGGCTGAGACCCGGACCAATGTCGTTACGGCTTTTACGGCAAAAAGCGTTGACTTTGAAAAGCAAGGGCAGAAAAAATGTTGAGGTACAATACATAGGTAACATATAAAGAAGCAAAGTTTGAACCGAAGTGGTAAAATTGGAATGACCACAAACCAATTAACACGGAGGAACAAACTTTGCAAAGAAAGAGTAACACGGCAGCAAAATACCGTCAAC
>JAJUJH010000083.1 GCA_029265435.1 Clostridiales bacterium
AAGTATATTGCCCATATCCATGTTCTCAGGCTTAAATGGCTTCTGTCCATGACAGTACCTACCGTTACAGATGCCTGATACCGGCAGTTTTTACATGCATACTTATGTCGTGTTGTAATGTGATAATACTCATGGCATCCACAGACGGGACATATAAATCCATTCGGCCAGCGCAGATTGAACAGATAATCTCTGCATGCTTCTTCAGTATCAAACTGCCTTTGTATATCTGCAAAACCGATACTTTTTTTCGTTGCCATAGCTTTTTCTCACCTTTTTCGTTACTATGACAGCATTCTACGTCCAATGCTGACCGTTTTTTGGGACTCTTCTTTCGTGCGTCATCTTAATAGCCATGTTATACTATACATGCCGCTTTTTGCCTTGTTCGCTGGGCTTTCTTGTTATTCAGTAGACCCTAATTATAAGAGGCGTCAGAAACATTAGTCAATGTGCAAATCATCTTATACCATCTCTTATAATACCGTTTAACCCCACCTCGTATTAAATAATAAGTCGGTTTTATTATCGGTTTTTTTGACGAAATGCCTAAACCCCTGATTAAAAAAGGGTTTCCAGGTTTTGCGCCCATCCATGGTAAGGAAGGGGTCATCGGTTCAAATCCGATTAGCGGCTCCAAAATTAAAAGCTCGAAAACCCTTAAGGTGTTTTCGGGCTTTTTTCATCTGCGGGGCGATATGGCGCTTTGCATTTGCTGTGACACGTAGTTATCTGCAAGCTGTAGTGTCCTGGACGGCAGATTTAATGGGTTAAATTCGTAAGGTGTAAGATCGTACCGCATTGTATCATCGGTTTTAGCCACAATCAGCAGTCCCTGATTTTCCGCTTCTTGCCGAGCTTGCTGGGCTGATCGTTCTGACTATGAACCTGTGAAAGCGGCCCCTCAAATCATTCAAACGGATTATTGACATATGCCCACAATTGGCGTTAAAATAAGTTATGAGCATAAGCCAATAACTATTTGGTTGCGCTAATAGTGAAAGGAGAACATTTTACAATGAAAATTGCAGTATCCGCAGCAGGAAATACAATGGAGAGCCCGTTGGACCAAAGATTCGGAAGGGCGGCAAGCTTCATCATTGTCGAAACCAAAACCATGGAATATGAGGTCATCGACAATTCGGCGGCGGCGTCTTCGGGCGGAGCCGGTATTTCGGCAGCCCAACTGGTTGCGGACAAAGGCGCAGAGGCGGTTATTACCGGCAATGTGGGGCCTAACGCCATGAACGTACTCAAAGCGGCGAAGATCGAGATATATAAAGGGAGCGCTGTTTCGGTCAAAGAAAACGTGGAGCTGCATAAGAAAGGAGCGCTTGAGCGAATCAGCACAACTGTTCCGGCTCATTCCGGTATGGGAGGGAAGTAATGAGAATAGCGGTTTTAAGCGGAAAAGGCGGTACCGGAAAAACAACGGTATCGGCTAGCCTTGCCGCATCCGTTTCTAGCTGCCAGTATGTTGACTGTGATGTGGAAGAACCAAACGGTGCGCTGTTTCTTAATCCGAAGATTGAGCATATCACGCCCGTCTGCGTTCTTGTGCCCGAGGTTGATGAAACGAAATGCGACGGTTGCGGTGTGCGGGAAAGCATGCCGTTTCAACGCGATTGCCGTCGTCAAAGGCAGAGTTCTTATCTTCCCAGAAGTCTGCCACCATTGTGGCGCCTGTGTGATTGCCTGCCCGCAGAAAGCGATCTTCGAAATACAAAGGGAAATCGGTGTTGTGGAAACGGACGGAGAAGGACGTTTTATGCAAGGCAAGCTGAATATAGGGGAGCCGATCACGATACCCATCTTACATAAATTAAAGGAGCGGATGCGTGATGACGTTCCCGTGATTCTGGATTGCTCCCCCGGCGCTTCCTGCACTGTGGTCCAGACCGTTGACGGATGCGATTATTGCATACTGGTTACAGAGCCTACGCCCTTTGGCCTTCATGATCTGAAAATCGCGGTTTCGCTGGTGAGAAAGATGGAGATCCCGTTCGGAGTTGTGGTGAACAAGGCGATGCACGAGGATCGGAGTATTCAGGAATACTGCAAGCTGGAAGGCATTGAGATATTGATGGAAATTCCGTATATGCGCAAAATCGCGGAAAGCTACTCAAACGGTAAACTGCCTGTTCAAACGGACAAAGACTGGGAAGACAAATTTGTTCAATTATATGACAGGATCAAGGGGAGTGCAGCATCATGAAGCAGATCGTATTTATCAGCGGAAAGGGCGGCACGGGTAAAAGTACGGTTGTGGCTTCATTGAGCTTGCTAGTCAAAAACAAGATCATGGCCGACTGCGATGTGGACGCACCCAACCTGCATTTGCTCTTGAACGGCAAGCGGCTGCAGCAAGACGATTACTTCGGCGCGGAGCAGGCGGTCATCGATTCGGCGATATGCATATCCTGCGGACGCTGCAGACAGGTATGCCGGTTTGACGCCATATCGGAGGATTTTCAGGTTTTGCCGATGAAATGTGAGGGGTGCGGCGCGTGTGTGCTGGCCTGCCCCGTGAGCGCGATCTCTCTGGCAGATGTGAAGACCGGCGAAACCTTTGTGGACAGCACGGAACGCGGAACATTTTCTCACGCTTTGCTTGATATCGGCGCGGAAGGCTCGGGAAAGCTTGTGACCGAGGTCAAAGAAAACCTGTTTGGCCATATCAACGGCGAGGAATGGGCGATTATTGACGGGTCCCCCGGTATCGGATGCTCGGTTATCGCGTCCATGACTGGAGCGGACGCTGTCGTTGCGGTGTGCGAGCCGACAAAGTCCGGACAAAGCGACATGGAAAGGGTGCTCGGCGTCGCGCGGCACTTTGGCATTCCCGCGTTTGTATGCATCAATAAGTATGATCTTAACCTGAAAATCACAGCGGCAATTGAACACTATTGTGAGAAAAACGGATTTCCCGTAATCGGCAAAATATCCTTTGAGCCCGAAATTGTAAAAGCGCTCCAACGGCTGAAAACCCCGGTTGAAGCGCAAATAGATAACATTGTTCGGGAGATTGAGCGGCTGTGGAACAGGCTCAAAGCCGAGCTTGGAGCACGAGATGAATTCAAGGAGGTCATGAAATGATTATCGCTATTGCAACGGACGGGAGACAGGTATCGCCGCATTTTGGAAGATGCCAGGCTTATACGATGGTGGACATTGAGAACGGGCATATTGTGAAAAGGGAACAGGTGACTAACCCCGGTCATGCGCCGGGCGCAATACCTGAGTTCCTGAACAAAAAAGGCGCGAAGAAAATCGTCTGCGGCGGCATTGGCGCAAGGGCGACGGAGCTTTTCGGACAGTATGGGATTGAAATCGTAGCGGGCATAGACGATATGATTGAAAACGTGATCGAAAGGCTGATGAAGGGAACGCTTGCGGGCGGAGACAGCCTCTGTAAACCGGGCGATGGACGCGGGTATGGTATTGAAAAAACGGAATGCGACCATGCCCATGAAAAATAGGAGGTGTGCTATGCCGGGAAAAGATGGAACGGGCCCGTTGGGCCAGGGCCCTGTCGGTGGCGGCGGGGCCGGAATGGGAAGAGGCGTCAGAGGCCGGATGGGCGGCAATATGGCTGCAGGATCGGGCGGATATTGTGTATGTCCGAGGTGTGGTGAAAAGGTCCCCCATCAACAAAGAGTACCCTGTAGTTCGGTAACATGCCCAAAATGCGGCTCAAATATGGTGAGAAGCCAATAAGGACTCGGGCGGTGATCGTATGGAGAAGCTGACACCATCGATACAGGATTATCTTAAAGCGTTGTTGATACTATCAAAAAACGGTGAACCGGTACATTCGGCGGATGTTGCAGCCCTTGTTGGGGTTTCGCGCGCCAGTGTCAGCAAAGCGATGGATATACTTAAGGATGCGGGAAGGCGCTTTAGCAAGAGATGATATTAAAGCGGATTGAGTATTTCCGCACGAATGAAAGGAGGAAAATCAATATGCCAAGGAGAGACGGAACAGGCCCGATGGGAATGGGGCCGATGACAGGAAGAGCGATGGGTTGCTGCGCAGGATATGCAGCGCCGGGATTTGTGAATACCGGGATTAGCATGAAGTGCGGAAAAGGCTTCAGAAGGATGTACTATATGACCGGTTTGCCGGGCTGGGCGCGCTTTGGTGCCTATCCCTATGGTTATGGGTCTCATGCCTATCAGGGGACGGTGCGTGATGTGGACGAAAAAGAAATTCTGCAAAAGCAAGCCGACTTTCTGGAAAACCAACTGAAAGAGGTACGGAAACGGCTCAAAGGCTTTGAAGCAGACGAGTAAAGACTTAAAAAGAATGAAAAGAAGGCTGGAATACTTTGTCTCATTCAGGATGTCAATAAAGCTAAAAATCTCATTTATGGGCAAGACGGGCTTTGCCCGTGCAGCCCACCCCTTTCGGTTTTATGCCGTTTCGAGTTTGAAGGAACAAGCAAAGCCAGAAAACTGTCGGAAAACCGAAGGTATTTCAACACTCTTAAGAAGGCGGGAATACCCTGTCTCTTTTTTTGTGTGTCTGGGATAAATTTAAGTCGGATTAATGGAGGCTAATCATGAATGCATTGCGGATGAAACATAAGCAAGGTATAGTAAATGTGATAAGGCCAGAGAGCAATGTACGCAGAACAGAGTGATAAGTGAGGTGCCATATGGCAAGGCCAACGAAATGGCGGCAGATTGAGCATATTCCAACAGTTGAGAACTTTATACCGTCGGATCAGGGAACGACTCAATTTGATGAAAACATATTAAAGCTGGAGGAACTTGAGGCAATACGGCTTAAAGACCTGGAGGGTTTGGAGCAGGGAGAATGTGCGGAAAAAATGCAGGTATCCCGTCCGACTTTCCAGCGGATACTCCTTTCTGCCCGTGAGAAAGTTGCAGATAGTCTGATTAACGGAAAAGCGATTCGTATTGAGGGCGGTAATTTTACGCGCAATATCTGTTCGGTTCGGTGCCTTGAATGCGGCCATGAGTGGGCCGAGAGCTATGAAAACATGGAACGGATCAGCAACGGCAAATACGCTTGTCCAAAGTGCGGCTCTAAAAATATCATATGCGGCCGCGGTGGGAGAGGGAAGTTTTGTAGAGGCCACTGTTGGCGGCATGACCGTTTTAAAGAATAAGCCGTTTGAATGTTGAAATTATTAAAGCTAATTTCAGCTCTGGAATAAAAATGAGGATATAACGAGGGTATGATGATGGATAAAGACTCATTGTTATATAAAACTTATCTCGATATCTTAAAGGAAGAGCTTGTACCAGCCTTAGGCTGTACGGAGCCGATAGCCATTGCCTTTTGCGCTGCGGTCGCACGCGAAACTTTAGGTAATATACCGGAAAAAGTCGAGATGGAAGTTAGCGGAAATATTATTAAAAATGTTAAAAGCGTTATCATACCGAATACCGGAGGGCTTAAAGGAATTGAAGCCGCAGCCGCCGCAGGAATTATCGCGGGCGATTCCAATAAAAAGCTTGAAGTCATTTCAAAAGTATCCGACATCCAAAAAGCACAGATTGCCGATTTTATTAATAACGTCGGCATTTCAATAAAAATAGCCCAAAGCGAAGAAGTTCTGGATATCACAACGCATCTTGCCGGAGACGGCCATACCGTTACAGTAAGAATCACAGGGACACACACGAATGTTGCTTATATCAAGAAAGATCATGCTGTTTTATTTGAAGCGGATTTCGGCGTAAATAATTCGCAAAAAAAACCCGACAGAAAACTTTTAAATATTGAGCAAATATGCAATTTTGCTGATAGTGTAGACATAAATGACATACAGGACGTTTTGGAACGTCAAATACTATATAATACGGCAATTGCTGAGGAAGGCCTGAAAAATCACTATGGCGCAAATGTCGGGAAAGTATTGATAAAGTATTTTGGCAATGAAATAGACGTGCGTGCCCGTGCATTGGCGGCAGCCGGTTCCGATGCCAGAATGAGCGGATGCGAAATGCCCGTTATAATAAACTCCGGGAGCGGCAATCAGGGTATTGCTTGCTCTTTGCCTGTTATTGTATACGCCAAGGAATTGGGCTGCAGCCGGGAACAGCTATACCGGGCGCTTGTCGTCTCCAATCTCTGTGCGATTCATCAAAGAAGTATGATCGGCCGATTGGGAGCATATTGCGGAGCGATTAACGCGGGATGCAGTGCAGGAGCGGGGATTGCCTATTTGTACGGCGGCGGATTCAGTTCGGTGGCCCATTCAATCGTAAACGCTTTGGCTGTAACGTCTGGCATCGTATGCGATGGCGCAAAACCATCCTGTGCGGGAAAGGTTGCCGCCGCGGTGGAAGCCGGCATATTAGGTTATTTCATGTACCGGGATGGTCATGAATTCAGGGACGGTGAGGGCATTATCTCTAAAGGCGTTGAAAATACCATTCGAAACGTCTGCCGGCTTGGGCGTGACGGCATGAAGGAAACCGACAAAGAGATAATCCGGATTATGATGAATTGCTGAGCGTATATTCTGCGCTGACGATGAAAGCTCGGCGCATACTCCATAATCAGGAAATTATAAGCTGTTATTTAGGGGCTGGACGCGAACCCCGTATTGTTCCCGGCTAAGGCCGTCAATACCCCTGATTCCGGTTTATAGTGCTTCCATCTATTGCGTTTATAGTCAAAAAGCTAACGTTATATATGCCGCCCGGTTCATTGACTATCGTGTCCGTATACGTCCAATCGCCGATAAAATCCCATACGGGTACATATACATATTCGTTTTCTTTTAACTCGATACGCATGAATCCCAGTTTGACCTTTCTGACAGTGATTTTGCTGTCGGTATATGTGGGGCCGGACCAGGTCCTTTGATAAAATATCTGCTTTCTGAACAATTCTTTTATGCTATCAAACCCGAGCATTTCGACGTTTTCATTCAGTACTTGGCCCGTATCTCCCGCTCCGCCCCACAAGAAACCGTATACGCCGCCGTCGTCAACGCGCACGTCGATAACCTCGTCAGGCCATGTTTTATCGTATTCGGCCTCATAGCTATAAGTAAGCCCGTAATTAGAATTAATACATGTGACCGGTATGCCGCTGATGACTTTGGAAAACTGAAATTGATAATCCTTTTTGACTTCAGGGTTATCCGCAAGAGCAGAGGCGTCCTCGTTTTCAAAACCCTTCGGATCCGTGAACGAACTAGTATCTGCGAGCTGTATACATGTGAGGCCGATATTTTTAAGGAACTTTTCGGCGGCATCCTGCGCCTCCCGCCGAGAAAGCGTCATGCCCGCGTAGCTATCCCTTACCTCGACCTGTGTATTATAATTTCTGTTCGCGCCTGTATTGCTGAACGTTAATATACTGCCCATCCCGTCGTCGGAGGTTGTCATTATCAAAACAGCGGGAACGGATTCGCCCAAATCTGCTTCGACCATAATGGTGTGATTTCCCTGCGAATCGTCCTTGAATTGCAATGTCGCCGGTACTTTTTCAGGCTCTTTATCGGGAGCGTTTTGGTATTCCGTTTCAAGAGACTGAAGTTGCTGGTTCAGGTCTTCAATAACCGACTGCCGCTTATCCTCGGGTACATTTTGCATGTTTTTCGTATTTTCCATTTGCGCTTTAATATCGATGATATCCTTTTCAACGGCGCTTTTTGTCCGCACTCTGCTGTATTCGTATATCGGCCTGCCCTGCATCAATATGTCCGCATAATACTGGGCGTCTTCCAGAGTATATTTATGCGGCGTTGCAGAAATGACCGGGTAAGATGAGACGTCCGGTTTTTCAATCTTCGCGTCAACTGTCACCTGAGTCCCGTTTTGGAACTGCAATTCCTCCTGCCAGCTGTCGGGAATCGGCGCCGGACTCCCCGTCACAGCCGGTTGAGCGATTATTTTTTCCAGAGCCCCGTTTTTATCCGCTGCCGCAGGTTTCTCCGGCGTCGGCTGGCAGGCGGCCAGAGAAACGGCAAGCAGCATGGATAAAATGATAAAAGCCGCTTTTTTCATTCTTATACCTCGATCTTGTTTGCATGGGTTTCGCCGGTTGCGGCGGTATTAACACGTGATTCTTTTTTCAGCTTGTGGTACCCTGCGGCAACCAATATCAAAGATGCAAACAATATAAAGCATAGCTTGGCCATCCTGTTCAGCGGCGGCGTACCGACGTCAAACGCGTATACCAAATAAGGCAGTAATACTTGCATCCATGATAAAACGGGATTGTTAAAAAGATTCAACATTAAATATGAGCAAGAACCGATTATTCCCGGCAGCACCAACGACATGGATGAACTGTTCGACGCCAATCCGATCCCAAAGCTCAAAAAACAGAAAAGCGCTCCGCAGAGGGCCGTATATAAAATGAACAATATTATGTACAAGAGAGCGGACGAATAATAGACTTCCTTGAACAGCCCTATCGGCATATATTCGATGGTCTGTACGGTTGGATCACAGAAGAAGCACCCTGCCAGTATTATGAGCAGGGAGATAATAAAAATACCGGATCCGGCTATCAATGAAGAAACGGAACGTGCGGCGAGGTATTTTTTAAGTCCCGTTTTTTTAGATACATCTTTATAAGCCCCCGATTTTATGTCTTCCATAAACAGCGGTGCGAAAATAAACGCGGGAATAAAAGGCTCTAATAAATATATCATCGGATTTCCGATGATATTACCAAATATAAAAAGCCCGATCCATCCGACCCGCTTATTAAGATCATAGGCGCTCGAAGCGAGAAGATTGATTGCCGTGCATATTATGATAAGCCCGGCGGAAATCCAGAACCTCTTGGAACTCAGTGCTCTTTTTATATCGCTTATGATGATTTTCCCCATTTCAGAACACCTCCTTAACCGGAACGGACTTGCTTTGTCTGTTGAACAGACGGTATAAAAGTCCGGCAGCCGCTATCATAATGAGCCAGTACAAGACGCTTAAAAAGACATCAAGCGCAGGCAAATGCGTTATGAATATGCATGCCAGATATGAATGCTCATATGGCAGAACGCCGATTGTATTCTGATGAAAAACGTTGTAATACATGATGCCGTCAAATAGGCATACGGCGAACCCGCCCGAATACCCGAAAGGCATTTTGCGGCACCGGCTGTTGATCACGGATACGAGGCATCCCAAGAACACGAGCCGCAGGTACAGAAGCAATATGCAAATAATTGCTGACTGTGAAGGCGTAAGAAATTCAAATCCTTCCGGCCGTAAAACGCACCATTTGTCGCTGAAATACACCGAACCGCTTTGCAGCAGCATCGATAAAATATTGAATACCAAAAGTACCGCAATGTAAAGAAAACAGATAAAAGCGATATACTTAAGGTTCCGCCGAAAGCCGTCCGGATTTGTGTGCTGTATATTTGCGTTTTCGTTTTTGAATCCGAGGCCCGCTATAACAAGCAGCAGTATATAATACAGATTGAACGTAGTCACATCGATAAGTTGCGTTAGCGTCATCTCCTGGAACGATGGCGGCCCTTCGAATGACAACGCCGCATAAGCGTTGAAAGAAAGGCCGAGCAAAAAAATAATCGCCAGAATAATACGCCATAATGGTATCTGTTTGAAATTATCAGATATTGATTTCATTTTGGCACTCCGTTTACATTATACACTTTGCTGTTGAGAGCAATGATCCGGTGATTTGCCTTTCTGCCTTGCCGGCAACTCATCGTTTTGTTTTGTTATTTTTCTTAGCCTTCTTCTACAGTACCAATGGCTTGGTTCGGGTCTCTCGGCTTTTGCAAGGAATTTCTATACCCTCATAGACATCGCCTTGATTCATGGATAGAGTAATTATTTTGGATATTGCATTTGCTTTGTGTGTAATTATATAGAATTATATGTTAAATTTCAATACTAAATATAAAAATTTATATAATTAATGATAATAAACATTAGAGATAATTAGAACTATAAAAGGAAAACCGATCGTATCATTTGGAGATGATTTTGGCTTCTCTGCCCGATTATTCATGCTGTTCGGCGTTCCCGGACAATGTTTTGAGTGTCAAACTTGCCGTCTGAAAACACGGCGATATTTGAGTTTGTCCGGTAAGTATGATATTGTAATTCGCAGGAGGGTCAAGAGGGGAATATGTATAACAATCTGTTTTCCGTCGGCAGCGTGACGATCCACACATACGGCGTGATGATCGCCATCGGGTTTGCCGCTGCCGTTGTGTTGAGTTATTACAGGGCAAAGGCTTACGGACTCGAAAAGGAAGCGGTGATCGATATCGCGCTGCTTGCCATCGTGTTTGGTTTTTTGGGCGCAAAGCTTCTATATGTGATTGTGGAGCATGAGGCATTTTTCGCCGATCCGCTTTCGGTGCTCGGTTCCGAAGGGTTTGTGGTATACGGCGGCATCATCGGCGGCTTAGCGGCGGCCGTTGTCTACTGCCGGAAAAAGAAAATCAGTTTTATGAGCTATTTCGATCTGGCCATGCCGGCTGTGGCAGTGGCTCAGGGGTTTGGGAGAATCGGCTGTTTTTTTGCCGGCTGCTGTTACGGCTGCGAAAGCACTTTTTTGGGAGTGATTTTTCCGGAGGGCAGCCTTGCTCCCGCGGGCGTTCCGCTTCTGCCGACACAGCTCATTTCCTCCGCGGGTGATTTTCTGATCGCCCTTGTCCTTTTGGTTTACGCGAGAAAGAGCAAAATCAAGGGAAATGTGGGGGCGTTATACCTGCTTATGTATGGCGTCGGGCGTTTTGTGATCGAATTTTTTCGAAACGACAGCCGCGGAAGCGTCGGCGCGCTTTCCACATCGCAGCTGATATCGATATTCATCGTGCTGGGCGCAATATTGCTTTACTATGTCAACAACAAACGCGGCATACCCGCAGACGCCATTTTGGCCAAAAATCGGCAGGAAACGCCCGCTGAAACATCGAAGGAAAAGGAAAAAGACATATCATAACAGGCGATAAAAACAATAACGGGAGCGGATTGATGCTATGAGAAAAAGCTATCGTGACGAATTGGTCGGCGTATTCGGATGCCCGGTTGATGAAAACCCCACAGTGGTGATGCAGGAGGCCGCTTTTTCGGCCATGGGGCTGCCGTACCGGTATCTTACGATCATGGTAAAACCGGAGGATTTGGGCGACGCGGTGAAAGGGCTGAGGGCGATGAATTTCAAGGGGATCAACCTCACGATACCGCATAAGGTGAATGTGCTTAAGTATCTGGACGTGGTCGCGGAGGATGCCGCGTTGATGGGCGCCGTCAATACGGTCTATGTGAAGGACGGGCTGCTCTATGGAGAAAATACGGACGGCAAAGGATTTTTGAAATCGCTTACGGACGGCGTGTTGAGGTACAATACATAGGTAACATATAAAGAAGCAAAGTTTGAACCGAAGTGGTAAAATTGGAATGACCACAAACCAATTAACACGGAGGAACAAACTTTGCAAAGAAAGAGTAACACGGCAGCAAAATACCGTCAAC
>JAJUJH010000193.1 GCA_029265435.1 Clostridiales bacterium
AAGGTGGCTCTGAATTTTGGAAAAGAAAACGAAAAATGGCTCGACAGCTTAAGCTGTGCCGAAGCGCAGGAGTACATCGGGCAGAACCAGTTCGGCAAAGGCTCTATGCTGCCCAAAGTGAAGGCCGCGATGCGCGTTGTGACGGAGAAGCCTTCCTGCAAGGCGCTAATCACTTCGCTTGAGGGGCTTCTTGACGGCTTAAACGGCAGAACCGGCACCGTAATTGTGCCATAATGGGGGAAGTCTATGATATTGATTGGTAACGGAACGGTCATCACGCAGGATGACAGCCGCCCTCTGATCGGCAGCGGCTGCGTCGTTGTTAAAGACGGTCTGATAACGGATTTGGGCACGACGCGGGACATGAAGGAAAAATACCCGCGCGGCGCATTTTATAATGCTGCGGGGCGCGTGATTATGCCGGGGCTTATCAATGCGCACGGCCATATATACAGCGCGTTCGCACGCGGAATGACGCTGAAAGACAGCAAGGTCTCAAAGAATTTTACACAGATACTCGAAAATCTCTGGTGGCGTGTGGATAGGGCGCTGGATTTGCCGGAAATTGAATACAGCGCTTATGTCACCTATATCGAAGGCATCAAAAACGGTGTGACGACGGTATATGATCATCACGCAAGCGCCGGCCATGTGCCCGGCAGTCTGAAGACCATAGCCGATGCGGCGCGCAGGCTCGGCGTGCGCACGTCGCTTTGCTACGAGGTGTCCGACAGGGATGGCATTGAGATTGCCGATCAGGGCATCAGGGAGAACGCGGATTTTATCGCTTACGCCAAGGCACAGAACAGCGATATGATAAAAGGTCTGTTCGGTCTTCATGCATCATTCACGTTGTCGGACAAAACGCTGGAAAAGTGTACAGCGGCCGCAAACGGCGCGGGCTTTCATGTTCATGTCGCGGAAGGAATTGACGATTTATACGACAGCCTCAAAAAATACGGCAGGCGCGTGGCGGAACGTCTGCATGACGCGAAAATTCTTGGCCCGCAAACGCTTGCTATCCATTGCATACATATCAACGCGCGCGAGATGGATATTCTAAAGCAGACGGACACGATGGTGGTACACAACCCCGAATCGAATATGGGCAATGCGGTCGGATGCGCCGCCGTGCTGCAAATGATGGAGAAAGGGATTTTGATGGGGCTTGGCACCGACGGTTATACAACGGACATGCTTGAATCGTATAAGGTCGCCAATATTCTGCACAAGCACAACATGGGAGATCCCAGCGTCGCGTGGGGCGAAACGGCGCGGATGCTTCTGCGCAATAACGCTCAAATATGCGCCAGACATTTTGAAAAGCCTCTCGGGATATTGAAGCAAGGGGCGTATGCGGATATTATCGTTGTGGATTATGATCCGCCCACGCCGCTGACCGAAGAAAACATCAATTCGCATATCCTCTTTGGCATGACGGGCCGCAGTGTGGTATCCACGATGATAAACGGTGTTTTTGTCATGAAGGATCGCGTGCTGCAGACAGTGGACGAGGCGGAAGTAACGGCCAAAGCGCGTGAAACAGCGGCCGAATTCTGGAAGCGCGTATAATACGGAAGGGGGCCGACAATGAGCGAAATAATGACGCCGATGCCGTTTTCTCAATTGATACATTGGATGATGGATGAATACCGTCAAAAGCACAGCGTGTTTGGCATACCGGAAAGCAAGTTTTACCGTGCCGGCAAAAAGGTCAATATACTCGGCCGTGAGCTTGGGAGCCCGATTGGACCCGCGGCCGGTCCCAATACGCAGATGGCACAGAATATCGTCGCATCATATGTGGCGGGCTTTCGTTTTATGGAGCTGAAAACGGTGCAGGTGATGGACGGAGAGGAGCTTCGCAAATGCATACCGCGTCCGTGCATCAACGCGCAGGACGAAGGGTATAACTGCGAATGGTCCACAGAGCTGACGGTGCAGCAGGCTTATGATGAATATGTGAAAGCATGGTTTGCGCTGCACATTGCCATGAAGGAATTCGGGCTCAGCGATTCGCCCGATTTTCTTTTCAATATGAGCGTCGGCTATGACTTTTTGGGGATCACATCCCCCAAAATAAACGCATTTATCGACAATATGGCGGATGCGGGCGGCACGGAGATTTTTGCGCGGTGCAAAGCCTTTCTTCTTGATAATTTGTCGCTGTTTCACAATGTCGCGTCGGCCGATATCGAATCGGTTTCGCCTCATGTGTCTTCGTCGATCACGCTTTCGACGCTGCATGGCTGTCCGCCGAATGAGATCGAAAAGATTGCGCATTATTTTCTGACCGTCAAGAAGATGGATACGTTCGTTAAGCTTAACCCGACGCTGCTTGGATACGACTTTGTCCGCGGTACGCTCGACAAACTAGGATTTTCTGATATCGCGTTTGACAACAGGCATTTTGAGCAGGATCTCAAATTTGACGATGCCGTTAAGCTGATCGGGCGGTTAAAAGAAACGGCGGCGAAGGAAAAATTATCGTTTGGCGTCAAGGTGTCGAACACTTTTCCGGTCATGATCAAAAACGGCGAACTGCCGGGCGAATTCATGTATATGTCCGGCCGGTCGCTTTATCCTCTCAGCATAAGTTTGGCGCGGAAACTCAGCGATTATTTCGGCGGGGATCTGCCCATCTCTTATTCGGGCGGCGCCGATTATTTTCATATCGACCAGATACTCAAAACGGGGATCCGCCCTGTGACGGTTGCGACGACGATACTGAAGCCCGGCGGATATGCGCGGGCGTGCCAGCTAAGCGTTAAGGCAGAGACCGTACCCGACATGAACGGCCGAATTGACGTAGCTGCGCTTGATGCGCTTGCGGACGGCATTTTTTCCGACGCGCATATTCTGAAGGAAGCGCGCGAGGTCGAGTCTCGGAAAACGGCGTCGGTCCTGCCGCTTTTTGATTGCTTTATCGCCCCGTGCAAGCAGGGCGGATGCCCAATCGAGCAGCAGATTCCCGAATATCTGCAGCAAATCGCCAAGGGGGCGTATGATTCGGCGTTCGAAATCATCGCAACCGATAACGCTCTGCCCGCCGTAACGTCGGAAATATGCAGCCATGCATGCCAAGGCAAATGCACGCGTATCGATTACGATCAGCCTTTGCAGATTCGTCAGGCGAAGCGGATTGCCGTCAGCAACGCACAGCGCAAATATATCGAAC
>JAJUJH010000062.1 GCA_029265435.1 Clostridiales bacterium
CCGGCGGCTTCCGTTTTCGCGCCGGCTTTTACAGGCGTTTTTGTCTCGTTCTTATCTCCGCCTTTTTCAACCGGCAAGGCGCTGATGTCTTCGCCTTGGCTGCCGATTATACACACGGCTTCAAGGCAGGGAACATCCTCGCCTTCCCGGGCAAGAATCGCAAGAAGCGTCCCCTCAATCTTCGCTTCTTCCTCAAAGGTGGCTTTATCCGTCTCATATGTGAACAGTATATCCCCCGGCTTAACCGTATCGCCCTCTTTTTTGTGCCACGTTGTGATGATACAGCTTTCCACCGACTGCCCCTGCTTGGGCATGATCACAATCTCAGCCATATGCGTCTCCTTTATTTCTTTATAAATCTTTGTTTTATCTTTGTTTTTCTTTATTATATTTTGTTTTTTATTTTTTTGCAAGGGTAAATTAAGATTTTGTCATTGATATTTATATGCGTCTCATATAAAATGATAAAAAATAAGGAAGGACAATCAAGCATGCTGATAAACGACCGGCATCAGAAAATCATGGAGCTGATCAATACGCGCGGCGTCGTAAAGGTCAACGAATTGAGCGAGCTTTTAAACGTGACGACCGAGACCGTCCGGCAGGACCTTAATAAGCTTGAGGCGGATAAAATGCTGCTCAGAGTGCACGGCGGCGCGTGTTCTTTAAAAAACAGCCAGTCCGAGCCTTATTTTTCCGAGCGGGAAGTCATCAACGTGGAGCAGAAAAACGAGATCGCCAAGGAAGCCGTCAGGCATATACGGCCTTATGAGCAGATTTCGCTCGATTCGAGCACGACGTCATGGTTTGTATCAAAGCATATCCCCAATATGCCGCTGACCGTACTCACAAACTCGCTGCGCGTTTCCGGAGAGCTTGTCGGAAAGGATAAAATCGACGTCATCATGCTCGGCGGCATACTGCAAAGGCGTACGATGGGCTTTATCGGGCGCGGCACGCAGGTAGCCATCAGCGCCTATCATGTGAACAAGGCGTTCATATCCGCAAAAGGCCTCCACTACGAAAGCGGCATTACCGACTCGAACGAAGCCACCGTCGTGGTGGAGCAGGAAATGATGAATATCGCCAAAGAGACCTATCTGCTTATCGACTACAGCAAATTCGGTCATGCCAGTCTCATACAGGTTGCGCCGCTCAGCCGGATCGATGTGATCATCACGGATTCAAATACCGGCGACGACGCGATTGCCGGCCTGCGGGAGTATGCGGGCAAGGTGATAAGGGCGCCGCATTAAACGCTCAGCGCCGGTTTTTCTATCGCAAGCGGCGCAGAAATAAAAGACCCCCGGACGCGGATCCGAGGGCCTTCTCGCTTTCTTAATAGCGGTTGTCAAATATCCGTCTCGTCTTTTTCTCGCTGCGCGGCAGCTCGCCTATATCCACGGGCACCGCGATAACGGTAATGCCGATCTTGCTCTTGAACACATGCTGTATCTCTTTTGCGGCTTCCGCCTTGGTAAAGCCCGCGTTGAGCTCCACGAACAAACGGCATTCATCCTTTCCGTTCATATGGTCTATCATAAACTGATACTCGCTTGAACAGCATGGGATGCCCGAAAGCGCTTCTTCGATCTGGCTCGGGAATATGTTCACGCCCTTCACCTTCACCATGTCGTCGGTCCGGCCTATCAGCGTGTCGATACGCGGATACTTCGAGCCGCAGGCGCACTCTCCGGATATCATGCGCGTCAAATCATGCGTGCGGTATCGGATGAGCGGCGCGCCTTCCTTTTGCAGCGTCGTGATCACCAGCTCTCCGATTTCGCCGTCCGGCAGCACCTCGCCGGTTTTGGGGTTGACGATCTCGCAGTAGATATAGTCGTCCCAGTAATGCATGCCGCACTCATAATCGCAGCTGATGCCGATACCGGGGCCGTAGACCTCGGTCAGCCCATATATATCGTAAAGACTGACGCCGAGCTCCGCCGCAATGCGTCTGCGCATCTTCTCTCCCCAGCGCTCCGAACCGATGATCCCTTTTTTCAGATGGATCTTGTCTCCGATGCCGCGTTTCGCGATCTCCTCCGCAAGCAGCAGCGCGTAGGACGATGTGGCGCAGAGCACCGTGGATTTCAGATCCATCATCATCTGAAGCTGTTTATCGGTATTGCCGGGGCCCATCGGTATCACCATCGCGCCGAGCCGTTCCGCACCGTTTTGGAATCCGATGCCCGCCGTCCAAAGCCCGTATCCGGGGGTCACCTGCACTCGGTCGAGCGGGGTCAGCCCCGCCATGCGGTAACAGCGCTCAAACATAACGGCCCAGTCTTCCACGTCCTTGCGCGTATATGGAATGATCACCGGCGTCCCCGTCGTGCCGGACGACGAATGGATGCGGATCACGTCCTCGTCGGGAACGGACTGCAGTCCGAGCGGATACGCGTCGCGCAGATCGCCTTTCCATGTGAACGGCAGCTTTTCAAAATCCTCCTGAGACCGTATCGCCTCCACGTCGATTTCCTTTAGTTTCTCCCGGTAGAAGCAGGGAACACTTTTCAGCTTTCTCATCACCGCTTTGATGAGCTCAAGCTGCGATTCGCTCATTTTCATGACTTGATCCCTTCCCGCGCGCCAAGGCGCAGCGCTTTTTGATTCACGGCAAAAAACCTTTCGCGCGTCTGTGCGCGGATGGCCGCCTCAATCTGATCGATCGAAAAACCGAGCGCGCCGCTCGCAGCCGCCGCGCCCAAAAGGGCGATATTGGCCGCCTTATAGCTGCCCGCCTCGGCGCATATGCCGTCCGTATCCACCACAACCACTCGTTTGACATGGCTCTTGAGATAATCGAGCATCCCGCCGCCGTCATAGCCGCCGGAAAGCGTCGCCGTGACAGGCTGAACCGCTTTCGAGCTTGCCACCACCGCGCCGCCGTCCTTCAAATAATGCAGCGCCCTCACCGCTTCCGCAGGCTCCAGCGCCAGTATGAGATCCGCGCCGCCAAACGGAATCAGCGGCGAGTGAACGACTTCGCCCCAGCGCACATGGCTCACGACGGAACCGCCGCGCTGTGCCATGCCGATGGTTTCGGCGGTACGCACAAAACAGCCGTTTTGCATCGCCGCGGCCGCTATCAGCCGCGACGCGAGAACGACGCCCTGGCCGCCCACGCCGCATATCAGACAGTTCTTATTCATTGCCGCAAACCTCCTTGATCGCGTCCTTTGGGCAAACCTGCGCACAAAGGCCGCAGCCCGCGCACAGCGACGGTTCGATGAACGCCGCACCGATTTTCTCCGATATCGCGGGGCATCCCAACAGCGTGATGCACGACTTGCAGCCGCTGCAGCTCTCCGCCGATACTTTGCGCAGCGGCGTTTTGTGTTTTTTCACCACGCACGGAGACTTGAATATGACGGCCCGGACGCCTTTCATATCCATCGCGCGCTTCACCGCGTCCACCGCGGCATGAAGGTCGAGCGGGTCAACCTGGGCCACGAAGCCCACGCCGATGCCGCGAAGCACATTTTCGATGCTGATTTTTCCGGTTATCTCACCCATCGCCGTTTCGCCCGTACCCTGATGCGGCTGATGCCCCGTCATGGCCGTGGTCGAATTGTCGAGCACGACCAATATCATGTTGCTCCCGCTGTAAACGGCGTTAACGACGCCCGTCAGACCCGACGCGAAAAACGTCGAATCTCCGATGAATGAAAACATCACCGTATCCGGCTCAATATGGCCGATACCCTGCGCCACGGTGATGTCGGCGCCCATGCAAAGGCATGTGTCCACCATTTCGAGCGGCTTTGTATTGCCAAGCGTGTAGCAGCCGATATCGCCGCAGAAAACGGCTTTTCTGCCGCGCGCCGCTTTTTTTACCGCATAGAACGACGCTCTGTGGGGACAGCCCGCGCAAAGGACCGGCGGCCGCGCAGGCAGAGCCGGACGATCGGCAAACCGTTCGTCCGTGTCCGTTTCCCGCCCCATAAAGCGGTCCAAGTCCGCCCGGACGCTTTCCACGCTGTTTTCACCCGCGTTTTTGGTATCGCCGGTCAGCTTGCCTTTTATTGTCACGTTCAAATGGTGCCTGCCCGCGATTTGAAGCAGCGCGCGCTCGATTACGGGATCAAGCTCCTCCAGCACCAATACGGCATCCAGCCCATCCAGAAACTCAAGCGCAAGCTTCTCCGGAAAAGGGTGCGGCGTACCGATCTTGAGCAGGCGGATTTTGCTTTCGTCCAGTGTCTCCATCACATATTCATAGGTCACGCCGCCCGCCGCCACGCCAAGGCGCGTGCCGCCGCCGGTAATTCGGTTATACGGCATTTGGGATAACTCGTCCGCCAAAACCGGCTGCCGCTCCTCCATTTTGATATGGTTCTGATACGACAATCTCGGGAATATCACCCATTTCGGGTCTTTCACGAACCCTTCGGGCGCCGGCACGTTGAGCTTCGGGAGCATTTCGACGCTTGCGCAGCCATGGCAGACGCGCGTCGTCGGCCGCAGAAGCACGGGCGTCCGGTATTTTTCGGATACGTCGAACGCATCCGCCATCATCATATACGCTTCCTCGGGGCTGGACGGATCGAAAACGGGCAGCTTCGCGAATTCGGCGAAATGCCGCGTATCCTGCTCGGTCTGGGAGGATATCGGTCCGGGATCGTCCGCCGCAACCACCACCATTCCGCCCTTCACGCCCACATAGGCGAGGCTCATCAGCGGGTCGGACGCGACGTTAAGCCCCACCTGCTTCATTGTCACCATCACGCGCGCGCCTGCAAAGGCCGCTCCCGCCGCCACTTCCATCGCGGCTTTTTCGTTGACCGACCATTCCACATACATCGAACCGTCGTTTTCCTTCGCCGCCGTTTCCAATATCTCGGTAGACGGCGTTCCCGGATAACCGGAAACAAGGCGCACTCCCGCACGGATGGCGCCCATCGCGATGGCCTCGTTGCCCATCAGCAGCCTTGTATTCTTTTTTGCGTCGTTCATGCCTTTAGCTCCAGTCTCATATTACGACCTCAGACGATGACCGCAAGACAAACCGCAGCGGCGCAGAGCAGCCCCGCCCCCAGGTCGATCCATTTCATTTTATATTGGTGATAGCTGTATCCGCGTTTGCGGCAGTTAAAACCGCGCAGTTCCGCGGATATCGCGCCGCGGTCGACGCGCTTTACCGAGCTGATCAGCAGCGGTACGCACAGCGGCAGCAGCAGCTTTATTTTTTTGAAGAAATTTCTGGTGTCGAACTCCACGCCGCGCGCGGTCTGCGCCATCATAATGTCCGACGCCTCCGCCATGAATATGGGGATAAACCGGATCGCCGTGGTCAGCCCGAAAGCGTATTTGTATGGAATCCGGAGCTTTTCCACAAGTACGCCCGAAAGCTCGGACATCTGCATGACGGAAAGCATCATCGCGAGCGGCATTGTGGCCGCAAGCAGGCGCATCACGAACAGCAGAGAAAAAAGCACGCCCTTGTCCGTGACGGCGATATGAAACGGCAGAACGAAAAGCGCCGCACCGTCGCGTATGAACAGCACCTGTACGACGAACAGCAGTATCGAAAATTTAAGCAGTGCGGAGAGAATGCGCAGCGCGCGCCTGATAATGCCCGCCGACAGCGCCAGCAGCAAATTGAGCGCGATGACGCCGAGCACATAAAAATGGTTCCCGCTCAAAAAGCAGCAAACGCACAGCACAAGCGACAGCACAAGCTTTGTCAGCGGATTTAACCGATGAAGCGCCGACGTGCCCGGCACATAGTCGAGAAAACCGTTCATCCGGCACACCTTCTTTCAATCGCAAGGGCCATATCTTCGGGCGTGAATATGCCGCCGAAAGCGCCCCCCAGGCGCATCGCCAGCGCGGGTATCTGCGCGCTCGATACCGACGCCTTTTCAAGCAGCGGTTGGTCGGTCATGATCGTCTCCATCGGGCCGTCGCCCAAAAGCCTTCCTTCGCTAACCACCAGCACGCGTTTTGCAAAATCCTGCACGAGCTCCATATCGTGACAGACCATCAGTACGGTCGCTCCGGCTTCGCTGCGCTTTTGGACAAGCGCCATGATCTGCATGCACTCGCGCCAGTCGAGCCCGGTGGTCGGCTCGTCGAGTATCAGCACCTCAGGCTCACACGCGAGCAGCGAGGCCAGCGCAATGCGCTGGCGTTCTCCGCGGCTTTTTGAAAACGGGTCGTGGCTGCCGTCAAAACCGAACTCCTCCAGAACGGCCTCACACCGCGTTTCTCGTTCGGCCGCGTTCTCCACTGTGAATTCAAGACCGAACAGTATTTCTTCCCGTATCGTCTTCTGGCATATCTGCCGATCGGGATTTTGAAACAAAAACCCCACGCTGCGGGCAATTTTGCTGGTTCGTGCGGTGCGCGTATCAAGGCCGTTTACCGTAACGCTTCCTTTATCCGGCTTCAAAAGACCGTTGCAAAGCTTGGCAAGCGTGGTCTTCCCCGCGCCGTTTTCACCGATAACCGCCGCAAATTCCCCTTTATCCATTTGAAAAGAGATATCGTTGATGATCTTTTCTTTTCCGTAACCGAAACTCACATGGTCGAACTTAAGCATGCGGCAGCACCTCCCGCACCATCCGTTCGGCTTCGTCCACGCTGGCGGGCTGAGGGCCGCGGTATAAGCCCCTGCCGCGCAAAATGTCCGCGAGCGTGGTCACGCGGGGCACATTCACACCCACGCGGCGCAGCTCGTCGGCGTTCCGAAGCACCTCGTGCACTTCGCCGTCAAAAAGCACGGAACCCCGGTCCATCACCAAAAGGCGCTTCACATATTCGCAAAGCAGCATGATCTTCTGCTCTACGATCACCACCGTCATGCCGTATTCGCGGTTGAGCTTTAAGAGCATATCGAATATCATGCGGCTGCTTTTCGGATCCAGTTCTCCCGTCGGTTCGTCCAATATAAGAAGCCTGGGCCTCAGCGCCACGATGGCCGCAATCGCCACCTTCTGCTTTTGCCCGCCCGACAGCGAAAAAATGCTGCGGTACCGGAGCTCCCGGATACCGACGGTTTCAAGCGCGTCCTCAATCCGCTTCTCGATCTCGGCGCGCGGCAGACCGAAGTTTTCAAGACCGAAGAGCAGCTCGTCTTCCACCACGGAAGCCACCATCTGCCCGTCGATATCCTGAAACACGCTGCCCGTCATCTGCGCAAGCTGCGTTGGGGCGGCCGTGACCGTATCCAGCCCCCCAATCACAGCGCTTCCGTAAAAATCGCCGCCGTAGTAGTGGGGCACGACGCCGTTTAATACGTGTGTCAACGTGGTTTTGCCGGAGCCGCTGCTGCCGATGATGCCGACAAACTCGCCTTCTTCAATTTGAAGGCTGATGTCGCTCAAAGCAAAACGGTCGCTGTCTTTATATTGGAAGTAAAGGTCCTTAATGCAGATCAAAGCGGCTCCTCCCCGGTCATTTTCTGGGCTTCAGCGCAAGGCTCAGCGGAATATGGAGTAGCTGGACGATGACTGCGTTGATGAACGCCGTACCGAAGATGATCCCTAAGAATATGGCAAGCGGCGTCGGTTTGATATCCGCTCCCGCATAGTACGCGAGATACATCACGCCGACAAACGTAAACCCGCTGGCCAGTGTGCTGATGAACGTATTGACGATCGGCTGGAAGGAAAATTTCTTGATCGTCATCGGTATCTTGCAGAGCAGGAACATTACGACGGCGCCCACCAGCTCGCTCGCAAAGTTGATATACGGCTGACCCGGGAAGAACTGGCATACCGCCCCCGCCAATATACCGATGATCACCGCTTCAAACAAGCGGGGCTTCACCAGCAGTATGATGAGGCAGTACATCGCGATGATGAAGTTCGGCTTCATGCCGAAATTGATCACCGAGCCCACAAAGAATTTCAGCACAGCCCCCGCCGCCAGCAAAATGCCGATAAGCAGAATGTCTCGTGCCGAAAGCCCTTTCTTTTCGATAACCTCCACGTTGCGCTTTTCCATTGTTTTGACTGTTTCCATTCTCGTCTCTTCCTTTCTTTTCTCGTCTTGTCCGCCTGTCTTTGGCGGCCGGTCTTTATTAACGTGTCGGCCTTGAGCCGTTGTCCGCCGAAACAAAAAAGCCTGCCCTGTTCAAAGGACAGACTCACGTCTGCGGTACCACCTTCGTTGGTTCGCCAAAACGAACCCGCTTTTACAAAAATGCCAACACATTTTCTGCCATTAACGCTGGCGCACGTCTCGGATACTTGGCTCAAAGCCGTTCACCTTGCCCTCAGTGGTCCATTTGCCAGGCCGCATCTCCGCAGGTTTCCCACCATCGCCTGCTCTCTTGGGGCGCGTTTCCTTGGTTTGAATTCCACTTCACAGGTTTATACCTTGGTTGAGTGTAGCACAGCCGTTTTGCGCTGTCAACAATTTTCTGCCGCGTTTGACAAAACCGCCATACCCTGATACATGGATATTCTCTTTCCGATACAAGCGTGCGGCCGCGTCAGCTTTTTTTCGCTTTGCCCTTTTCCCCTAAGGTTTTTGTTCTGTCGACTGCCGACTTGCAAACGGTCTGTTTATAAAGCTGATTGGTCATGACCGTTGCACCCGTTACCAGCACGCCCTGCAAAATCCCTTCCGCTTGCATGCCGCTAAGAAAAAAACCGCCCGCCATTCCGACGCCCAGCAGTATCCATGGAATCAGCCAATCCGGTATTCGGGGCGTTTTTTTAAGCAGCACTCCGATCACGTATAATACGGGAATCAATATATAAGCGTCCTTGATGATAAAGCTCTCAATGTCCAAAGCAACCCCCTCCTTTTTTTCCTTATACCTCATTTTATGATTACAGGCCGCTTGCGTGAGATTCATTTCTCACGTTTTGGACGCATATGATTTCACTGACAGTTTCCGTTTTATTCATACTTTGCGGGTTGTATTTACAAATTTATGGTGATATAATAAATTTATCGGTGGAGGACATTGCTAATGAACAAAGAGATTGGCGCGAAGATAAGAAAGCTCCGCGAGTTGCGTCAAATGTCTCAAGGCGAGCTTGCGGCCAAAGCCGGTATTGCCCAATCAACACTTTCATATATCGAAAACGGAAAAAAATACCCCCAGTTTCACACGCTTTCCGCCATATGCCGCGGCCTTGATATCAGTATCCTTGAACTATTTTCATACGAAGTGCTTAAGGCGAATAAAAAGCTTTTTGAAAAGTATACGATATCCGGCAACAGTTCGGTATCAACCGGAATATCGGAACAGCTTTTGAAAGCGTTGTATCATTCCGAAAAACATTCTTACGGAATTGACGAATGGGCGCAAGGCCGCAGCGACGCTGCAAGGTGATTTATGAAAATTTACACGCTTATCGAAGACGATAAAAGAAAAGGAAGCGGATACCTCGCTGAAAGCGGCATCAGCCTTTATTTTGAATACGGCGGCAAGCGCATCCTTTTCAACACGGGCGCGTCGGACGCATTTGTATTCAATGCCACTCTTCTCGGCATCGACATCAACAAAATCGACATCTGCATCATTTCCGATGCTTACAACGATCAAATCGGCGGGCTGAAATCATTTTTCAGCATCAATAACCATGCCAAAGTCTATTTAAAGAGCGCCGTCCGGTCAAGCTATTATATAAAGCGGGGAAGCAAAAAAGAGCCGGCGGGCGGCGTCAGCCAGGACTTTGCCGACAAATACGCCGGCCGTCTTGTGTTTTTCGACTACAGGATCGATATTATCGACGGCATCACGGCGGCCAGCGTCAAAAAGTTCCGCCGTTTTCCGTTTTACACGTCGGTTCTGTACGAAGAAAGAAATGAAGGCTTTATCAACGACGGGCTGGAGCACGAGCTCTATGTGGCCATACGGGACGCAGACGGCGTCGCTGTCCTCACAGGCTGCGCCCATCACGGCGTCATCAACATGCTTATGAGCGCACATGAAGATTTCGGCGAAGTCAAAGCCGTTGCCGGCGGCTTCCGGATCAGCGGCATCGACAAGAAAAATCATCTCAAAGAGCCCGACTTTGAGATTGCCGCCATCGCCAAATACCTCGAAAACCACAACATCAAAAAGGTCTATACGGGTCATGGTGTCGGTGCAAAGGCAATGGAAAAGCTCGGCATCATGTCGCGCGCGCAAAAGATTTACGCCGGCGACATATTCGAGATTTGATCATGGAAAGCAACGGCACATTGAAAATACTCGAATCCATCGGCTTCAGCCGGAAAAAGCCGCCGTCGGCCGCGCAGAAAAAAGCCTATGCCGAATTGCAGAGGTCTGTCAACACAGCACGGCAACGGCTCAACAAGCTGCATCTTCGGCTTTGGCAGGCGGTCAGCAGCCGGGACTATCATTCCGTGTCGCTTGAGGAAGCAAAGGAAGCGCTTGGAGATATCGCGCGGGAGCTGGACGCCGTTTCAAAAACACTATCGGAATGAAAACAAAAAGAGAGCCCGGCCACATATGCTATGCCAAGGCTCATTTTGCGTTTGTTTCGCTTAGTCTTTGATAATGACGGCGATCATGCGCAAAGGCTCGTCTTTTTCGTTGAAAACCGCATGCGTCGCACCGCCGCCGCAGATATTGCAGTCGCCCTTTTGGAAAGGCTTTTTCTCGCCGTTGTCGTCGATCACGCCTTCGCCTTCAAGCACATAGAAAACCTCCGTTTCGCCGTTGTGCGGATGCGCGCCGATGCCGCAGCCTTTCTCCAGCGTGACAAGCGAAAACAGGCGCGACGTGGCGGGCAGGTTTTCACCGTCCACAATGTGCAGAATGTCCACATGGCCGGGGCCTCCCCTCATCGCTTCCCTCGTTTCGCGCCGCATTCCGGCGCCTTTGATGACCATGCTCGTCCTCCTTTGGGTGATTATTTCTCCACGCGGATGACGTTCGCCACCTTGATGACCTCAGGTATATAGCGGATGTCGTCCATTGCGCATTTCACGGATATTTCTTTGGCTCGGTGTGTCACGAAAATCAGCGGCACGCTCTCGCCGCTCTGCCCCTTTTGCACCACAGAGTTGATGCTCACGTTGTGCCTGCCGAATACGCTCGCGATTTTGGCAAGAACGCCCGGCGAATCCTGCGCGAGAATCCGGATGAAAAACTCGCACTCCCAGTTGTTCTCAAACGACAGCTCGGACGACACATTTGCTTCATTGTAAAACGAGGTGTAACGGTGTCTGGACTGGCTGGCGGCATAGATGACGTCCGACACAACGGCGCTTGCCGTCGGCATATCGCCCGCACCGCGCCCGTAGAGCATGATATCATCCACAATGTTGCCATGCAGGAAAATCGCGTTGAACGCGCCGCGCACCGATGCAAGCGGGTGCGTTTTGGGTATCATCGTCGGATGCACGCGCGCTTCGATCGTCTTTCCGCGTTTTTTGCCGATTGCCAGAAGCTTAACCGTATAACCGAGCTCATTGCCGTATGCGATATCCTCCCGAGTGATGTTCGTGATGCCTTCGCGGAAAATATATTCAACGGGCACACGCGCATGAAACGCCATCGACGAAAGAATGGACAGCTTATACATCGCGTCGAACCCCTCCACATCGTTTTTCGGGTTCGCTTCCGCAAAGCCGAGCTGCTGTGCCTCCTTGAGCACTTCCTCGTAGCCGGCCTTATCCTCCTCCATTTTGGAAAGAATGTAGTTTGTGGTGCCGTTGATGATGCCCATGACCGAGGTCAGTTCGTTGGCCTGAAGGCTTTCCCAAATCGTCCGCAGTATCGGTATGCCGCCGCCCACGCTCGCTTCAAAATAAAGCCCCGCGCCGCTCGCTTTCGCCGCCGCGTTGAGCTCCGGCCAATGGCGCGCAAGCAGCTCCTTGTTGGCGGTTACCACCGACTTTCCGGCCTTTAAAGATTCAAGCACAAACTCCCTTGCGGGGTTCACGCCGCCGATCAGCTCGATCACAATGTCGATCGTCTCGTCTTGCACGATATCCGTATAAAAATCCTTGGCTTTCAGCGCTTCCGGTATCTCGATCGCATAATTGAGCGCAAGCACCTTTTTAAGATTCAGCGACATGCCTTCTTTATGCTCAATGTAGCTTTTTTGCATCCCGATCGTTTTGTATACGCCCGAGCCGACCGTTCCAAGGCCGATCAGCGCTATGTTGACTTGCTTCATCCGCATCCCCTCACCGCTATTTCGCATTTTTCTTGTATAACAGATTCAGGCCGATCAGCGCCAGCAGGCTGTTGATCTCGTCAATCTCGCTGGTCTCCTGAGCGATCAGACGCGCCAGCCCCCCCGTCGCGATCACCTTCGGACTGCCGCCCATCTCGGCCTTGAAGCGGCGCACGATGAAATCCACCTGCCCCACATAACCGTAGATAATGCCGGACTGCATTCCCGCAATGGTATTTTTCGCAATCGCTTTCTCGGGCTTCACCAGCTCCACACGCGGCAGCTTCGCGGCGTTGCTCGTGAGCGCCTCCGCCGATATTTTAAGCCCCGGGCATATCGCCCCGCCCAGAAAATCGCCGTTTTCGGATACCGCGCCATACGTGGTCGCCGTACCGAAATCCACAACGATACACGGGCCGCCGTACAGCGTGTAAGCGGCCAGCGCGCTCACGATCCTGTCGGCGCCAAGCTCTTTGGGGTTATCGTAAAGGATATTGATGCCCGTTTTCATGCCGGGCCCCACAAACTTCGCCTGCTGGCGAAAATACGTGCCGCACATATGCTGAAGCGTATAATTGATCGTCGGTATCACGGACGAAATGATGATGCCCTGAACATCCATCATATCTTTGCCCGCATGATGAAAAAACGCCTCAATGCGGATGCCGTATTCATCGGCGGTGCGGTCGAGATTGGTTTCCATGCGCCATGAATTGGAAAGCCTGTCGCCCTCGAATATGCCGCACTTGATGTGGCTGTTGCCCACATCCATGACAAATATCATCGATATCTCCAGTTCTGTTTTTTTCCGCTTATGCTTTGGCCTTTCGCGCATTGAGCTTTGCAAGCGGAACGACAACCGCAGGCACGATTATTACCGCAAGCACGATTTCAATGACCGCGTTGAGGCCGCCCCATGCCACAAGAAACGCCGTATAGCTGCCGCCCACCACATCACTGCCGTAAAATGCGAGGAAGATTCCAGAGAGCACCAAAAGCGAATGCAGTAAAGTACCCGCTCCGGCCGCCGCAGAAGCCGAGAGCGCCAACCCTTTCCGCTTCGCGATCGTTTCATACAGCCATGCCGCAAAAATGGGAAACACGAAACGCGGCGCCACGCTGATAAGCAGGCTCCATATGTTTCCGTGAGGAACGAACGGGCTGAAGGCGAAGGCCACAAGCGGATTGGCCGGCATGAACGTCCAGACGATGACCGAGCTGATCCCAAGCACCAGCCCGATAAACGCACCCGCTTTTTTGCCAAGCGTCATCGCCGCAATCAGCGCGGGAATATGCGCCAGCGTCGCCACAATGCCCGGTCCAATCGGCAGAGACCCCAGCACCGTGAAGCAAAAAAGCAGTTCGATCGCTGTAAACAGCGACATCTGTACCCAAAACAACGTATTCTTTTTCATTTTTCCCTCCGTTCGGGTTCCCGATATCGGGATATCCGACATTGTA
>JAJUJH010000111.1 GCA_029265435.1 Clostridiales bacterium
ATATAAGGACTTGCTGATCCATGCCGATAAGGCGCTTGCCTGGGCAAAGATGAGCGGCAAGGTCAATTTCTGTTTTTACAACGGTTAATAAGTTTTGCCGGCCGGCGCTTTTTTCAATGCAAATCAAAAAAGCCCAAGACCGTCAAGGTCTCAGGCTTTGCGGCATGGTTTCTGCGAAGCTATTTTTCGTTTTGATCTTCGTCGTCCTTTTTTTCATTGTTATCGAGCTCGTTCGTCATCGCGGCGATTTTTTCTTCCATAGTGAGGGGGCGGTTCGGATCTTCAGCGGGCGCTTCTTCTTCCGCGGGCTCCTGCGGTTCGGGCAGCCGGATGGACGGCAGCGTACCCAACGCCTTGCGCTTTAGGTACCGGAGTATGGGAAACACGACGCCAAGGCCGGCGAAAACCGCCCAAAGGCCGACGATGATCAGTATTTTGATGCTTCCGTCCAGTTTCGTTAAGCCGTTCGCTTCAGCCGCGTACAGTGAATTGCCGATAAAAAATATGATGGCGCCAAACAAACCGATCATCAGCACCATTGAAAATAAGTTAAGGCGCAGGCGGTATTTATTTTCGATCGCCCTTCTGCCCATCATAATCACAAGGAATATGACGACAAAGGTATAATTCAGCAGGCTGTCGGCGGGGAGCTTCAATACGCCCGGCAGAAAAATCGACACGGCCAGCGCTGCGGCGGAGACGACACCCAAAATGATTTGGACGATCCGAAGCTGGGTATCCGTCAGCTTTTTCTTTGTTGTATCCATTTGGTACTCCTTGACGATGTGATGCCGTTATTATGACACAAAACAAAATCAATTTCCAGACGGGATGATAAATTTCTGTTTATTTTTATGCGCCTTTCTGATAGAATTACTGATAAACACGATTAAACCGGTATGGCAAAAAGTAATATCGGAAGTGAAATGTTGGAGGATATATATGAAATTTTACGAAACGGGCGACATAAGAAACGTGACTCTTGTGGGGCATGGCGGCGAAGGAAAGACGACCTTGGCGGAGGCCATGCTTTTTTGCAGCGGTGCAATCGACAGACAGGGCAAAACGGAAGACGGCAACACGGTAATGGACTATGATCCGGAAGAAACCAAACGCCATATTTCCATAAGCTCTGCTATCGCGCCCGTAGAATGGAACGGGACAAAGATTAACCTCATCGATACGCCGGGATATTTCGATTTTATCGGCGATGCCACATCGGGATATTATCTTGCGGACAGCGCGCTGATACTGGTCAACGGTCTTTCCGGCCTTACGGTGGGCGCCGAAAAAGCATGGGACACCTGCACGGACGCAAAAATATCGAAGGCGTTTTTCATCAACCAGATGGATAAGGAAAACGTGGATTTTGATAAAGCGCTGAACAGCTTAAAGGATAAATACGGCACTCGCATTACGCCTATGCAGCTGCCGATCGGACAAGGACTGAAATTTAAAGGCATATTGGACGTGCTGGATATGAAGGCGTATGAGTTCGACGGTAAAAAGGTCAAGGCCGTTGACGTGCCGGCCGATTTGAAGGACAAAGCCGCTGCCATACGCGAAGCGATTATCGAAAACGCGGCGGAAAACGATGAAACGCTGATGGAAAAGTTTTTCGGCGGTGAGGAGCTTTCCAAAGACGACATTATCAAAGGTCTCAAGGTGGGCATTGAGGCGGGAGACGTTGTGCCTGTGTTTATCGGAGCCGCCGCGCCGAATCTTGGCATTTCGCTGCTGCTTGACAATATCGTTGCGTTTATGCCGTCTCCGGACAAGGCCATCAATATTAAGGGCAAGAACGCAAAAGGCGAGGAAGTGACGTTTACGGCCGACTCAAAACAGCCGTTTGCCGCGCAGGTATACAAGACCGTGGCCGACCCGTTTGTGGGCAAGCTTTCCGTATTCAAGATCCTCGGCGGCGAGCTGAAGGCAGGTCAGGCCATTAAGAACGGCAATACGGGCAAATCCGAAAAATTCGGACAGATATACGTGCTGCAAGGCAAAAAACAGATCGCCGTTGACAAGCTTGCGTCGGGAGATATCGGCGCGCTTGCCAAACTGCAGCATACCGAAACGGGCAATACGCTTTGCGACGAAACGATTGGCGTTGTATTTCCGGATATTGTATTCCCCGAACCGTGCATCTCTCTTGCCGTGTCCGCCAAAAAGCAGGGCGATGAGGAAAAGGTTTTTGCGGGTCTGCATCGTCTCGAAGAAGAGGACCCGACATTCAAGGTGGTCAAACAGACGGAAACATCCGATACGCTTGTGAGCGGTCTTGGCGAGCTGCATCTTGAAGTGATCTGCAAAAAGCTTCTTAATAAGTTCGGCGTGGAAGCGCAGCTTTCCGATCCGCAGATCCCTTACCGTGAAACCATCAAGAAGAAGGTCAAAGCACAGGGACGCCACAAGAAGCAGTCCGGCGGTCACGGCCAGTTCGGCGATGTGTGGATCGAGTTTGAGCCGTTATTCGATTCAACGGAGAATTTTGAATTTGTGGATCAGATTGTAGGCGGTGTGGTTCCGCGCAACTATATACCCGCCGTTGAGAAGGGACTGAGGGAAAGCCTTGTACGCGGCGTGCTTGCCGGGTTCCCAATGGTCAACATCCGTGCGACGCTGGTTGACGGCTCTTATCATCCGGTTGATTCGTCCGAAATGGCGTTCAAGGTAGCGGCAAGCCTTGCGTATAAGAAAGCCTGCTCGGAGGCCAATCCGGTTCTGCTCGAGCCCATATACAAGCTGGTCGTCAATATTCCCGAGGAATATATGGGCGATATTATCGGCGACATCAACCGGCGCCGCGGAAGAATACTCGGCATGAATCCTGTTTCGGGCGGCCACCAGGAGGTTTCCGCGGAAGTTCCGCTCGCCGAAATATTCAAATACGCGACGGATTTGCGCTCGATGACGCAGGCGCGCGGCACATTCAAAATGACGTTTGAGCGTTATGACGAGCTGCCGGGCAATCTGGCCGAAAAGGTCATCGCGGCTCATAAAAAGGAAGCTGAAGAAGAATAATGGCTAAGGGGGGGCTGCACGCGGCGATATGGCAATATCGTGATGCCGCAGCCCCTTTTTTTCATATGACACACAGACATAAAAAAGCCCATGCATTTCGCATGGACTGATGGTGCCGGTGGTCGGACTCGAACCGACACGATATTGCTATCAACGGATTTTGAGTCCGTCACGTCTGCCAATTCCATCACACCGGCTTGGAACCTTGTTAATATAGCATATTCGAAAAACACCGTCAAGCATAAGCCCGTTTTTAATACCTCTTTGCCTGCAATTAAAAAAAGAGGCAAACAGTGTTTGCCGAAATAAATAGGGAGATGAGTCGTATCAAAGTCGATTGAGTCGTTTTCCATCGACGGGATACGCGCAATATATTACCAAAACGCACTTTAACATTAATATACCATATTATGTTTTAATTTTCCTTATAAAATTAGAAAAAAGTTTGTCGGGTCATGGAAAAGCACGTATGAAAATTATTGACGCGGTTCGTCAAAATTTATTTGGGAAATACTTATAATCATAGAAAAAGACTTAAGAGGGAAAACCAATGAAATTTGAAGATTATCAGGTGTTTCCGCTGCCCGTCTTTGTTGTTGGCCCGGGAAACGGCCGCATTTTGATATCCAATGCGCCGGCTCAGCGTTTAGGCTTTGCGCAGAAGCGGAGCTTCTTTGAGATGCTGGAGGACAGCGGTTTGTACAAAAGCTTTGTTCAGCGGGGCGATGAGATAATTCATCGGGAAACCATCGTCAATATCGACAGAAAGCCGTATGCCGCCGTTTTTGACGCTGTGATGACCGAGCTTGACGGGCAGGCGGTTTTCCTTGTGACCGTTACTCAAATGAAGAATGCGCTGCTGATGGATAAAAATGTAATAACTGAGCAGATACTCAATGTTTATCTTGAGGGCGATGATAAACCGGAAAAAGGCTTTCTGCGCGTTACGGCCAAAGGCGCCGGTGCTTTTTGCGCATCGTTGTACGAAAAGAAAAACGGACGGTATACGCTCGTCGGAGAGTGGCGTGAGGAAAGAAGCGTTTTTATCCCGATGCTCAGCGCCGATGTGGAAAACGCGCCGGAAAAAGAGGAAATGAGGCTTCGCAGCGTAAAACGTGCGGCCGATGTGCTGATTGTCCCGTATCAAAAAAAGCATGGTACAGAAGGGCTGGCCGTTTACTGCTTTAAAAGCGCGGCCGGAGACAATTATCGTGTGTTGTTGAAGCACATGGCGGGCATCTATGCGCTTTTGTCTCCTGATGCGCCTGCAAACGCAATTCCGGCGGTGATGCGGGGGCTTGACGCATCGGACAGAGGAATTGCCGTTTGGGATAGCGGCTCGAAGGAGATTTTGTATGAGAACAAAGCTTTTCGCGCGCTGTTCGGAGCGGGATATGCGTCGCTGCTGACAGGTCAAGCGTCAAAGAATAAAAGGCCGCCGGCCGGACAGTCCACCTTTCAGCCGGAAGGCAGCGACCGGTTCTACTGTATTTCTCATACGCACTCGAAGTATAACGGACGCCCTATAACAACAACGGTTGTCAGCGATGTGACAAAGTATAAAATCGCCGAAAACAGGCTCGAAATGCTGACAAAAACGGATATGCTCACAGGGCTCAACAACAGGCGCGCCGGACTGGAAATACTTGAAGCTGCATACCTTCGCTGCAAAAAAGAAAAGAAGCCGCTCACAGTGTGCTTTGCGGATATCGACGGTTTGAAGCGCGTCAACGATACGTATGGGCACGGCGTCGGCGATAACATGATCCGTATGGCGGCGTCGATACTCAAAAAGAATATGGACGGAACGGGAGACATATGCCGCCTCGGAGGAGACGAATTTTTACTGATATTTCCGGGAATGACAAAAGCGCAGGCGGAGATGACGGCGTCGCGTATCAATCAAGCCGTTTCAAAAATATTCGTCAACAAATCGCAGGGGATTTCGATAAGCTTCGGTTTCAAGCAGGCGGAATACGGCGCGAGCGAAACGGTGTATTCAATGATCAACACCGCCGATTCGGAAATGTACAGGGAAAAGCGCCGGAAAGCAAACAGCTAGGCCAGTCCGCTCATTTTGATGATCTCGGCTGTTTCGTCCGCTTTGTTCATCACATACAGATGGAATTTGCGCAATCCGCCCTCTTTCAGTCTGTTGATTTCTTCCACAGCATATTCGATGCCCGCTCTTTTAAACGCGTCGGCATCTTCGCCGTAGCGGCTCACAAGCCGGCTTAAGGACGCCGGAATCGAACAGGCGGAAAGCAGCGTCATGCGGATGATTTGCTTGGGATCGAGAACGGGCATGATGCCCGTTACGATGGGGGCGCTGACGCCCGCTTTATAGGCTTTTTCATGAAAATCGAAAAGCGCATTCACATCAAAGCAAAGCTGTGTGACAAAAAAATCCGCGCCGAGATCGGCTTTAAGCTTTAAATAGCGCAAATCATCTTCCAAAGAATCGGATTCGTAATGAACCTCGGGGTATGCGGCTGCGCCAATGGTAAAGCCGTTCCTTTTTTTGATGTCGATAATCAAGTCGCTCGCGTGGCGATAATAGACAAACGCCGTAGATTTATCCATGCCCTGCGGAACGTCGCCGCGCAGCGCTAGAATGTTACTGATGCCGTTTTCCTCCAGCGCGTCAAGCATGGAATTGATTTGCCCGGGGTCGGCGCCCACGCATGTGAGATGCGCAATGGCTTCAAGGCCGATTTGGCCGACATGAGACGCCACCTCAACGGCTCGTTCTCTGTTGCCGCCGCCCGCACCGTATGTGATGCTCACGAAAGAAGGACGGTAAACGGACAGCTTTTCCATTGCGCGATAAACGGTATCCACCGGCATGTCCTTTTTTGGAGGTGAAAATTCAAGAGAAAACGAGACGTTTTGCTGATTGAGTTTGTCTAATAGGCTCATCATTGTTGCTCCTGCCGTCACAGCCGTTTGGATTGATACTCATTTAACCATATGGACGGCGATTTTTCAAGTGGTTGAATAATGACCGTAAGTGTTGTATCATGATTTGCGAGGTGTGGGATGGAGCTTTTTTCGTATATACCGTTTATTCCGGATAAAAAAACAGTGATGCGGCGGCTTGGATCTTCAAAGGCTGTATTTGAGGCGGAGCTTGAAAGCAAGATCGACGATTTTTTGAGATCCGCCGAATCGTTGTTTACGGCAAACGGAAAAGCCGTTGCCGTTCCCGTCCGCATTTCACCTGAAGGGGTATTGCTGATTGATGAAACACCCATACAATCCGCACAGCTTGCAAAGCTGTTATCTAGCAGTGCGCAGGCGTATCTGATGTGCGCGTCAATACCAAAACGAGAGGTCGATAAGATCAACGAAGCCATATCCGCGGGAGAAGGACTGAAGGCCATCGTATACGACGCATATGCGTCGGAGTTTGTGGATGGCGCGCTCGATATCATCATGGCGCGGAAAAACGCCGCGTTGAAGCGCATGGGACGCAAGCTGACGCGGCATCGTTTCAGCGCGGGCTACGGAGACCTGGATATCAAATATCAGAAGACGTTTTACGATATGCTTAAGATGGATACGCTTGATGTGGCGATTAACGAGCAATTTTTGCTGTCTCCCGAAAAATCGGTGATAGCGGTGGCTGGAGTGGAATAGATGAAGACAATCGACGGACTCTCTTTTTTGGAATACATTCGGCGTCGTTTTTTGATACTTGACGGCGCGACGGGCACATATCTGCAAAGCCGCGGGATGGTTCCGGGCGTTTGCCCAGAGCTTTTTGCCGTGCAGAATAAAGATATTCTTGCCGAAATACAGCGCCGATATATCGAATCGGGTTCACGCGCCGTCTACACGTTTACAATGGGAGCCAATTCGCATAAACTTTCGGAATTCGGGCTTGAAGACAGAACGGAAGATCTCAACGAACAGCTTGCCGCCGTCAGCGTGAAAACAGCCGGAAACGACGCGTTCGTAGGGGGAGATCTCAGCACGACGGGATCGTTTTTAAGGCCGCTCGGCGATATCGAGTTTGAACAGGCCGTGGACATTTACAAACGGCAAATCAGCGCGCTTGTTAATGGCGGCGTTGATTTTATCGTGATTGAAACGATGATCGACATACAGGAAACGCGCGCTGCGGTGCTCGCGGCAAAGGAAATCTGCGATCTTCCCGTTGTCGCCAGCATGACGTTTGATGAAAAAGGGCTGACGCTGACGGGCACGAGTCCCGAAGCGGCGGCAGTGACGCTGATATGCGCAGGCGCGGATGCGGTGGGCCTGAACTGTTCCACAGGGCCTGCTGAGATGCTGCCTCTTGTCAAGCGTATGAAAGCCGTATCCACTGTGCCGCTCATTGTCAAGCCCAACGCGGGTATGCCGCGTATTGAGGACGGAAAAACAAAATTCGATCTGTCATGCGATGAGTTCAGAAGATTTGTGAAACCTCTTTGTGAAGCGGGAGCCAATCTGATAGGCGGATGCTGCGGAACCGATCCGTGCTTTATCGAAGCCATATGCGAAGAAATCCAGTCGCTGACGCCGATGCCGTGTCTGGAACGTCTTCCGGGCATGATCACGTCGGCCACGGACCAGGCGCTGTTCGGAAAAAGCTTTCGTGTGATCGGGGAGCGCATCAACCCGACGGGGAAACCGAAGCTCAAGGAAGCGCTGAAAAACGCCGATTACGATACGGTGCTGGAGATGGCCGTTGAGCAGAAAAACGCAGGCGCCCATATATTGGATGTCAATGTCGGCATGCCGGATTTTGATGAAAGAAGCGCGATGAAAAGCGTGGTCGAGCGGCTTTCCGCTCAGGCCAAGCTGCCGCTTTGCCTCGACTCCTCTCATTCGGACGTGCTTGAATCTGCGCTGAGGATATATCCCGGCCGCGCACTCGTCAATTCGATGTCCACCAAAACGGCGGCCATGGAGGCGCTGATTCCGGCGATAAAAAAATACAAGCCCATGTTCATACTGCTGCCCATCGGCGACGAAGGCATCCCGGCGACTGCCGAGGGACGCATCAGAGAAATCGAGAAGGGATTCGCAAGGCTTGAAGAAGCGGGCATTGGAAAAGAAAGCATTGTCGTCGACGGGCTCGTCATGACGGTTTCGTCGGATGCGGACGCCGCGGTTGAAACGCTGAAGGTCATCAAATGGTGCGGAGAAAACGGTTTTTTCAGCGTGCTCGGCATATCGAACGGATCTTTTGGACTGCCCGAACGCTCGTACATCAACGCCGCTTATCTGACGATGGCGATTGAAAAGGGGCTTTCGGCTGCCATTATGAACCCGGCCGACAAGCTGATGATGGATATATACCATGCCGCCGAGGCGCTGACAGGCCGCGACGACGGCTTTGGGCGCTATCTGAAAAGGTTTGCGCAGACTCAGGCGCCAAATGAGGATGCGAAAAACGTGGGTGATGCCGTGGTCATGGGCAAAAAAAGCGTGATAACCTCGTTGATTGATGCGGAATTGCAAAGCGGCGGAACGCCGGACGGCATCATCAATGATATGCTGATACCCGCGCTGCAAAGGGTCGGCGATTTATATGAACAGCGCGTTTATTTTTTGCCGCAGCTGATTTACAGCGCCGAAGCGGCGCATGCCGCGTTTGATTATCTTGAAAAGCATTTTGCGTCGACCGGCAGCCGCATAAAAAAGAAAATCGTGATGGCGACAGTCAGGGGCGATATTCACGATATCGGAAAAAACCTTGTCGCCATGCTGCTGCGCAACCACGGCTATGAGGTGATTGATCTCGGAAAGGATGTACCCGCAAAAACTATCGTCGATACGGCCGAGGCACAAAATGCCGATGTCATCTGCATCTCGGCGCTGATAACAACGACTG
>JAJUJH010000148.1 GCA_029265435.1 Clostridiales bacterium
GGGATTGATTTTGTACGCCACGGAAATCTCCGTAGTGGACGGCGCCTGCATATCCTCCTCAAGCGCTCCGGTTAAAATCGCGTTTTCGATCTGCTCGGCGACCTGTATGAATATCGGCACATCGCTTTGCGTATCAAGCTGCATGTCGTCACCTCCTTAGTTCGTTACTCTTGTAACTAACTATATATCAATGGGTCGGTTTTGTCAACATCAATGAAATGAAAAATCCCTTTATCTTCAAGCAGATCGGAGAATCGCGATTTCACATTGACACCTGCGAGGAATCGAATCTATAATTGACTGGGTTCTCTAAAATGAAAAAAGAGGTTGTCATGGAAGCGTTATTAAAAGGCTTTGCAAACTTCAGCTGGCAGCAGGCCGTGATGATTGTGATCGGGCTGGCGCTCATCATACTGGCCATCAAAAAAGAATATGAGCCGATGCTTCTGCTGCCCATCGGCTTCGGATGCCTGTTGACAAACCTTCCGCTGGCAGCCGTTCTTGCCAATTCATTGGGAGAAACGGGCTTTCTGAAGGTTCTCTTCAATGCCGGAATCGTGACGGAGCTTTTCCCTCTGCTCATATTCATTGCGATCGGGGCGATGATCGACTTCTCTCCGCTGCTCAAACAGCCTGTGATGCTGTTTTTCGGCGCGGCGGCCCAGTTCGGCATTTTTGCCGCAATGATGCTCGCAATATGCGCAAACGCAGTTTTCCCCGGCATATTCAGTTTGAGGGAAGCCGCCGCAATCGGCATCATCGGTGCGGCGGACGGCCCTACCACCATATTTGTGGGAAACCTTTTCGCCAAAGACTATCTGGGTGCGCTCTCCGTTGCGGCATATTCCTATATGGCGCTTGTGCCCATCATCCAGCCTCCCGTTATCCGTGCGCTGACCACAAAAAAGGAACGCCGGATCGTGATGGAATCCGATTTCGGCAAGCCCATTCCGAAGCCGGTCCTCGTCGCGTTCCCCATCATTATCACGATCGTCGTCGGCTTTATCGCGCCGGACGGCGTACCGCTTGTGGGGGCTTTGATGTTCGGCAATCTGATAAGAGAATGCGGCGTGCTGAAAAGGCTCTCCGAATCGGCACAGAACGAGCTTGCGAATCTCGTCACGCTGCTGCTCGGCATCACAATCGGTTCCACAATGACGGCTTCCACATTCCTGAGGTGGGATACGCTGATGATACTCGTTATCGGCTTTCTCGCTTTTGTGTTCGACACGGCGGGCGGCGTGCTCTTTGCGAAATTCATCAATCTGTTTTTGAAAAAGAAAATCAATCCGATGATCGGCGCCGCCGGCATATCCGCGTTCCCGATGTCGGCGAGGATCGTGCATAAAATGGCTCAAAAAGAGAATCCGTCCAACTTTCTGCTGATGCCCGCCATCGGCGCAAACGTATCGGGACAGATCGGTTCCATCATTGCCGGCGCCGTTTTGATTTCTTTGCTTGTTTGATCGGGAGGATAATATGGTCGGAGAAATGCTTCTGCAAGGGCTGAAATACATGGGAATCGGCGTCGGCGTCGTGTTTAGTGTGCTCGCGGTTTTCTTTGTGGTTATCAAAATACTGGTCAGAATCTGGCCTCCCAGGGAAGACACAAAACAATAATCTGCCAGTTAAAACCGGATGTGAAACCGACGGATCAGTCCAGCTTCTTTATGCTCATGGATGCCGATACGCCGCCCGTGAGTTCCGCATTCACCGCCGTTCCCGCCGTCATCACCAGTCTGACCGCGTCGTTTTCTTTAAGTGCCGCAAGCACCGACGTGCCCACTGCGCTTTCCCGTTCATCGAGCGTCCTTTCTACGGCACTGCCCTCAATCGGCCTGCCGTTTGCCTGCAGCATGATCACCACGCGAACGGCGCAAGACGCTTTCAGGCTGATATAATAGCCGATCTCATATATTCCCGGTTTATCCGCGATCACGTCTTCTCCGCACAGGCGAAGCCCGCTCAACACCGTATGGCTGTTGAATTGAATGGCGGCGGCGTCGCCCGGCACCGTTACTGAAAGCTTCTGCGGGCCATCGGCGTATACAAACCCCAGAGCGCCCCGTTCATGCGCTGCAGTTTCCTCATCGGCTTTGGCAGCGTCGGTTCCGTCGTTCTCCGTCCATATGTCCGCCGCACCGGATGAATGCCTGGGTGTAAACCCGCGGATTTCGTCCGGACGTTCAAAGCGTTCCCACCGGTTTTTTACGGCGCCGTCAAGATCCGCCTTCAGATTTCTGAAATATGTACGGCTCACTGATATCCCCCCCTCAAAGATAATATAGTTTATGAGAATTGGGAGAAAACGTGCGCCGGCACGCCCTATCCGTTTTTGGCGTTTTTCTTTCCGCCCGTTTTGGCCTTGCCCTGAATTTCAGGAACCGGCGGCCGCTCGTTTTTATTGAAATGCGGCTTATGGTTGCTTTCCGTACCGTGCGGATCTCCCGGGTCCGGGCGGCACATTCCTGCCTTTGCCATCATCGTGCTCCTTTCGTTTTTTGTCGCATTATCTATATTGTCCCACCGACGTCTGCGTTTATCCGGCCCGAACAGCCACATTTTCGCACATCGTTTCTTACTCCTTGTTGTTGACAATATAATTTTATCCATCTATACTAGCAATCACTGATTCTTGAAATGAGGCGACATAGTGGATCATACAAAGCAACTGGGCACAGCTCCCATATTCAGACTTGTTGTCAAGTTCTCGCTTCCGACGATTTTTTCAATGATCGTCAATGCCATTTATAATATCGTTGACCGGATATTTGTGGGCAAATTCGTCGGAGAAAACGCGCTCGGCGGGCTTACCGTATCCTTCCCGCTGATGATAATCAGCTTTGCGGTGGGCACGCTATTTGCGATCGGCGGCGCCACGCTGATTTCCATTCGCTTCGGCGAGCGCCGCGTCGATGAAGCCAACAAGATATTCGGCAATGTGGCCTTCTTGATACTGGCCAGCAGCCTTGCGATGAGCGTATTCGGAGAGATTTTTCTGACTCCGCTGCTCGGCTTATCCGGCGCCACAGACGCAAACATATCTTATGCGGCTTCATACATGCGCATCATCATCATCGGCCTTGTGTTTCAGCTGTCCTCCTTCACGATGGCCGCCATTGTGAGGAGCGAAGGCAAGCCTTTTTTATCGATGACCAGCCAGGTGCTGTCCGCCGTCACAAATATTATTCTTGATTATGTTTTTATCGGGCCGCTCAATATGGGCGTGCAGGGCGCCGCCATCGCGACCGTTATCGGACAGCTTGTGGGCTTTTGCATCCTGTTCAATTACTATTTTATCGCAAAGAAAAGCCTTTTGACGCTCACTACGGCCAATATGCGGCTGCATGGCCGCTATCTGCGTCTCATCGCGGTGACAGGCGCTTCGAACTTTGTGATCAACCTCGGAACGGGCATATCCGCCTCGTTTACCAATGCGGCGCTTTCGTTTTACGGCGGAGACCCTGCCATCACGTCTTTCGGCGCAATCAACAGTTTGTTTACGCTTGTACTGATGCCTGTGCTCGGTCTGCTTCAGGGCATCGGTCCCATCATGGGATACAATCACGGCATGCATCAGCCGCATCGCGTATGGAAAACGCTGTGGACCGGCATCGGGCTCGGGTGCATATTCACGTTTTCGCTTTTTGCGCTGATGGAGCTGTTTCCGGAAATCTTCGCTTCGTTTTTCCTTGACCCGCAGTCCTCAACAATGTCCGTCTGCGCGCACGGCCTTCGCCTGCAAATGATATCGCTGCCCGTCTTGTCTTTCAGCGTGCTCTCGACAGCCTATTTTCAATCGACCGCACAGGGAAACAAGAGCTTTTTCATCAGCCTGATGCGCCAGCTTTTGGTGATCGTCGGCGTTCTGCTGCTGCCCCAGTTCCTGAAGCTGTCGGGCGTTTGGCTTTCCGGCCCGTTTTCGGAATTCGTTTCCCTCTTCATCGCCGCCGGTATGCTGGCCGCCGACCGCCGCGCCAAAAAACGGATTGCTCTCCCAAAAGAAGCATAAACGAACAAAGGCCGTACCCCGCTACGGTATGGCCTTTGTGACCCGCCTGTTATCAGCCGGTTGTAATCACGAACGTCCCTCTCCATTTGACGACGCGTTTTCTTTCCTCGTTGCAGTTCGGCGCCGAGCCGCCGCAAGCGGGAGACAGCGCGGGCGCCACGTTGTTGGCAACAGCCAAGTTTTCCACCGTCACGCTCACGACAGAAGGAACATTCGTCAGCGACGTGTTTCCGCCCACCGGCGCTTTGACATCAATGCTTCCCGCCGCGGATATCCATCCAAGCGGCGTCGTCGTGGTGGTGGCGGCCAGATTGGCGGCGGAAGCCGCGCTGGTATAAGTCGATACCTGCTCCTGCACATCATAGGCGGGGTCGCCCTGAACAATCGGGAAAGCATTACAAATGTATGGGATCGTTCCGACTACGTAAAAAACGCACATTTTTACCGGACCGATATTGGGCACATCCACCGTTTCTTCCTTGCCCGCGACCTGGAGCTTGCTCTTGTCAAACAGCACGCTCTTCACACCGTTCGGATCCGCAAACGTTTCATCTAGAATAAATGGCGGTGAAATTTCTGCTGTTGCGCAAAACGGGATTCTCACTTCAGCCATATGAATTAACGCCTCCTATAAATAATTAGTGTGATAGATTCGCCACTATATCATATATTATTCTATCTCCCGCATTGTGTGACTTTGCGGACAACCCCCGCCGGCTCGCCGCAGGCCCGTTTTTAAAAGGCTTTTGACATGATGACTCAAGGTGTGTGCTTTAAGGGTAAAAAAAGAGCAGGTTTATAAAACCCGCTCCGTTTTATATGAAAAGAGCAATAATTGGAGGGCAATTGCTCTTTTATATAACGCCTATTATGCCCTGAACCGTTTCACCTCAAACCAGAATTCAACGCCATCGGGAACATTTTCAGCGCCGAAACGCTGCCCCATCACCGTTTGAATCGCCTTGACCACGCTGAGACCTAAACCGTAACTGTCTTTCACGCGTGTGCGCGCATCGTCCGCTTTGTAAAAGCTGTTCCAAATGTTCTCCATCATCTCCTCAGGTATATGCTCCCCTGTGTTGAATACGGATATACGTATCGTCTCCTCGTCCGCCGTCGTCCGGATGCGCACCTGCTTTCGGCAGTCCCCATAACGGGCCGCATTGGAAATATAGTTGGCGAGAACCTGTTCAAAGCGCATCGCGTCAAAAACGCCGATATGACTTTCCGAAGACTCGACGCTGATATTGAGCCTGTTCTGAGCGATAAAACCGTCATATTTGTCGAGGAAGCTCAGTATCCGCTCCTGAACGGACAGCGTTTCGGGAATGATTTCAGTGCGTCCGCTTTCCATGCGCGTCAGATCGAGCATCTCCTTGAGCAGTCGGCTCATCTTTGAGGCTTCTTCGGCAATGATCTCGATATAAAAATCCTTCTGTTTCTCGGAGTTGGCATAGCCTGTATTCATTTCATCGGCGTACCCCTTTATCAGTGCCAGGGGCGTACGCAGCTCATGCGACGCATTGGAAATAAACTGCCTTTGCGCGATAATATCCTTTTCGAGTTGTTCGTTTTGCTTTTTCAGCGTACTCAGCGCGTTTTCAAGCTCAACGCCCAAACGGTTCACATCGTCTGCGAGGCTTTGCAGTTCGTCTCCCGTTTTGACGTCGCACTTGCTGCCGAAGTTCAGCGCCGCAATCTCTCCGACCGTATTCTGTATATCCCTTATCGGCTTTGTGAACCTCTTCGACATTTTAAACACGACGCCAAGCGCGATAAGCAGCGTTAACAAAGCGCACGCCAGCAGCAAGATATTGGCCTGCTGAACGCTCTGGTTGACGGGCTCTATCGCCTGTGTGACGAATATGGAGATGCCGCTGTCGAGCGTTTTTGTGCAGACCATCATCTCGATGTCAGATTTGTGTTCCTTGACCGTTCCGATAACGATTCCGTCTTCGGCATCCGTAA
>JAJUJH010000027.1 GCA_029265435.1 Clostridiales bacterium
ACTTACAGAGTTATCTCGATGAGTATTGCTATCGGTTCAACAGAAGAAAAATGGAGGGTTGGATATTCGACAGACTGCTATTTGCGGTGACTCAGTCACCGCCATTACGGTTTGCTGACTTAACCTAATAGCCATGAAAAATAATTATAATTCTCATTTAAAATTCGAGGCGGAAAAATAACGAATAAATAAAAGATCTCCCGGACGGGCAAAATATCAGCGGAGGTGTGAGAAAATGAAAGTGAAAGATATTATGTCGACGGATATTGCCTGCATCGGTCTTGACGATTCAATACAAAAGGCTGCACAATTGATGAAACGCTATGATGTGGGGTCGTTACCCGTCTGTCGTCAGGATGAAGTTGTGGGAATCGTCACAGACAGAGATATTGCGCTTCGAAGCGTGGCTGAAGGGCAGGATATAAAGAGCCAGACGGTGAGAGACGTGATGTCGCAGGATGTGCTGGTGGGCGAGCCGGATATGAACGTGCATGAAGCGGCAAAGATGATGAGCCAGAACCAGATCAGGAGGCTCCCAATCGTCAATAACGGACATTTGGTGGGTATGGTATCGCTTGGGGACATTTCGCTTGAGCCTGATCTTCAGGATGACGCGGAAGAAGCTCTCAGGGATATTTCTGAACCGGGCGGACAGTTTGAATAAAATCCATAATAGGATTTTTCTGTTTATAAAGCTTCTGCGAGGGCGCCGGCCGAAACTGGGTACGCGCTCTTGCTTTTATTAAGATAAAAAGCAGTCATTCGTAAAAAACGAGAAAAACCCGTTTAACGATGAATTGGAAACGGAGTCTTCAAAAAACTGTAACGGAAGAAATCGCGTCTATAAGAATTTTTCAAGCGCATAATCGTCCATGACAAAACCGCTGCCGATATCCGTCACGCACGAATAAGCAACCGAAAAGCCCAGGCGCTCATAGGCCTTCAGCGAGCCGGTATTGTTTTTGTTGCATTTGAGCCAAATGCGCGATATGCCGCTTTCTTTGGCGCGCTGTTCGATATGATAAAGCAGCGATTTGGCGACGCCCTGTCTTCGGCAGCTTTGCTTCACATAGAGTTTGCTCAAGAAAAGGCCGGTCTGATCGGGAAAAACGGCGCTGTAGCCGCAGGGGTCGCCGTCTGAAAAAGCGATATCATATACCATGCCGCCTTCCATATCCTTTTGTATGGCTGCGGCCGACTGAAATTGCGACAGCATAAAATCGATCTGTTCAATCGTGATGATGCTCGGATAATGCTGCATCCAGATCTCACGGGCGAGCGTTTCAATCAATATCGAATCGGATACCGATGCGGTTTTTATGGTGATTTCCGGCATGGCATTATCCTCCGCTTATGCTATAGCTCATACTGTGCAAGTATCTCGCCGTAATAAAGCGTGTGCATATTGTTTTCATCGGCGCCAGAATAATAGCTCTCACGCACATCGGCCGGAAGCAATTCCGCTTTGACATCGTCCTCATAGATGACACGGCATTCAATGACGAGGCCATGCGCATGAATATGCGGCACCGCCACTTTTTGCGAAGGCGCAAGCTTCAGTCCGCACAACGAGATTTTATCGGTATCTCGGCCCGATTGGCTGCCGCAGATGCCAAGCGTTTTTTTCATGTCTTCATACGGCACAAAAACGGTGAATTCCTTATGTGCTTCCAAGAGCGAGTGGCTGTGTCGGCTGCGGCGAACAGGTGCGATGAATATGTCGCGTGTCCACATGACGGATGCCATCGCCCAGCCGATCGTCATCGGGTTGGGTTTGTCCGTTCCCGTCACGATAAGCGCGCCCCGATCGCCGATCAGTTGCAGCGCGGCGCCTGTTTTTTCTAAAATCGAATGACTGCTCATTTGATATTACCTCCGAATAATTCTATATAAAGATAGAAAAGCCTATGCCGTCAGACGTTATTCCATGCAGAAGGAATCGTCCGCATCGAATCGTCATTAACGATACGTCATACAGCCTTCAGAAACGCTGTTTTCATTATTATACCACACCGAAAAGGATAGTGGCAGCACAATCACTTAAGAGCTTACTGTAGGAAAAACGGAGAAAGTCTCTTGAGATCCATAAACAATGCCTGTTTCATATGGCAAAAAAGCGGATCCGGTTGAAAAAAAGCGTCGCCGATGATATGATAAGCGCTAATGAACATTTGGTTGGTTTTCGAAAAGGTCAGCGTCATATTTGGATTGGTCCTGCTCGGTTTTGTGTACGGCAAACTCACGAGACAAAAGGATCCTTCCGCCATATCCAAACTGGTGCTCAATATTTCGGTGCCTGCAAGCATATTGTCGTCGATCACCACGGCCGATTATAATGAGATCCGGAACGACCTGCTTTTGCTGGTGATCATATCGGTATCCATCACTGCGGTGACGCTTTTGATAAGCTTCGCATTGACGCGCATTGCGGGTATGAAAGATCCTGCAGAAAAAGCCGTTTATCGCAGCGCCCTTTTTTTCAACAACTATGGATTTATGGGCTGGCCGATCTGTCAGCTGCTGCTGGGGCCGAAGGGGTTTCTTTATGCGACGCTTTATGCGATACCGCTTCATCTGCTTTCCTACGGCATCACGCCCGCGCTGATGAGAGCGTCGGGAGAACGCAAAAATCCGTTTGATAAAAGCATACTGATCAACATTCCGTTTTATGCCACGGCGGCCGGGCTTGCCGTGCTGATGAGCGGCCTTAAGCTGCCGGAGGAGCTGACGAATTTTCTGAGCATGCTGGGCGTGACGCAAACGCCGCTTTCAATGCTTGTGATCGGCATGATATTGGCGGGCGCGAAGCTCAAGGAGGTTGTGGCAGGAGCAAAACCCTATATATTTTCGATGATCAGGCTATTGCTGCTGCCGGCGGCGGCTTTTATGGTACTGCGTGCGATCGGGTTCAGCGGCTTGCTTTTAAGCGTGCCCGTCATCATTACCGCGATGCCGACAGGCGCGATGACGGTGGTGCTGGCACAAAGGCATGAGACCGATCCGATTCAAATGTCCCGGTTGGTGGTGGTGAGCACACTGCTGTCCGTCGCCACCATACCCGTAATTTCAATGCTCATATTATAATCCCGGTAAAATGGCCCTCAAAAATGAGCGGCAATTGGCACTTGATGTTCACTGAAAAATCAGACAAAATGAAACGGAAATATGAGAGCGAGGTGTATTTTATGATGCAGTACAATCGGTTCGGCAGTTTGGATAGAGAAATATCACGGTTCGGCATGGGATGTATGCGCTATCCGAAGAAAAAGTTGAGCGACGGTACGGAAACGACGGATGAAGACGAAGCGATAAGGATGATCCGCTACGCCGCCGACCACGGCGTGAATTATTTCGATACGGCATACGCATACGACGGCAGTGAAAGGATTCTCGGAAAGGCGCTCAAAGACGGGTACAGAGAAAAAGTCTGCATAGCGACAAAACTGCCGATCGGCAGCGTGGAAAGCGAGGACGATCTTAAAAAGCTGTTTGAAGAATCCATGTTGAGGCTCGATACCGATGTGATCGACGTATATATATTTCATTGCCTTGACCGAAGCAATTGGGAAAAGGTCAAGAAATTCCGCGGCATCGAGTTCATGGAGAGGCTGAAAAGCGAAAACAAGATCAGGCAGATCGGCTTTTCTTTTCACAGCGAATACGGGCTTTTTGAGGAGATCATCGACGCTTACAACTGGGATATGTGCCTGATACAGCTCAATATTTTGGACGACAACCATCAGGCGGGAGTGAAAGGCCTTCGATATGCGGCTCAAAAAGGCGTGGACGCCGCGATCATGGAGCCGCTCAAGGGCGGGCTTCTCGCGAATAGAATACCGGAAGATGTGCAAACGCTGCTGAATGCCCGGCCCGAGAAAAGGTCGCTGGTGGAATGGGCGCTGCGATTTGTCTGCCATTTTCCCGAAGCGAAAGTGATATTGAGCGGCGTCAGCAGCATGGCGCAGCTTCAGGATAATATCCGCATATTTGAAGACGCGAAGCCAAACGGAATGAGCAAAGCCGATTTTGAGCTGATTGCCCAAATCAAGTCGATATATATGCGGCTCGTGAAAGTGGGCTGCAGCGGCTGCGGTTACTGCATGCCATGCCCGGCGGGCATCAATATACCGGAGATATTCAAGGTTTACAACGATTCGGCGCTTTCGGACTGGCCCGAATTTGGGCGCGTCTTTTATTCGCTGCTGGCGTCAAACGGAAAAGACGCGTCTGCCTGCGTGGAATGCAGACGGTGCGAGGCGCACTGTCCGCAGCATATCGCGATCGCGGATGTGCTGAAAGAAGCGCATGCGAGCATGACGGCTTAAACGTCTTTCATATCACATCCGCGTATCAATGATTACGGCAGTCGATTGCCCGCCGCGCGGTAGATTTCATACCATTCAAGCCTGGTGAGTGTGATGTCTGCGGCTTTGCAGCAGTCGGAAAGACGCCGGCTGTTCATTGTGCCGGTAATGGGCTGGAAGCGCGCGGGATGGCGCAGCAGCCACGCCATGGCGATCGTCGTATTGGACACGTTGTAGCGTGCGGCAATCTCGTCGATTTTCCTGTTGAGCTCCGGAAACGCCTCGTTTTCCAGAAACACGCCTCCGAAGAATCCATATTGGAACGGGGACCAAGGCTGTATCGTAATCTCATTGAGACGGCAGTAATCGAGCACGCTGCCGTCTCGATCAACCGCGGCGTCGTTTTCCATGTTGACGTTGATGCCGTTTGAAATCATCGTGGCGTTGGTAATGCTGAGCTGCAGCTGGTTCGCAACGATAGGCTGCTTCACGTATTTTTTGAGCAGCTCGATCTGCATCGGCTTCTGGTTGGAGACGCCGAAATGCCGGACCTTGCCGCTTGAGTGCAGCGCGTCAAATGCGTCCGCCACTTCCTCCGGCTCCACAAGCGCGTCGGGGCGGTGAAGAAGCAGAACATCAAGGTAATCGGTTTTCAGCCGTTTAAGGCTGCCGTCAACCGCCTGCAAGATATGCGTTTTGGAAAAATCGAACATGCCCTTGCGGGAAATCCCGCACTTGCTTTGCAGAAGCAGCTTTTCGCGCACGCCGGCGTTCATGTGGACGGCTTCGGCGAATATTTCCTCGCAGCGGCCGTCGCCGTAAATATCCGCATGGTCAAAGAAATTGGCGCCGTTGTCGAGTGCGCTTTGTATGAATGCTTCGGCGGCCTTTGCGCTGAGCGAGGTCAAGCGCATACAGCCCACCGCAATAACGGGCACGTCTAAGCCGCTGACTCCGAGCTTGATGGTTCTCATGATTTTCCTCCTTGATTGATGGTGATTCGATTTGCCAAACAGGGGCGCGTCGTCTATACTGAAATTATAGAATTTAAAGTTAACTTTAAGTCAATAGGGAAAATAAAAGGGGTATTATGGGCGGCTATTCGATTAAACAGGTTGCGGAAATGACAGGCCTTTCATCGCCGACGCTCCGCTATTATGAGAAGGAAGGCCTGCTGCCAAACGTCGGCCGCAGCATGGGCGGCAGAAGGCGTTTCTCGGACGAGGACCTTGAAGCGCTCGAGTTGATTTGCTGTCTGAAAAGCACGGGGATGCCGATCAAGACGATCAAAGAGTTTGTGGCGCTGAGCTTAAAAGGAGACGAAACGCTTAAAATACGCTGCGAAATGCTCTTCAGACATAAAAAGAGCGTTGAAGAACAGCTTGAGATGATGTGCAGGCATCTTCACAAAGTGAACTGCAAGATCGCGTATTTTACGGCGCGGTATGACGCATACCAAAAAAAGCATGGTCAAACGATGCAAACGCGTACGGACTGAATATGCCGGTTTTCAGACCTCGCCTTCACATGGCTTCAAGCCGCGTTTCTGAACCAGCAGGTTTTGCGCCAATCCGGCCGTGACGAGCGCGCCGCCGATCAGATTGCCCAACGAGAAAGCGCCGGTCAGCAGTATGTCCGCCGCGATTCCCGAAAATACCTGTCCGCAGAACATGAGCAGCGTCAGATAAAACGACGGAACCCTGCTGACGGCAATGTTGAGCATGATGACATATAAAACGGCCATCACACCGCCCAAATACATCCAGACCTGCGGAAACACCGCCGGATGCGTGCGCAGCGGTTCGTCTGCGCCCAACAAAAGAAACGCGGCGAACGCCACGATAAAGCCGGACAGGAAATTGAAAAACGTGCTTTGCAGGCTGCTTGTACAGCGGGCAAGATGGGCGTTCATCGTTCTTGACAAGACGACGATGCCGCCCGACAAGAATGAGCAAACGACGGGGACGATCGCGCTGATTTGCGTATTCCAAAGCATAAAAACGATGCCGGATAAGACAAGCGCGATTCCGTATAGTTTTTTTGCACAAAAGGGGTTTCTCGGCATATGGAACAGGCCGTATTGGTCAAAAAGAAGAGACGCGAGGCTCTGGCCGAAAAGACCGAGCGCCAAAATGGCGGAAACGCTGATTCGCCCGAACGCCATATTGCTGATGATGACCGTCAAAAAACCGATGGCGCCGCCGAGATAATTCCAAAAAGGGAGCCGCTTTCCGAAGCGTTCGCGTTTGATGAAAAAAACGGCGGACACGGTCAGAAAGCCCAGCACATGGATGATGACCGTTGCGGAATAGACGCCAAAACGAGAGGCAAGCGACCCGTTCATTGTGGTCATGACGGTGCTCATCAATCCGAGCAAAACAGAAACCAGATAAAACATGCGAAAACAATCCTCCGATACGTGCCGATGATACCACGGCGGTACGACGAATCATATGACACATGTCACATCCTATGAGGAAAAACAATGGTTAAGGAAAAAATCACAAAAGAACATATGCCGATGCTGGCCCAATTTGGGCTTGACGCTTTAAACTGCGGCGATATGGCTGTGCTGCATTTTCAAAAGGACGAATATATTCTGGAACAGGGCTATGAGAGTCCATATGTTTTTTTAATTCTTGAAGGAAAAATGAAGGTGTATATCACCGCGCCGGACGGAAGAACATTGATGTACAGTTATTCCACGACGGACAATCTGATCGGCGAGGTCGAATTTGCCACAGATACCGATACGGCGGCCTCCAGTATTCAGGCCATCAGCGACGTGAGCTGTATTGCCATTCCTCGCAGCCGGTATCAGGAACAGATGCGGCAAAGCATACGCTTTATGAACGTCGTATGCAGGACGCTCGCACAGAAGCTATATTATGCCAATGAAAACAATACCGTATCCATACTGAACAGGCTTGAGACGCGGCTTTGCGCGTATATTTACATGACGCAGAACGGCGGCTTCTTCAAGGCGACGCTCACGGAAATTGCGGAGGTGCTCGGAACGAGTTACCGCCACTTGCTTCGGACGCTGGATAAGCTGTGCCGCGAAGGGATACTCGAAAAAAAACGCGGCGGCTACGAAATAATCGATCAAGCGGCATTAAGATCAAAAGGCAGCCGATGCGAAAAGCATGAAACGTAAAAAACGCAGATTCCATCGGCGCGGTGTTCGGACGAAAGAATCTGTCCGTCAAATCAGCGCATAACGCCGCTTCCGACCGAGTTTTTAAGGCTGCACTTCACGTCACTTTCTGTCATGAAAAATGACGATTTCGTTTGTATCAAATCAAAATACGTTGACATTTTTGCAGCGTGATGCATATAATGGCATATAGATAATCTTCTATGTAATAGATATTTATAAATATATAAAAGCGGGGGTGATAGAGTGTCTGTCTGCTATAACGATTTTGTTCCCATGCTGAAAGCCATATCGGATGAAACGAGACTGAAGATCATTGATATGCTTTCCTGCGGTGAGCTTTGCGCTTGCGATATACTGGAGGCCTTTGACATTACACAGCCGACACTGTCGTACCACATGAAGATTCTGACCCAATGCGGGATAGTGACCGGCATCCGCAGCGGCGCTTGGATGAACTACTCGTTGAATAAAGACAGAACAGATGAATTGATCGAATTTCTTTCAAGAGTGACGAACGACAAGGCGGATTGCATCTGTATGCCATTGAGGGAAAAAAAGAAAAATAAAAGCACGTGTAAATAACATGATATTAAAAAAGGAAGGTTTGAATTATGAGCGGTCAAAAAACACAAGGCATCGGGTTTTTCGAGAAGTATCTCACGCTGTGGGTCGTATTATGTATGGCTGTCGGCGTGGCCGTCGGCCTTTGGCTGCCGGATGTTCCGCGTTTTTTGGGACAGTTTGAATACTACAATGTATCCGTTCCTGTGGCCATCCTCATCTGGCTCATGATTTATCCCATGATGCTGAAGGTGGATTTTGCGAGCATCAAAAATGTCGGCAGGAACCCAAGGGGACTGGTGGTGACGTGGGTGACAAACTGGCTGATCAAGCCGTTTACCATGTTCGGCCTGTCATATTTGTTTTTCTACGTCATCTATGCGGCGATTATTCCCCATGAGACGGCAAAGGCTTATTTGGCGGGAGCGGTACTGCTTGGCGCCGCGCCGTGTACGGCGATGGTGTTCGTCTGGAGCCATCTGACGAAAGGAAACCCGGCGCATACGCTTGTTCAGGTGGCCACCAATGATCTCATCATCCTTCCTGCATTTGCACCGATTGTCGGTGTGCTTTTCATGATCGGGGGGATCAGCGTTGAAGGCGTGGGTGTGCCATGGGCCACATTGTTTCTTTCCGTTGTTCTCTTTGTGGTGATTCCGCTTTCTGCCGGATGGCTTACGCGCAGCATACTGACCAGAAAAAAAGGCAGGGAATACTTTGAACAGAAGTTCATTCCGAAGTTCAATCAAATTACGATCATCGGTTTGCTGCTGACGCTCATCATCATATTTTCCTTCCAGGGCAGGACGATAGTGGAGCAGCCGGTGGATATCGTACTGATTGCGGTTCCGCTGATCATTCAGACATTTCTGATATTCACCATCGCTTATCTCTGGGCGAAAAGATGGAAGCTGCCGCATCAAATCGCGTCTCCGGCCGCGATGATCGGAGCGAGCAATTTCTTTGAGCTGGCTGTGGCGGTTGCAATTTCCGTATTCGGGCTCAACTCTCCCGCGGCCTTGGCCACCATTGTGGGTGTGCTTGTTGAGGTGCCGGTGATGCTGACTCTGGTAAGGATATCGAACAATACGCGGCACTGGTTTCCTGAAGTGAAAAAGGAACGGAATTTTGATGAATATCAAGCCGTTGCCGGAAGTATAAATGACAATGTGATGCCCGAAGATAAGAGAAATGGATAATTGATCGACTCCGCGGAAACGGGCCGATGGCAAATCTGTTTTGCAACCGGCGCGTTTTCGGAATTGAAAAGCTCCGTAAAACACAAAAGATAAGAATTTTGAAATCAATGTTTTATGGAGGAAACATATGTCGGCATCATGGTATCCGATTATTCGCTATGATATCTGCACGCATTGCGGCGCCTGCGTAAAAAAATGCAGGCGGGGGGTCTATGCGCTCGAAGGCGACAAGCCGGTTGTGATAAACCCGAAGGGATGCATACAAGGGTGTCATGGCTGCGGAAATATCTGTCCGCAGGGAGCGATTCGGTATGCAAATGACCGGACGGGATGGAGACCGCCGGCCATCATCAGACGTAAGAATATCGAAGAATAATTTGGCGGGCGTGACTCCGGCGCCCGCCAAATGTTTTGGACCGATTCTTTTCAGTATTGACAAGTCATTGAGCAGCCATTACAATTAATAATTATATTAGAATATGCTAATATTAACGAATGGGAAGCCGGCGTAAGGGAAAAATAAAAGAAATCTTGAAAGGGTATTGTGTTTCATGACGGTATTTGGGTGGCTCAACAATCAGCTGTTAAAAATGGATTGGTTAAACGATCTGATAAAGCTTTTGGTTCAGAATGTATTCGGGTTAAATGTCAGCGAGCGCCTCGGCGGCAGCATTCACTTTTTTCTCTATGATACGATAAAGATATTCATACTGCTGTCCGTGCTCATTTTTGTCATATCGTATATACAGAGCCATTTTCCGCCCGAGCGCACGAGAAAGATACTCGGCCGGTTCAGCGGAATCGGGGCGAATATCGTCGGCGCATTGCTGGGTACAGTCACCCCGTTTTGCTCATGCTCGTCGATCCCGCTGTTCATCGGCTTTACAAGCGCGGGGCTGCCCATCGGCGTCACTTTTTCGTTTCTCATATCGTCGCCGCTTGTCGATCTTGCGTCCGTGCTGCTGCTTGCGAGCATTTTCAACTGGAAAATTGCCATCGCCTACGTCGTCGTCGGCATCATATTGGCGGTGATAGGAGGAACAATCATCAGCGCATTGAAGCTGGAGAAGTATGTTGAACCGTTTGTGTTCGGCCGGAATGTATCGGGAACGGAGGAACCCGAAATGACGCGGAGGGACAGGCTTGCTTTTGCAAGGGATCAGGTTTTGGGCATCATCAAAAAGGTTTGGCTATACATTCTCATCGGCGTCGGCATCGGCGCGGCCATACATAACTGGGTGCCGAAGGATATTATTACCGCCGTACTGGGACAGCAGAATGTGTTTTCGGTTCCGATTGCGACTTTTGTGGGGGTGCCGATGTATGCGGATATATTCGGAACCTTGCCCATCGCGGAAGCGCTGGTCAATAAAGGAGTGGGTATCGGCACCGTGCTCTCGTTTATGATGGCTGTAACCGCCTTGTCTTTGCCATCCATGATATTGCTCAAAAAAGTGGTAAAAATGAAGCTGCTTTTGATTTTTGGGGCGATCGTTGTGGCGGGCATATTGATTATCGGCTATGCGTTTAATGTGGCCGGCGGTTTGTTTGTGGTATAATAAACAGAATAAGGAGAACGGACTAATGGTGATCAAAATTTTGGGAACGGGCTGTGCAAACTGCAAAAGGCTTGAACAGGTCGTGAAAGAAGTTGTCAGCGAAAACAATGTGGACGCTTCCATCGAAAAGGTGGAGGACATTCAGAAAATCATGGAGTACGGCGTGATGTCGACGCCCGCTCTTGTGATCAACGAAAAAGTGAAGGCGTTTGGCAGAATACCGAACAAGAACGCAATCAAGACGTACATTGACGAAGAACGGTAAAACGCATAAAATGGCCGGCAAAAAGGAGACAAAGGATGAAAACGCTGCGCATTGAATGGAGACATATTGACGAAAAAGGCGAGACCTGCGACCGCTGCTATGATACGGGAGAGAATCTCGCCAGCGAGATAAAAAGACTGAAAAGAGCTTTGGAGCCGAAGGGCATCGAAATCATCTTTACGGAGACGAAGCTGGATGCAAGCCGGGTATCGGAGTCGAATACGGTCCTTTTCAACGATGTGCCGATTGAAGACCTGATCGATATCCGGGTGCTTGAAACACGCTGTGAAAGCTGTACGGAATTGCTGAAAAAGGAAACCAATTGCCGTGCGGTCGTATTTGACGGAAACGAGTATGACGATATTCCGGCAAAAGCGATCCGCCGGGCAGCATACAAGGCGCTCGGGCTTGAGGCGGAGGAGGACAGGCCTGCGGGAAGCTGCGGCTGCGGCGGTAGCTGCTGTTAAAGGAGCCGGCGATGCGGCTGATCGTGAACGGTACCGTGGCGAAGGAAACGTTTGCGGCCGTCATCGGGATCGAATAACGGGGTTTGATTGGATTGGCATGCATAAAAATAAACGGGCGAGCCAATATAAGCATAAACCATAAGAGGTGATTGATTGATGGCGAAGATCAGCTGGATAAAGGCACGCGAAATACTCGATTCGAGAGGAAACCCCACGGTTGAGGTGGATATTGGGCTTGATACCGGAGTGGTGGGAAGGGCGTCGGTGCCTTCCGGCGCTTCAACGGGCACGATGGAGGCCGTTGAGATAAGGGACAAAGACGCGAAGCGGTTTCACGGAAAAGGCGTAAAGACGGTTGTTGACAATATCGAAAAAATCATTGCGCCCGAATTGCTGGGAGCCGATGTGCGCGATCAGAGGCGGATCGACTCGTTGCTCATATCGCTTGACGGAACGGCGAACAAATCAAGATTCGGGGCAAACGCCATATTGGGCATATCTTTGGCGGCAGCCAAAGCCGCCGCGAACGATTTGAGAATGCCTTTATTCAGATATATCGGCGGTTCGAATGCGTATGAGCTTCCCGTTCCCATGATGAACATATTGAACGGCGGAAAGCACGCCGATAATACGGTGGACATTCAGGAATTTATGATAATGCCTGTGAAGGCGGGCAGCTTTGCGACGGCGCTCAGAATGTGCGCCGAGGTCTACCAGACGCTGAAGAAGGTGCTGAAGGACAAAGGCATGAGCACCACCGTCGGAGACGAGGGAGGTTTTGCGCCTGATCTTGCGGCCAACGAGGAGGCTTTGAAGCTGATCGTTGAAGCGGTGGAAAAGGCGGGCTATATACCGGGCGAGGATATGGCGATTGCGCTTGACCCGGCCGCTTCGGAATTCTATATAGACGGCCGTTACGTTTTTCAGGGCGAAAGGATCAGCCGCAGTTCGGATGAAATGATCGATTTATATGCGGAATGGATAAACAAGTATCCGATCGTCTCGCTTGAGGACGGGCTGTCCGAAAACGACTGGGAAGGCTGGGCGAAGCTGACGAAGAAGCTGGGCGGCAAAATCCAGCTGGTCGGCGACGACATATTCGTGACAAATCCGCGCATATTGAAGGAAGGCATCGCCAAAAACGTCGCCAATTCGATATTAATCAAGCTGAACCAGATCGGCACGCTGTCCGAAACGCTGGATACCATCCAAATGGCGCACAAAGCAAACTACACCGCCGTGATATCGCATCGTTCGGGAGAGACGGAAGACACCACGATGGCGGATGTGGCGGTGGGCGTCAACGCGGGGCAGATAAAAAGCGGCGCGCCGTGCAGAACGGAGAGAATCGCGAAATACAATCAGCTTTTAAGGATAGAGGAAATGCTGGGAGAAAGCGCTGCATTCAAAGGCAGAGAGGTTTTTTACAGCATCAAGAAATAAGAAGCAAACAAAAAATCCGGAGGCCCCGATCTTCCGGATTTTTGATGTGCCATTGAAATGAAGCGTATTGCAGACGATATAACGTCTTGTGACAGGTCAGGCCAATGATTTTTGCGACGACCGGTAGGAGAGATAGAATACCGGAACGGACAAAGCCTGAGTAATGACCGAAAAAACGATCAGGTAAACCGGAGATACATCATAGAGGATTCCCATTATCCAGCTTCCGATAAACCAGAACACGCCGAACGCCGTTTCGAAAATGCCGAAGCCGGTGGAACGGTTATTCTTGGATACGATAGTGGTAACGGCCGATTTGAGTATTGATTCCTGCGCGCCCATTCCGATACCCCACATGATAATGCCGGCAACCGTTCCGGCAAACGAATGAAAACCGAATATGAATATCGAGAAACATGCGGAAAGCGCGCTGGACAGCATGAGCACTTTGAAGCCGTGACGGTCGTAAAGCCAGCCGAATATCAATGCGGCAAACGCGTCAACGATCATGGCTGCGGCGTATGCGAGCGGAAGATAATCCGCAGGCATCAGATCGGTGCGGGCGATATGCATCGTGATGATCGGAAAGTCGGCAAAGCCCAGAGCGAGAAAGCTGATGGCAACCATATAAAGGATAAAGCAGGGCTGAAGACGCAGTTTGGAGTCTTCGGCCTTTGACGTATCGAAATCCTCCGGATGAGGAAACTTTCTTTTTGCGAACAGCAATGACAGCAGCGTGAGTACGGCGGGAATGCCGAGAACAGCAAAGCACAGCGCGTAACCGCTGTTATCGCTGTTTTTCTTGATAAGTAGGACAAAGAACAGTATCACGGGTCCGATGAAGGCGCCAAGCTGGTCCAAAAACTCCTGGATCGCAAAGGCTTTACCCTCGCCCATCTGTTTGGCGGCGAATGAGACGAGCGTATTTTTTGAGGGCTGTCGGATGGCTTTGCCGACGCGCTCCAATACAATCAGTATGCATGCGTATATCCAGCCGTTTTCGGGTATGAGGGCAAGCAAAGGGATTGCAGCCATATTGATGATATAGCCGACGAATGTCATGCTCCAGTACTTTTTGAGCTTGTCCGCGAGCATCCCGGTAAAAAGACGCAGAGAATAACCCAGCATTTCTCCGAGCCCCGTGACGAAGCCGATCGTTGCGGCGGACGCACCGAGAAAATTCAGATAAGCGCCGTATATGCTTCTTGCACCCTCATGCGTCATATCGGAAAAGAGGCTCACAATGCCCATGATCAGCACAAAAGCATAAATCGGCCGCATTTTGAGGTCTTTTTGTTTGTTCGGCATCGGTAATCTCCTTGATTCAAAACGATATGGCATACGCCAATGATCTCGAATACAACGGACATAGTATAGCACTATTTGACGGGCCGTACACATGATCATCGATAAATAATTATCCGGTATGCAAGCATCTTTGCCCCTTGCCGGAAAATATCGGCTGCGATTGCCGCGACATAACGTGTTGACATTTTCGGTCAAAAAACATACTATGTTCGTTAGGGAAAGAAGTGCTCCCTAGCGAAAGCTGAAATGCTGCAAAGCTGATGACTTCTGTTAACGATACAGTGTCAATCGGCTTTTTTGTTTATGAAAGGGAGTTATATGTTTTACAGCATCCTGTTTCCTTCGCAGAAACAACACGAGGAGCCGCGAGAGGTCGCCGCGCCGGCCTGTTTCAAGGATTTGAATCTGGAGCGCATATTCGCTCCGGTGTTGAAAACGAAAAAAGAATACGAGATTGAGAGCTTTTTCTATACGCCGCTATATGATTCGGAAACCATCGTTTACCGGCAGGACGTAATGCGGGAGATGGAAGATGCCGATATCCGCGCGCTGTTTGCCGATTTTTCCAATACGGTTTATGATATCGGTTTATCAATGAACACCATTCGGGCTTCGCTGAGTGCCGAGGACAGATGGCACAACAATTATGTGACGCGCGGCCGTATGTTGGATTGCGCGGAAAGGTACTGCCGGACGGTTTCGGCGCTTTCGGAAGGGCTTTCAAAAAAAGCGTTCCGTTCGGCGGGGCTCTGCGGTTTTGCCGAATATGTTTCGTCATATTGTGCCTCGGCAGACTTCGCCGGGCTTTGCGCCTATATAAAGCGGCTGCGTGAATCGCTCAACACGGTTGAATACTGCATGCTCATCAAAAACGGCACAATCCGCGTCCGAAAATACGAAGGACAAGCCGACCACTCCAGGCAGATTATCGACACTTTTGAGAAGTTCAGGCAGGGAAACGTAAAGGACTATCGTCATAAGCTTTCCGAAGAGCCATATGCCGTTCATGTGGAGGCGGCGGTGCTGGATATGGTCGCGGCGCTTTACAAGGATATTTTTGCGGATCTTAACGATTTTTGCGTCAAGTTTTATCATTTTGTCGACGAAACCATATGGCGTTTTTCCCGTGAGATTCAGTTTTATCTGTCGTGGCTGGAGCTGGTCATGCCGCTTTGGGAAACGAATCTGCCTTTCTGCTATCCAAAGCTGTGTGAAACGCCCGAGCATTTATATTGCCGCGATATGTTCGACCTGGCATTGGCGCATTTGGAAAACGGCAAAATCGTGGTCAACGACTTTGAGCTCAGCGCGCCGGAGCGCATTATCGTAATTACCGGCCCCAATCAGGGCGGCAAGACGACGTTTGCGCGCGCTTTCGGACAGGTGCACTATCTGGCCTCGCTGGGACTGTGCGTACCGGGGAGTGAAGCGGCGCTGTATCTTTTCGATCATATTCTGACTCATTTTGGGCGTGAAGAAGACGTGTCCACACTGAACGGGAAATTGCAGGACGACCTTGTGCGGCTTCATGAACTGCTCGATAAGGCGACGAGCCGAAGCGTCATCATCATCAATGAAATCTTTGCGTCTACGACGTTGTCGGACGCGCTTTCGCTTGGCGGGCATATGATGGATGCCATTGCCGCGCTTGGCGCACCGGCTCTGATCGTGACGTTTCTGGATGAGCTGGCTTTGCATGGGCCGGAGACGGTCAGTATGATGAGCACCGTCAAACAGGACGATCCTGCAGTACGGACGTTTCAGATTGTCCGAAAGCCGCCGGACGGTCTTGCCTACGCCATGCATCTTGCGGGAAAATATGGACTTACATATGTTAAGCTCAACGGGAGGCTGAGAAAATGAAAGCGAATCTGATGTTCCGCGACAGGGACTTCAATATCAACGAAGAGCCTTGCTTTGGGAAGGATGCGCTGACGGCCGATCTTGAACTGACGCATATCATTTCGGCGATGGCGGAGAAAGACGGCACGATAAGCGACGTGTGCAGCGCTGCGCTATTCAGTACGCTGCAATCGATAGAAGAAATCCGTTACAGACAGGAAAACCTTCGGGACGCTCTGAAGAATCCCGATGCCGTGCGGCGTCTTTATGAAATAACCGTTGAAACCGAAAAACGCAGAAGAAATTCCTGGAATTGGCTGGCGTCGTCATATCTGTCCAGCACCTTTTCGAGCGCCGTCGAATTTTTGAAAATCTACTCGGAAATGCTGATGGAGCTGCGTCTTGTTGCGGACGAAAATCTGCCGCGCTTTGAATCGGAAGGGTTTCGAAGCTTTTTTGCCTTGCTTCAAAGGGAGCTTAGCGATGAATATTTTGCCGAGGTTCGCGCCCATTTGAACGATCTCAAGGACGGCAACGGCACGCTGGTCAGCGCCGGGCTTGGCAGCTGTTTGCAGGGCGTGAATTATGTGTTCCGCCGCAAAAACCGTAAAACCCCATGGTGGCGCTGGCGGCTTTCGCCGTCATATACGATTCCGGAACGGGATGAGGCCGGTGCCAAGGATCTGGGTTTGCGTCAGGACCGGGCAATTAACGAAGCGGCCAATGCGCTGGCGCAAGCTGCCGAGCATTTGGAAAACTTTTTTGCCATGCTCAGGCGCGAATTGGCTTTCTATGTCGGGTGTCTCAATCTGGCGGACCATTTGCAGACGCTGGGCATGCCCGTTTGTATTCCGAGCCTGTTGCCGGCGGACAGCAGAAACCGCTCTTGGAAAGGGCTGTATGATGTGAGCCTTGCGCTGACGAAGGAGGCCGCCGTTGTGGGCAACGATTTTCATGCCGAGGACAAACGGCTCTATGTGATCACGGGAGCGAATCAGGGAGGCAAATCCACGTTTCTGCGAAGCATAGGCCAGGCGCAGCTCATGGCGCAATGCGGAATGTTCGTCTGTGCCGAAAGCTTTGCCGTGCCTGTCCGACGCGGTGTGTTCTCTCATTTCAAGAAGGAAGAGGACGTCTCTATGAAAAGCGGCAAGCTGGACGAGGAGCTTGCCCGTATGAGCGAAATTGCGGATCATATTGCGGACGGTTCGCTTGTGCTGTTTAATGAGTCGTTTGCGGCAACCAATGAGCGGGAAGGCTCTGAAATCTGCCGTCAAATTACACAGGCGCTTATTGATAACGGCGTTGAGGTTTTCTCGGTTACGCACATGTATGCGTTTGCCGTCGCATTCCTTGACGATGGGAAAACACAGTTTTTGCGGGCTCAGCGGCTGGAAAACGGAGAGCGCACTTTCAAGGTGGTATCCGGGGAGCCGCTGCAAACGGCTTTTGGAGAAGACCTTTATCGCAATATTTTTGAAGCTCAGAAGAATGCATAAAGTTTACACAAAATTCTTTATTACAATTAACCATACCTATACATTTGTGGTATAATGTTGGTCGTATTCATTTGCTGAATTCGATTATTGTGTTGCTGAGGATCAACATATGCCAATCAAATTGCCGTTTAGACGGAATAAGCAAAATGTATCAATAAAAAAAGTCAAAATCAATGCGCCAAAGCTTCCGGGAGTTACAAAAGACGCGGACGGACGGCTGTTCCGCAAGCCGATCACGAAGAAAAAAATCGCCGTATACTGTTTGTTGGCGGCGGCCTTTGCCGTTGTCGTTTTGATATGCCGGTTTTTATTCGTGACAATGATCGACAAACGTGCGGCTTTTGCCGACCCCACACCGGTTCCCGCACGCACCCACGATTCTTCCGAACCGGAGCAGACGCTTTCTCCCGAAGAACAGCTGGCATTGGAAGCCGACAGGAATTTCATGAAAAACCGGGTCAATATCGTATTGGCGGGTATTGATTATACGAAGGAACGCGAAGGGCGCAAAGACTTCCGCACGGACACGCTGATGCTCTTTTCGGTCGATTTCGCCGAAAAAAAGGTGGATATTCTGTCTATTCCGCGGGACAGCTATGCCGATATCGCGTTTACGGATCAAAGATGGAAAATCAACGGCGCTTGGATGTCCGCCGGCGGTTTTGAAGGGCGCGGGTTCGACTGCATGATGCAGACGATCGAAACCACGCTGGGCGGCATTCCGGTCAACTATTACGTGGCCGTTGAGATGCAGGCCGTTAAGGACATTGTGGACGCGCTTGGCGGGGTATACTATGATGTGGATTATCCGATCAACCTCGACGGGACCGTGCTTCAGCCTGGTTACCAGCTTCTGAGCGGAAAGGATGTGCTCAACTACTGCCGCGAAAGAAAGGACATCACGTCGGGTACCGATATCGACCGTATCGACCGTCAGCAGCGGCTGCTGCTTGCCGTTTTCAGCGAGCTGAAAAGCTCGGAAGCGCTGCCGAAGATTCCGGAAATATACAACAAGCTTCAATCCGAAATCTATACGAATCTCAACTTTGAGCAGATCGCGGCGCTTGTGTTTTTCTCTCTTGATATTGACCCCAAAACCGATATCAAAAGCTACAAGCTGAAGGGCCGATACATGCGCGCTTACAGCGCCACATACTACGTGCTGGACCATCATTATACGAAAGAGGTCGTCAAAGAGATATTCGGCGTGGATGCCGACATCGATTGGCAATACGATATTGATTATGTGAGATATGACGCAGCGGCGGACGAGCTTGAGGCTGCCGTGAATAAGGCCGAAGCGTACTTAAACAAGCACCGCGATGATCTTTCGGACGAGATGAAAAGCAGCGCGGAATCCGAAATTCGCGATGCCCAAAAGACGCTGGCATCCGCGCAAAGCCAGCTTGACTCGGCGCGCAGAAAGAATTCGAATAAAAACCTCAAAAGCACCGAGGAAATCGACAGCGCCGCGAAGGATATGGCATCTCTCTATCAAAGGCTGGAGAAGTATGTGAAGCACCCGCCCGCGCCGTCTCAAACGCCTGTACCATCTCAAACACCCGCTCCATCTCAAACGCCCGCGCCGCCCGAATCAGCCGAACCGTCGGTCTCACAAAACGCGCCGGCAGCGTCTGGAAGTGCACCGGCGCCGGCCGAAAGCTGACCAAAAGACCCTCCGCATAAATCAAAAGGCTCCGGCGGATAAGCATCCCCGGAGCCTTTATCATTTTCGTTAAGCGGAAACGGCTTCCGCCTCCGCGTCCACATCGGTTTTGACGGCGGATTCGCCGAAAACTGCCTCGATATGCGCTTCGTCGAATTTCTTTGTCATCACGCTGACGACGGGCGTGACGATCAGCGACGCGACCATCGCCA
>JAJUJH010000104.1 GCA_029265435.1 Clostridiales bacterium
ACAACGTATTCTTTTTCATTTTTCCCTCCGTTCGGGTTCCCGATATCGGGATATCCGACATTGTATTATTTCCGGCTTTTCGTTTATATTGCGTGGCGCTGAGCTAAGCATACGCCCGCATACAAAAAACCGTGACTGTATTATATCAATATCGGGAATGATAAGCAAATTGAATTATCGATAATCCCATGAGTATTATCGATAAGTTAATTCCAAATATAAGGTTGTCTCTAAAGAAAGATTGGGCTCGGCCGTATACTGTGTTCTCTTATTCATGCTCCTATTATAACTTATTCATCAGTTTTTGTGTCGCTTTTCTTGGGGGCATTATAATGGCTACCGCCCACTATAGAAAACCACACAGGTTATTTGTTCACTCTTTCAATAGCACTGGTAGAATATGTTATCAAGCGCAATCAATAAAAATAAAAAAAAGGCGCGAACAAAAAAGATAAAAATATCTTACTTTTCAATAGGTTTGTTAAAATATTGAAGGTTTTCGAGTGTTTTTTGAATCTGTGTCTTTGAGTATTTGCTGCCTTTTATCTTTTGTACACCTGAAATAATCCTATCCTCAGTCTTTTCATTTAAATGATCATAAGCATAAATAATCGTGGTCAACAACTCAAGCTCTGAAGGAGACTTTTTTTCAAAATGCTTAATTATTACATCTATTTCTTTTTTCTGTTCTTCTGTTAGTTTATTAGGTTCTATTTCATAGTATTCTTCATTTATACCCATTAAATGCGAGTACCCTGAATAATCAAACTCAATTACTCCATCTGCGCTTAAAAACTTTATTGTTGCATCCAAAGTTCCGCTATAAGGACCATAAAAATGCAATTCATATTCATAACCTAAATAAATGCCTTTGTTTTCAATTATATATATCATTTTTTGCAGAATTTTTTTACCTGGCTTTTCTCCCCATATATCTTTGATTCGTTTAACAATATACGCCGCATTGTCTTGTATCCTCATCATCTTTTAATCATCCTCCTTTTGTAACAACTCACCAATGATCCTCTTTGCATCTGCGGCATACCTTTTTGCCACATAAATCCGCCTAATGTTTATTGGCTTTAGACTCTTTAAAAGAATTGATTCTGATGCAATGCTGGATGGCGTATCCGTATAGCGAACCAGTATCGGAATCCCCTTACCACTTTCTGCGTCATAATCCTCAGTAGTAGGAAATTTGTTCGTAAGCTTGCTGGCTGTATCAATAAATATATCACAGCCTAATTGTCCTTGCAATTCTTTCTTGATAATATTGCAAAGTTGAAGGTCACTTTCTCGATTACTATGGGCAGTCGTCTCATATACACATGTCATTACCTTTCTTTTTATATATTGCTCGGCAGATGAGTAATGGCATTGCATTTGTCGTATTTTATCGATTATAGCCCAGTCATCCCATTTCAAATACTCATATACATCATCAGGATACTTCGTATTTGGCAATATGCTTGCAATACAATCAACAAGCAGCTTGTCCAAATATCTTCTTGTTTTGTGAAAATAAACTTGAATAAACATAAAATATCTTGCTATAACAAATTCCTCAAATGCATGAAGGCCTCCTCTTTCAACAGCCAACTGCATAATCTTATCATTTGAATTAACATATACGTTTAAAGAAGATAGCAATTTATTTAGATCAAACTTACCATAATTAACACCGCAATAATATGAATCTCTTAATAAGTAGTCCATCTTATCGCAGTCAAGATCGCTATCCATAAAACTTTTAAGAAACTTATAATCCGGCATAATATATTCAGGCTTCATTTCCGGATTCTTTTCACCATATATCAACCATATGAGTTCAGGTGTAATATTATATTCTTCGCCAACTTTATATCGATTTTGAAATTCAATGCCGATGTCTCTAATTAACTGTGCAATTTCAGTATCACATATTATCTTCTTAGTAAAATCCTCGTGATTAATCCCGTTGTCAAATAGCGCCTCAGAAGCATGTGAAAAAGGTGCGTGGCCAAGATCGTGGGTTAATGCAATCAACCTTAATATCTGTTTATACCATTCTCTTTTCGTATTATCAAATAGCTCCTTTGAATAAACAATTTTATAGTTATTTAAAGCTGAATCAAATGCCTTAGTAACTAAGTGCATAACACCAAGCGAATGTCCGAATCGCGTATGCTCTGCACCATGATAAACTAAATATGTTGTCGCAAGTTGCTTGATATTTCTCAAGCGCTGAAATGGCGCTGTATCAATAATTTTTAATTCAAGGTTACTTACCTCAATGAAACCATGAATCGGATCTCTAAATTTATAAACAGACATTCAGCACCTCAAATAAGCTCCTTCCATTCTATATAAAATATAAACAGTTTTTTTATATTCAAACATCACTCGCCCTTTTCCCTTTTCATGAGTCTGCGCGTTTCTTTGATTTTCTTCTCATAGCCCTCGTCCGACGGATGATAATACACCGTACCCGCAAGGTTGTCGGGCAGGTACTGCTGGGGCGTGTAGTGCTTGTCGAAATCGTGCGGATATTTGTAGCCCTTGCCGTTCCCGAGTTTGTCCGCGCCATGGTAGTGCGTATCGCGCAGATGGAGCGGAACAGGCTCCTGATAGGCATGCTCCGCATCGCGGAAAGCGGCGTCCACAGCCGTTACCACGGCGTTGGATTTCGGCGATTCGCAAAGGAATATGATCGCCTGCGCGATGCTGAGCCGCGCCTCGGGCATGCCCACAAACTCCAGCGCCTGTGCGGCCGCCGCCGCCTGCGTCATTGCGGACGGATTTGCAAGCCCCACATCCTCGCTCGCATGTGCGAATATCCGGCGCATGATCAGTCTCGGATCCACACCCGCGTATATGAGCCTCGCAAACCAGAAAAGCGCCGCGTCCGCATCCGAGCCGCGCAGCGATTTGCAAAAGGCGCTCAGCATATTGTAATACTCTTCCTCGTCGCAGCGCACCGCCCGCCGCTGTATCGACTCCTCCGCGATATCAAGGCCGATAACGATTTTTCCGTGCTTGTCGGGCGGCGTGGTCAATACGGCAAGCTCAAGAGCGTTAAGGGCCGTCCGCGCGTCGCCGTTGGCGACGTTTGCGATATGCTCAAGCGCCTCATCCGTCAGCGTCACATTGAGGGCGCCAAGGCCGCGTTCGCTGTCGGAAAGCGCCATGCCGATGATGCTTTTTACATCGTCTTTTGTCAGCTGGAAAAACTGAAACAGGCGGCAGCGGCTCACGATGGCGCTCGTCATGCTCACCATCGGATTTTCCGTCGTCGAGCCGATGAACCGGATGATCCCCTTTTCAATGGCGGGCAGTATGCTGTCGCTCTGAGTCTTGCTCCAGCGGTGGCACTCGTCGAGCAGCAGATACGTCGCCTGACCGTGAAGCGCCAATCGTTCCTCCGCCTTGTCGATAATGGCGCGCACGTCCTTCACTCCGCTTGTCACGGCGTTAAGCTTTTCGAATGCCGCGCCCGTCGTGTTGGCGATCACCGATGCCAGTGTCGTCTTACCGGAACCCGGCGGCCCGAAAAAAATTGACGACGTGAGCGAATCCGTTTCGATCGCGCGGCGAAGCAGCTTGCCTTTGCCCACAATGTGCGCCTGACCGAAAAATTCGTCGATAGTGCGCGGGCGCATCCTGTCTGCCAGCGGCGCCCGTCTGCTCATATTGTTTTGAAATAAATTATCCACGCTATGCTGCCGAGGCGAACATATGTCCTCGTCTCCTTTCGTTTATATTACCACAGCTTTGCCGTTCTGCAAAGGCTAAGGCAGCGCGAGCGCACGAAGCAAAGCAAAAAACAGCCGAAATGTCCGAAAGAGGCGTAAAAAACGGCGCAAAAATATTGACACGCACGGTTCCATTGTATAGAATGTTATCTGCACGTTTTATCGTTCACTAGCCCCGATCGATAGGCTGCGAATCTAATTAACGCATAACACTGGGAGGAAGCCAATGAAATCATATATGGCAAAGCCCGGCGAAGTGGCGCGCAAATGGTATCTTGTCGATGCCGACGGCATGGTTTTCGGTCGTTTGGCCAGCCAGGTCGCGGCTATCTTGAGAGGCAAGAACAAGCCGGAATTTACGCCGCATGTCGATACGGGCGATTATGTCATCATCATCAACGCCGAAAAAGCCGTCTTCACGGGCAATAAGCTTGCCCAGAAGCTCTACCGCCGGCATTCGGGTTACATGGGTCATATGAAGGAAACCAAGTATGAGCACCTTATGCAGGAAAAGCCGGAATTTGCAATGTACGAAGCAATCCGCCGCATGCTGCCCAAGAATAAGCTCGGTCATCAAATGCTCACCAAGGTGAGGATATACGCCGGCCCCAATCATGAGCACGCTGCGCAAAAGCCCGAGGTTTTAGAGCTCAAAGGTAGGAGGAAATAATCGTGGCAAAAACACTGTTTTTAGGAACGGGCAGAAGGAAAAGCGCGGTCGCGCGGGTCATCCTTTCCGCCGGAAGCGGCAAGCTGCTCGTCAACAAGAAAACGATTGAAGACTATTTCGGCTTTGAAACGCTGCGTATGATGGTAAAATCTCCGATGGTTTTGACCGATACGCTCGGCAAGTATGATGTGACCGTCAACGTCAAGGGCGGCGGGTACACGGGCCAGGCCGGCGCAATCCGTCACGGCATCGCCCGCGCGCTTGTGAAAGCCGAGCCGGAGCTTCGCGGCATCATCAAAAAAGCCGGTTTCTTAACGAGAGACGCGCGCATGAAGGAAAGAAAAAAATACGGCCTCAAAGCGGCCCGTCGTGCGCCCCAGTTCTCCAAGAGATAACAAATTTGCTGTTAAAGGATGCGTTTCTGTGCGCATCCTTTTTTATACCCGATTTTCGGCGTCTGTCCTCCAAAGCTGCCGCAAACCGCTTTGCGGTTTCTGTGCGCGCTCCGCACGTTTCATAATAAAATAACCGGCGCCGATGTTGTTTTCGATTGACGGCTGTGCTACAATGTTTAATGTGATATTTATGAGTTGCGCATGAAAGGAGCCAAAAATGGAAAACTTTACTTTTTACAGCCCCACTTATTTTGTGTTCGGAAAAGAGCAGGAAAACCACGCAGGCAAGTATGTGAAACGGTTCGGCGGCACCAAAATACTGATCCACTACGGCGGGGGCAGTGTAATAAAAAGCGGCCTGATGGATCGCGTCAAAAAATCTCTTGACAGCGAAGGCCTCCGTTATGTCGAGCTGGGCGGCGTCAGACCGAACCCGCGCAGTGGTCTTGTTTATCAGGGCATCGACCTTTGCCGCAAAGAAAACGTGGATTTCATACTTGCTGTGGGCGGCGGCAGCACCATCGACTCTGCCAAAGCCATTGCGGCGGGCACGGTATACGACGGCGACTTCTGGGATTTCTATAAAGGCAAGCCTGTCACCAAGGCGCTGCCCGTCGGCACCATACTGACGATTGCGGCTGCGGGAAGCGAAGGCTCTCCCGACACGGTCATCACACACGAAGACGGCATGTTCAAGCGCGGCGCGTCCGGCGAAGCGCTGCGCCCCGCGTTTTCGATACTCAACCCCGCTCTCACACAAACGCTTCCGCCTTTTCAGACGGCCTGCGGCATAGCGGATATCATGGCGCATCTGTTTGAACGCTACTTCACCAATACAAAAGATGTGGAAGTGACCGACCGGATGATTGAAGCGCTGCTTCTCACGATGATACACGAAGCGCCGCGCGTCATGGAAGACCCGAATCACTATCAGGCGCGCGCGAACATCATGTGGGCGGGCATGATGGCTCACAACAACTCGTGCGGCGTCGGACGCAGTCAGGACTGGGCAAGCCACGATATCGAGCATGAGCTTTCCGCATTATACGACTGCGCTCACGGCGCCGGCCTTGCCGTCGTGTTCCCCGCGTGGATGACATATACGATGAAGCATGATGTCAGCCGTTTTGCTCAGCTTGCTGTGCGCGTTTGGGGCTGCCAGATGGATTTCGCAAATCCGGAAGCCACCGCCAAAGCGGGCATCAACGCGCTGAAACGGTTCTTCAAGTCCATCGGCCTCCCCTCGAACTTCAAAGAGCTCGGCGCAAGGGAAGACGATATCGACCGGATGGCGCAAACCGCGTGCTTCGGCAACGGGCGCCAAGGCACAATCGGCGGGTTTTTAAAGCTCAACAAAGACGATGTGGCAAACATATACCGCCTGATGATATAAATATACCGCGAAGTTGAAACAGGGTGCCAACCGGCATCCTGTTTTGCTTTTCTAAACCGTCTACGGCTTGTCCGGTTCCCTCTCGCACAGAAGCATCGTCACATCGTCCGCGCGCATCTGTGTAAATTTCCTCTTGATCTCGTCCAAAAGCTGCTTGCCGTGAAGCCTGTCGCTGAGCAAAATCTCACTCAGATTCCGCCCCGAGGCCTGCTCGGTATGAATACCGTCGAGTCCGTCCGTATAAAGGAACAGCTTTTCGCCCTTTTGGAGCACTCCCGTATACTCGTCCCGGTATGCGTTTTCGATCCAGCGGCATATCGGCGTACCCGGCAGCAGTATTTCGCGCACTCCCCCGTTTCCGGCAATAAGCGGCGGCACGCTGTGCCCCGCATTGGCGCAGACAAACACGCCGGTATCCGGATCCAGCGCCGCAATAAACACGGTGATGTAGATGCTTTCTTCGGTGTTGAGCTCCTCAAAAGAATCCTGTATGCTGTGGAGCACCTGCGCGGGCGTGACGCCCGGCGTTTTGCATTGGGCAAACATCTCCTGCCGCAGATAGACGGTCAGCATCGCAGGCATAACGCCATGCCCCGATACGTCTGCGATATACATGATGATGCGTCCGTCCCGCGCGATGAAGCAATCGTACATATCCCCGCCGAGCGCTTCACACGGCAAAAATTCCGCCGCGAAACGGTATCCTTTGATTTTGGGCAGCGTATGACGCAAAATCGAAAGCTGAAGGCTCCGCGCAATCTCCAGATCTCTCATCATGCGCGAGTTGTTTGCCATCAGTTTTTCTTTCAGATTCTGTTCTTTTGTAATATCCGTATATATCTCAAGCGCATAAACGCCGTCATCAAATTCCACCGGCCCCGCGCTTACCGAATAGATGCGTCCGCGCACCTTTGCGATCGTGCTGTAGCGCCGCCTGTCTTGTATGCACCGAAGCGCCACGCAATCAAGACACCGGCTTGCCGCGCCCGGCATTTTGACGCACTTGCTTGAAGTGCTGTCGCCAAACCGTTCTTTAAGAGCGCTGTTCACATAAACGATGCGTCCCTGCTCATCAATTACGCGCGCCATGTCCGGAATGCCGTCCAGTATCGCCGCAGAAAAAGTGCTGCCACAAAATGCCCCCACATCCTGCATATCAAGTACCCCTGAATAAAAATAAACATGTATCCGTTTACGGCACTGGCTTTAAACCTAAAAACGGCGTCAAAAAGCCGGGCAGTTCAAATCCCGTCTTTATGATGCCGCTTGCCGCATTCTTCAAGCTTCATTTCGTTGACAACAAGCTGATCGAGCAATGTGCTTTGCCTTAGAATACAGGCATCCGTGCCCATATTCATACGGCCGCTGCCAAACATTGCGGCCACCATTGCTTCAAGCTTGTTTTGCTCGTCCTTCCGCAGATGACGGACCCTGACCCTTTCAAGATCCAAAACCGGGCAACCGGAAGACCCCACGGGTTTTTTCCGCGTCAGCTGGTTCATAGAATGTCCCCCAAATTTTCAATTGTCGAGTGACCGGCACTTTTTGATTGCGACCGGTACGCCATGCTACCTTCGCTCTGCTATCAGCAGCCACTCTCAATAAATAAATCACTTTTTGTCAGCCCTTATATTTATCTACGGGCATCTTTTGATCGGACAAAGCGTTTGAGATATTTCATCCTTATCAGATCTATAGTGTTATAATATCACATAAATTATCATAATTGTATAGTGTTTCGACAAAAAAAGTGAAAAAAACAGTTTTAAAACCGTCTTTTAGAAAAGTGCACCTTTTTTTTGCGCGCAAAAACGATATTTCCGGGAAAATAGTCGAATAAGGCAGATGCCGGTTTGCGGCTCATGCCATTATTATTCGAAAAAACGGCTTTTCTCGTCATTGGCGTCCGGCTTCATGTCTTCTCCATGAGCCCCGCGTCATAAACGCATCTCGGAAAGCAGTGCTTGTGCGATTCAAAGCTCTTTCCGTTCAAGTATGCGTAGCTGTGGCCGGTTCCCACCTCAAACACTAGAGTCCTTAGCCACATACAGATATAATCAGCCCCGCATTTTTTGTTGAAGCGTGCGTTGCCGTACATATCGTCTCCCAGCACAGGCAGGCCTTCGTTTGCAAGATGTGCGCGCACCTGATGAAGCGTGTTGGTCACAGGTCTCGCTTCGATCAGAGACATTCCCTGAGCCTGTGCCAGCTTTCTGTACCGCGTTACGATCGGTTTGGAATCCTTTTTGAACTGCGGCAGTATCTGAACCCGCCGCCCCGCCTTGTCGCGCAGATGATAGCCCATAAGCTCTTTGCTCTCTTCCGCGCAGCCCTGCACCGCACAGACATAATACCGCGAAATCCGCCGCTGCCCCAGCGCTTCAGCCAGAAACAAATACGCATCTTCATGCTTGGCCATCACAAGAAGGCCGCTCACATATTCGTCGAGCGGATAAAGCAGATACGGCACCATCAGCGCGTCAAGATTATACTCTCCCCGCTGCTTCATGTGGTATTCCACCATACCCACCGCGTTCACCTCGTCGTCATCCGAACGCGAAAGCAGTCCGGCCGGCTTATCGACAATGATGATGTTCTCATCCTGGTAAACGATCGCCGGCATAAGATCGATGCCGAGCACATCCCCCGTGATATACAGGCTGACCTCATCGCCTTCTTCAAGCACGTCGTCTTCGGACGCGTCCTGACCGTTGACGGTAATAAAGCGTTTTTTTAACGCCGTCTTCATCGCTTTCTGGCCGAACTCCGGATAGATGACGGCCAGCACTTCGGATAATTGCTTGCTGCTGTTTTCTTTTGTGACTGTGAACACAACCATTCCGCGGTCTCCTCATTGTAATGCGACAGAATTCATAGTATAACAGCGCGGCGCTTTCGTCAAGAATCGCCATCCCGCCGTTATACCGCCGGAATGAATTCACTCCGGCGTCCGAAATGTTTTTCATGGCTATTAGGTTAAGTCAGCAAACCGTAATGGCGGTGACTGAGTCACCGCAAATAGCAGTCTGTCGAATATCCAACCCTCCATTTTTCTTCTGTTGAACCGATAGCAATACTCATCGAGATAACTCTGTAAGT
>JAJUJH010000217.1 GCA_029265435.1 Clostridiales bacterium
AGAAAGTCGCTGGACTTTGTGGCCAAGGGCCTGGTGGATATCAAGAGCATCATCACGCACACCTACCCGCTCGACGACGTTCTCACCGCTTTCGAGAACGCCAAGGCGACCCAGGGCATCAAGCACGTGATCGTGTTTGACTGAGCCGCCAGAAATACCTGATATAAAAGCACCGGATACTCTCATCCGGTCAGGCTGCTGACAAAGCATCGGCAGCCTTTTTTAACATTTGAAAGTATGGTAAAATAAAAGAAACGCCGGAGAACACCATGCTGGAAGAAGAAAAAGCCCATCAAATTGAAATGGAGCTGGTCATGATAGACGACCTGGTTCCAGAGGATCACTTATTAAGGAAGATCAAAAAGCATATCGACTTCAGTTTTATCAATGATATGTGTCGGGAATATTACTGTCCGGATAATGGGCGTCCTGCCATAGAACCAGTCACTATATTCAAGATGTTATTCATCGGATACCTGTTTGGAATACGCTCGGAACGCAGACTTGTGGAGGAGGTTAAGGTCAACGTCGCATACCGATGGTTTCTGGATTATAAACTGACGGATAAGATACCGGATGCAAGCGTAATATGGCAGAACAGGCGAAGACGATTCAATGGTACGGATATTCCGCAAAGGATATTCGACAATATCGTATGGCAGGCCATTGACAAGGAACTGGTCAATGGAAAGATACTGTACTCGGATTCAACACACCTGAAGGCGAATGCCAATAAAAACAAGTTTACCAAGGCTTATGTTACCCGGTCCACCAAAGACTATATGGCGGAACTGGATAAAGCTATCGGGGAAGACCGCGAGGCTCATGAAAAGAGACCGCTGAAAAAAAGGGACGATGATGACGACAAGCCGTCAGGCATGAAAGAGATAAAACAATCCACTACCGATCCCGAAAGCGGCTATATGCACCGAGAGGGCAAACCCAAGGGATTCTTCTATCTGGATCATCGTACGGTGGACAGCAAGGCCAACATCATTACGGATGTGTACGTCACTCCCGGGAACATCAACGACGTTGATCCTTACATAAGCCGCCTTAAGACCCAAATATCCAAGTTCGGGTTTGAAACCGAATATGTGGGGTTGGACGCGGGATATAATACAAATCCGATATGTCGTGAATTATCGCGCATAGGGATTAAAGCGGCGATGGGTTACCGTCGGGGCTGTCATCCGAAAGGCAAGTACGGCAAGTATAAATTCAAATATCTTCCGGAATGGGATGTGTATATTTGTCCGGAGCGGTGTTATTTATGCTACCGTACCACTACTTCAGTTGGATACAGAGAATATGCGGCAAGCGAAAGCCGATGCGGCAACTGTCCAAAACGAGCCGAATGTCTGGCTGAGAAACAAAAATTCAAGGTATTGCGCCGGCACGTTTGGGAAGATTACCGGGATGAGATGTATGAGTTTACTCATACGGAAACAGGCAAGAGGATATACGCCAGACGAAAAGAAACGATCGAGCGAAGTTTTGCGGATTCAAAAGAACTGCATGGACTTCGTTATTGCAGAATGCGCGGACTGGCTAAGGTTAGCGAACAATGCCTGCTTACAGCGGCAGTACAGAATATGAAAAAGATAGCTCTGATACTGGATAGGAGGTTTTTGTTGTATTTACCTTTGTTGTATTTACCGTTATTCTTCCGTCGCTTTATTCCCCGCAATCTTTTTTTGCTTAACAAATGCCGCCCCATCTTCTGCTGAAAATGGGGCGTTTGTCATTAACCTGACCGGATACTCTCATCCGGTGCTTTTCGTGTATTCGATTGACCGGCCAGAAAGTATGGGGGAGAAGTTTTGCGGTACCGGCAAGGCGGGCTGAAACAACAGATTCGGGCATTCAAAAAGACCCCACCATGCATGGGGTCTTTGAAAAGCGTTTGTACAGAGTCAAGCGGCTTAGCGCTCTTTCTCCTTGCGTTGCAGCAGCACCGCGAGCACGATGATCACGCCGCGAATGGCGTCCACAATCTGCGGAGATACGCCGATGAGGTTGAGCATGTTGTTGATGATGCCCAGCGTGAGGATACCGAACAGCACGCCCACGATAAGGCCTTTGCCGCCTTCCATCGCGATGCCGCCCACCACCGCCATGGCGATGGC
>JAJUJH010000132.1 GCA_029265435.1 Clostridiales bacterium
AACCGCCCGCATCATTGACCTTAGCTCCAGCCTTCCCGTCATCGTTGAAGTCATCGATTCGCCCGAACGGATCGAAGCAGCAATACCGGTGGTAGAGGAAATGGTGAACGAAGGGCTCGTGATGGTAACCGATGTTGACGTGATCAAATACGGCAAGGAATAAGACCGCATGTCTATTGTCAGATCGTCTTATCCGATTCAGGTAAAAATCCGAAAGCGGAATAATAAGCGGTAAAGAAAGCGCTTCTTACTGCGGTTGAAGAGCGCCCTTACACGATAGATTTTGCGGAAAACGACATTGCCGAAAAGGAACGCCATTCCACAGATCCCGCGGACATACAAAAGTGTATCGCTGACGGTGTTCTTCCCGCTGTTACGAAAAGACATCTGTGGAGGCGGAGCTTCAGGAGCAGACAGCACTCAGCTGTTTTACGCTGAACGATGATAGTACAGTCACTTGTCCGATGGGCAATCAACTGTCCAAAGTCAAGATGCGGGGAAACAGCACCATCTACGCAAACAAAGATGCCTGCCGCCAGCGTCCCAACAGATGCACGGGTGGCAAAAGCCACAAGACAGTCAGCTTCGGTCCCGATACAAAGTATGTACCGGTACGTATATTTGGAAGCATCCGGCATCGTCTATACCGCCCAATCCATACAACCATTCCCTTGACCGCAATGACAGCGTAAAAAAGAAGGTTGTGCTTAGTATCAAAGAGGATAAAGAGAATCTAAAGCAACGAATGTGCCTGTCTGCGCATCCTTCGGGACGGTCAAGCGGTACGACGGCGCCCATTTTTTGCTGTGCAAGGGCAAAGAGAAGGCCGCAGCCGAGCTGGGGCTTTGTTTCCTTGCGAACAATCTCAAACGGGCAATCAATATGGCGGGAACACAAACGCTGATTGACGCGATACAGGCATGAGCGCGGAAAAGATATACTTTTCTATTATATTATTTAAAAAGCCAAGATATCGGGCGTAGAACACCGAAAAGTCCGGAAAAACCGGACTTTTCGGACAAATTGTGGCGGAGAAGATGAGCTACGCCACAATTCTACAAGGTTTTCTGAACTCCCGGAAGAAGGGAGTTTTTCATGTCAGAGATAATTGATATTTCATTGTTGAAGCCTTTTACAAACCATCCTTTTAGAAAGCTGGATGGTGAAAAGCTCGATGAACTTGCGGATAGTATATCACGCGTCGGGCTGATAACACCAATTTTAATTCGACCAATTGAAAAAGACGGCTACAAATATGAAATTGTGGCCGGGCATAACCGTGTCAACGCGATGCTTTTATTGGGATATAACCAAATAGCAGCAGACATTCGTGAGTTATCCGACGAAGTGGCCACCGTTATGATGGTAGACAGCAACCTGCAGCAAAGAGACGACATACTCCCGTCCGAAAAAGCGTGGGCATACCGGATGAAATATGAGGCGCTGAAATCACAGGGAAAACGGAACGATTTAACTTCGTCCCAAGTTGGGACGAAGTTAAGAGCTGATGAGATTATCGCTCAAAATGGTCCTGACAGCAGAAATCAAATTCAACGATATATTCGGCTCACCTACTTAATCAAACCTCTGCTCAATCTGGTTGACGAAGGAAAGCTGAAGTTTAATCCGGCGGTTGAAATCAGTTATCTGTCCGAAGCGAGACAGATCGATCTCGCCGAACGAATGGAGTTTCATGACTGCTACAACATCTCGCTTGAATCGGCGATTCGAATTAAAGAGATAGAAAAATATGGTTTCCTATCAATCGATAAAATTGACCATTATTGCTTTGAACATCAGGAATCGCCGAAGGAAAACATAAAAATTCCCGCCAGCCGCATCAATATGTACTTCGATAAGGACGCATCTCCGAAAGAAAAAGAAGACACTATTGTCAAGGCGTTGGAGATGTATTGCAAGCTGATAAAGCGAGCGCATTACAGAGATCATCGTGATATGGAAGTTATTTGATCAAAGAAAACTGATAAAAGAAAGGAACAACGATATGATTATTGGAGTCGATCATGGATATGCCGATGTAAAGACGCCGAATTTCGTCTTTGCAAAAAGTGTCGTCACGTATGAAAAAGAACCGCCGTTTATGCATGATACGGTGCTGTTCGGCGGAAAGTACTACTGCTGCGGCGGCGAGCGCGACACGCTGATTAAGGATAAGACCAGCGATGAGAGCTACTACATTCTGACGCTTCTGGCTATCGCAAAAGAGCTGGAGCTGCGTAACGGCGGCGATAAAACTATCGAGGAAGATATTGATCTTGCTGTCGGGCTGCCCATTCAGAAGTTCAGCAGTGAAAAAGAAAAGTTCATTGACTACCTGAAGCGGCCGAAGCTGCTCAGAGATGTCTGTCCGGTGAGGTTCATTTATAACAGAATCAATTATACCGTCAGGATCACAGACGTTCATGTATACCCGCAAGGCTACAGCGCTATTGTCAATAAGCTTGCACAAATCAAAGAGCCGGTCATCATCTGCGATATTGGCTCATGGACGGTGGATGTCATGCAGCTTAACGAAAAGGGCGTACCAGAGATCGGCTCATGCGTATCGCTTGAATACGGCGTGTCCCATCTGATCAGCGGCATTCAGAAGGACGTTTTCACCAGTCATGACAACAACATCAAGGAAAGTCTCATTGAAAGTGTTCTCAAGGGTACGCCGAATCGTGTATCGGCGGATATCGTTAAGACGATAGAATCCAAAGCGCGAGACTACTGCAAGGAGATCAGAAACCGGCTCATTAAAAACGGGTTTGACCTTGATAACAACAGACTTATCTACATTGGCGGTGGTGCGAACATTGTCAGCAAGTATAGCGAGCGTAAAATCGACAGAGAGGACGTTATAGGCGACGTACGCGCCAATGCCATCGGGTACGAGCTTATAACGAAGCAGAAGCTCAATGGCTGATGACGGCATCAAGCGGACGACGATACGGTACTCATGTGCAAAAAAAGACCACCACCGCAAGGCATATGATATCGTTGAAGGTAAATCAAATTCAACCAAAAACGAGTTTATTATTCAAGCCATCCTTGAAAAAGAGGAAAGGAACGAACTGGCGGAATTGATACGCAGGGTTGTCCGCGAGGAACTAAAAAGCATCCTGGCCGACCGGCTTGAATCTCTATTAAAAAAGATTCTGCGTGAAGAGCTGGCGCTCGGCTCCGGCGGTCAGGAAAAGGCTCAGGACATCGAGAAAAAGACCCAAACAGAAAGCCATGCGATCACATCGGAAGCCATGGACTTCTTAAGCAAATTGTGATGAATCGGATAAAAACGAACGAAGGAGAGGGCGATAATGGAACCACTAAACATTTCACGAAAGAGAGCCATTGAGATTTTACGCGAACACTATGCGGATTATTTTGACAGTCTGCATAACCCTGATTTCAAGCCTTCCGAAGCTTTGAAGCTTGAAATCGTTGAAAATATGGCTGTCTGCAAAACCGCACTCGATTGGATTGAAAAGGCGGAAGCGGGATTACTGGCAGAGCTTCCAGCGCCCGTTGGCTCAATAGTCTATACATACTATCAATTCGATGATATAGACGGCGAAAAAGTGGAGGGCGTGGATGAACACATTCTGCGCGGATTAATAACCGATTCCGGAGGCAATAAGTTATGCGTTCTGGAATGCAAAGGCGGAGATTTTATTGAGTGCCCGCCCGAAAGCGTGTTTCTTTCACGGCAAGAAGCAGAGGCGAAGATCATTTATATTCCAGAAGTGTCAATCCTTCAAAGGGTATGAAAAATGAGCGCGACGACATATGAAGAATGGATCGACGACGGCTGGCTGGCCTTGGCCGCCGCGATCATGTCGCCCAAGGAACTGAGTGTAAACGAGAGCCTCCGTTTAATTGGCGTCAAAACACCGGACGAAAAGAACGACGGATATGATAAGGAAAATGACAACCGAATTCGACGGAAAGAAAAAACACCGTGACGAGCGGTGTTTTTAAATCCGTTTCGTTTAGATACGGTCTGCAAACTAACATCTAAACGATCATAAAACAGCATGAACTCTGTTTTTACAGTGCTATTTTACTATAGGCTGGCATTGAATTCAAGTGGTTTGTGCTGTTTTTTCAAAAAAAGAAAGGAAAAAACGGCATGAATAAAGTGATATTTGCCAGCATTATGTGCGCCGACGCCCTATCAAGGAATGAAAAGCTTTTTTTGTGCGACCTTATCAGCTTTTCAAAGAATCAGAAATGCGTATTTGCCGGCAACGCATATTTCGCACAGCAGTACGGCGTGACCGTCAGAACGGTCAGCCGGTGGCTGGAAAAGCTCAAGAAGCTGGAGCTGGTCAAAACCAAGCTTGAGCGTCAGGCGAAAACATATATGGTGAAGAAGCGTTATATTTACGTCAACATGGATAAGATTCATACACTTGAATGCGGCTCGGCAGGAGCTACTGACACTCTTATAAGCGACGATATACAGTATAACCCATCGATCCCAAAGAGCGAAAAGCATATGCTGGCCGTACTCGTCAAGTATTCGCAAAAGCTCGGATATGTGTATGCCTCGGATAAGCATTTCGCGGATATTTTCGGTGTCCATAGGACAACGGTACGCCGATGGCTAAACCACCTGGCCGCCGACGGGTATATCCGGATTGACAGGAATCATTTTATCCGCCGTATTTTCATACTCTGTACTCATGCGGTAAAAACGGCCGGACGCGCCATAAGGCATTTTTCTTTTTTTGATGTGTGCAAAAATGTCATGTATAGCGTAACAAGCTTCTTACGCACTGGAATAAGAAAACTATTGTATAAGCGATGCAACTTCATGCATATACACTCTCCATAAAAAAAACGGTTTTTTTGATTTTCAGCCGTTTTGCTGTTACAATATGGCTAAAGATAGATGGAGGTAGCATAAATGGATGCGCTTATCGGCATGTTGATAAAAGTGGTGTTTCTGGCACTTGGCGTATTGATAAAGATACTGGCTAAGCTGCGTCTGCTTCCGGCATTTCTCTTTGTCCTTATCACACAGATATGGTTTGGTGCTTGGGCTCATAGCCTCGGCTATTGGTATGACGTCATCGGTATCGGGCTGGCGGCGATTGGCCTTGGCAGCTTTGTGGTTCAGGGCATATTGAAGCTGCGTGATCATTTGTTTTCCAGAAGGTTGGAAAAGGCATATGAGCAACGAATGGAAGCCGAACAAGAGCAGGCGCTGCTTGACGAGCTTTACAGCAACGGCAGGGTTACAAGGATAAATTTATACAAGAAGGAGCAGCCGTAATAAAAAACGATTCACAATCTTAATAGCGGATCATTCCCTGTATTGTTTAACTCGCTGAAACGCTGGTAATTCACCGGCGTTTTTATTTTTCAGGAGGCATTTGAATAAACATGAAACGCAATTTGCAGTATCCGATTAAAAGAACAAAAAAGAGAGAACGACTGCTCCATAAGCTTCTGGACGGCGCTTTGAAAATATGGCAGGTTAAACCCTTTCAAAGAGACCGAACCGCTTATATTTATGCAATTCGGCATGCAAGAAATCAGAAATACGGCAATATTGAGCTTAACCAGATCAAAAAGGTTTTATTGGGAGATACACTTTATAGGCAAGATATCGGTTTGAAAAGCCTATATTATGATTATTTTTTGAGGGAAAGGAATCCAGGAACATATGTTTGGAAAAAACAATTTGAAAACGAAAAAGGAGAATCGCTGACAGAAGAACGAAATGCTGGTCTGGACACAGCTATCAGGAATGAGTACCATTTGATTTTTGTGGTTATTAATGCCTCAAATCAATATAATTATACGATATATGGGTATATTATAGAGGACGATCATGCTTTCTTAAACCACCCGAATGAATACGACCACATATTTTCAGCGTATGTGGAAGAATGCCCTGACGGTATAGCAAGATTGGTTGACATTTGCTGCTGGCAAGAAAATTGCGGAATTGGTTCAAAAGGGCTTGACGTTGTAAAACGGTATGTACGAGCACGAGGATGCAAAGAAATCATTGGAAGGATGTTTTAAAACCATCCCCTTCTAAGGAGAAGCGCCAAAAAATGTGTATGTTTGTAAATAAAAAAACGATCAAAGGGGCGCTCAATGAGCAGAAAATTAAAGACCTAACCGCAGAATTGGCGACTATACGCAAAGAAAACGCAAAGCAAAGCAGGGTTAATCAAATACATGGCTATTAAGATGAAGCATGAAAGAAGAGTCCTTAATAAAAGGTACATATCTGGTATAATAAATGCAAGGGAAAAGCAGAAAACAGGCGAAAAACCTTGCATTTGGAGGACGGGATGTATCGTTTGGATAGGCAGCTGCGGTTTGAAGATTTCGTATTTCCATACGGAAAGCTGGATAGAGAAAACGAATGGGTGAAAATAGCGGACATTATGCCATGGGATAGAATTGAGGATATATATGCCAAAAAGTTTGTTAACAATGGGCATCCGGCGCATCCCGCACGTATGGTGCTGGGCAGCCTGATTATCAAACAGAGGCTGCGTTGCTCGGATGAGCAGGTTATACAACACATTAGTGAAAACCCATATATGCAATTCTTCATTGGTTTGAAAGAATTTACAAGCCATTGCCCTTTTGGAGAATCGACCATGGTTATATCGGGTATGTAACGGACTATGTGCGTGGCGGTGTACGACTGACCCCAAAACAACGGGAAACGATGAACCTGATCACAACGGTGTATGAGCAGCAGCGCAGTATGTATGAAAACCAAAAACATCAGATGGAGCGGCGCATCGTGAGCCTGTCGCAGCCGTATGTGCGGCCTATCGTGCGAGGCAAGGCTAACGCGAACACGGAGTTTGGCGCCAAGCTGCATGTAAGCTTGGAAGACGGATATGGCCGGGTTGAACGGCTGAATTTTGAGGCATATAACGAATCGGAAGACTTGCCAAAGATCGTAGAGCGTTTTAGAGAGCGAACAGGCCATTATCCGAAGCGGCTGTTGGCGGATAAGATAT
>JAJUJH010000060.1 GCA_029265435.1 Clostridiales bacterium
ATACGGACGGGGAATTGTACGCGCCATTTTTCCGCCATATGATGATCTTAAGGACGAATGAGGAGAGATCATCATTGAGAACGTTGTGCGAAAAGGCGGTCAGAAAAAAGAAGACGATTGTAATCACGTTTATATGCGCGGCAGCAATCAGCGCGTTTTTAATGCTGGGCGTCGGACAGAATTATGATATGTCCGAATACCTGCCAAGCCATTCGGATTCAAAAATCGGCATAGACATATTGAAAAACGAATACAGCTACAACGGAAGCGCGCTGATGATGCTTGAAAATAAAAGCATCGTCGAAATTCTAAATGCGAAGGAACGCCTGAAGGCGACAGACGGCGTCGAAACGGTCGTCTGGCTGGACGACGTGGCCGATTTAAAACAGCCGGTTGAGCTTATCGATGAAGAAGTACGTAACAATTATTACATAAACGGCAATGCGCTGCTACAAATCGTTTTTGCTGAGGACGATTACTCCAAGACGACGAGAGACGCGATAGACAAAATACGGGCCGAATTCGGCGGCGCGATTTTATCGGGCAGCGCAATCGACGCGTATGCCAACGTCCGATCAATAAGCGGTAATATTATGACGAGCGTCGCCATCGCCATCACCATCATACTGGTGATTCTGTTTTTGACCACCAACTCCGCCGCGGAAGTGCTCCTGTTTCTTATAACGATCGCGGTCGCGATATTGCTCAACATGGGCACGAACGTCATATTCGGGAAAATATCGTATATGACGTTTGCGTGCGCGGCCGTTTTGCAGCTGGCTGTTTCGATGGACTATTCCATATTTCTTCTTCACCGCTTCAGATACGAACGCGCGTCTGAGAGCGATGCTGATAAAGCGATGGCGAAGGCCGTACGAGCCTCTATTTCATCCATCATGTCAAGCGGAGCGACCACTTTTGTCGGTTTCCTTGCTCTTGTTTTCATGAGCTATACGCTGGGGGCGGATATGGGGCTCGTCATGGCGAAAGGCATCGTTTTCAGCCTGATTTCCGTGATGCTGCTCCTGCCCGTACTTGCGGTATTGTGTGTCAGGTTCATCGATAAAACGACGCATAAGCCGCTGCTGCCGTCTCTCAAAAAGGTGCAGCATATTCTCGGAGGCAAAGTCAAATTCGCTGTGATCGCGCTTTTGGTTCTGGCGGGCGTCATTTCGTTTATGGCGCAAGGCAAGAACGAGTTCACTTATTCCGCCGGCGGCGGAGGAGACGCCAAACAGGCTGAAATGAATCAAAAAATCGAAGATACTTTCGGCGAAAGCAACAATTTTATCGTGATTGTGCCTCGAGGGAACGAAACGGGCGAGTATAATATGGCAATGAAGCTCAAAACGCTCGATTTTGTCAAAAGCGTACAGGGACTTTATGCGTTCATCGATCCGGCCACCCCGGAAGAAATCGTTCCCGATTATCTGAGAGATGAATTTTTAAGCGAAAATTACTCGCGCTATATCGTTGAAGTCGATGCGCCGATCGAAAGTGACGCAACGATGAAGGATGTGGAACAAATAAGGAACGTTGTGCGCACTTATTTTGACGGCGCGCATGTAACAGGAGCTTCGCCCGTGCTGTATGATATTTCTAAAACCACGTCGGGCGATTTCTCGCTTGTCACTTGGCTGTCCATCGCGTTTGTCGGCGCGATCATACTGCTGACTTTCCGTTCGCTGACGATCCCGGCGGTTTTGCTGTTTGTCATCGAAATATCCATATGGATCAACACGGCGATACCGTATTTTGAAGGAAGGCCGATGATATTCCTCGGGTACATGGTGATAAGCGCCGTACAGCTCGGCGCGACGATCGACTACGCGATACTGATGACCACATATTATCAGGAAGGCAGGACAACGCTGGATAAAAGAAGCGCATCCGAATACGCTGTGGAGAAGGCGGGTCCATCTATTCTTGTTTCGTGTTTTGTATTGGCCGTGGGCGGGTTCGTACTCGCGGGCACATTTTCGCAGGAGTCAATGGCGCAGCTTGGCTCTCTGATCGGACGCGGCGCGCTGCTGTCGGGGTTCATGACGATATTTGTGCTGCCTCAGTTATTGACCACGCTGGACGGCGTCATCAAAAGGACGACATTAGCGGGCAAACTGTTTCAAAAAAGGCACGAATCAACAAAGAACAAAAAAGAAAGCGAAAGGATCACTGCGATGACCGGCGGCGTTTTAGGCGAGAAATAAAAGACGGGAGGAAAAGAATATGAAATTGAAAAAGGTGTTATCAGCCGCAGCGGCGGTGGTATTGTGCTTTATGATATTCGGCACGTCCGCGTTTGCCGCCGATGCGGCAAAGACGGAAACCGTATACGCGTCGCTTTACAATGACGGAAGCGTTAAAAGCATATATGTGGTCAACCACTTGACGGGAAGCTATACGGATTACGGCACATATACGGATATCAAAAATCTGTCCTCATTGAGCGAACCCGTGATAGAGGGAGACAAAATCACGTTTCCCGATGAGGTGACGGATTCGGGACTGTATTATCAGGGAACGGCCTCCGGCGAGCTGCCCATGACGTTTCAAATCTCTTATTATATTGACGGTTCGGAAACCGAAGCCGACAGCCTTGCGGGGGCAAGCGGTCATCTCAAAATCGTGATCGATTACGCGCCGAATGACAAATGCGACAAAAAGATTCGGGACGGTCTGATGGCGCAGATGACCGCCGTGTTCAGCACCGACTCGGCGGCAAATATCAGCGCAGACGGCGCTACGCTTGTGACCGTGGGGCAGACGGTGACCTCCAGCTATATCATCATGCCGGAGCAGAGCGGCGTATTGGTATTCGAGGCCGATGTGACCCGCTTTGAGATGGATCCGATCACGATCACGATGCTTAAAAACGCGCTTTCCGTTTCGGGCATATCGACCGGCATCAGCGAATTTGAAAACGGCATGAACGATATGGTCAGCGGGGCTGACGAAATGGTGGACGGAACGTCTGAGCTTAAAGACGGTATGAAAACGCTTGCCGGGAAAGCCGGTCAGCTCAATAAAGGGCTTCAGACATTGAGCGAAACGGGAGTGGCCTTCGGCAACGGCTTGGCTCAGTTCAAGAACGGGCTCGACGCATATGCGGAAAACGCACAGACGTTGAAAGCCGCTTCCGAACAGGCGCTTTCTGGGCTCAGGGCGCTGGCGCAAAACGGCGCGTCCGTATCATCGGGCATATCGGCTGTCAGCGGCCAACTGTCCGCGCTGGCGAACGGAAGCGCCGACTTGAAGGCGCTGGCCCAAGTGCTTTCTTCCAGCGCCGATCCGCAGGTCCAGGCGCTTGCAGCCGGCACGCTGCAGATGATCGGCGGCATACAGGGGCTATCGGACGGTCTTCAATCCGCCGCGGACGGTATGAGCAGCTATACGGCGGGCGTCGGCGAAGCGGCGAAAGGATATGAAGAGTTGAACAGCGGTATCGCTCAGATGTCGGATGCAGGCGGTCAGCTTGCATCGGGTTTCGACGATATCAGCAGCTCGTTTGCGCAGTATCGGCAGGGCGTCAGCCAAAGCGCCGAGGGCTTCAAAAAGCTTTATTTTGCGCTGAGGGGGCTTCCTTCAAGCGTGCAGGAGCTTATCGACGGACAAATCGAGTTTAAAGACGGCATTGTGAGCGCGAAGAATGAAATCATTCAAAAAACCGACGGTTTGATGAATGACGATGAGCCCGCCGTATCGTTCGCGTCTCCTGACAAAAACCATCCGGAAAGCGTGCAGTACATATTGACAACGCCGGGCATCAAGATACGTAAAACGGAGGAGCCGAAGAAAACGGAAGAAAACGAAAGCTTTTTTACGCGTCTTGCAGGGCTTTTCAACTGACGCACAGACAGAATAAACAGCCGCCCGCTCCGTATAATAATCTTGCGGGGTCGGGAGGCTGTTTTTATGACGGAATTTATGATGATCTGCCAGTTTGCGGTCAGTCTTATTGTCGGCGTATATTTTTTCAGCCAAATGAAAAGCAAAAGAAGCGTGAAAGCGAACCTTGAAAGCGAATCAAAGGTTCAGATGGAAAAGCTTCACAAACTGCGCAGCGTTTCGCTTAACGTGCCTTTATCTGAAAAAACGAGGCCGTCAAGCTTTGAAGAAATCGTGGGGCAGGAGGAAGGTATTTTGGCGCTGTCCGCCGCGCTTTGCGGAGAGAACCCCCAGCATGTGCTGATATACGGTCCGCCCGGCGTGGGCAAAACATGCGCGGCGCGGCTTGTGATGGATAAGGCGAAAAAAGGAAAAAACTCGCCCTTCCGGGCCGACGCCAAATTCATTGAAATCGATGCGACATGCCTTCGGTATGATGAAAGAAACATCGCCGATCCGCTGATCGGCTCTGTGCACGACCCCATATACCAGGGTGCGGGCGCATACGGCGTGGCAGGCGTGCCGCAGCCCAAGGAAGGCGCGGTGACGCGTGCGCATGGCGGTATATTGTTTCTCGACGAAATCGGGGAACTGCATCCGTTTCACATCAATAAGCTGTTAAAGGTGCTTGAAGACAGGCGCGTTTTTTTTGACAGTGCATACTACAGCAAGGAAAATAAAAACATCCCCGCCTATATTCATGATATATTTCAAAACGGCATGCCTGCGGACTTCCGTCTTGTCGGCGCGACAACGCGTTCTCCGCGCGACATCCCGTCCGCCATCCGTTCGCGCTGTATGGAAATCTATTTCCGCCAGCTATTCCCCGAAGAAGTCGTGACGATTTCCAAAAACGCCGCTGCCAAGGCAAAAACGTCCATCAGCGACGCCGCGGCGGCCATCGTGGGGGAATACGCATTCAACGGACGCGATGCCGTCAACATCATCCAGATGGCGGCGGGCGTGGCGCGTGAAAAAGGCTCGCAGACGATCCAGACTGATCATGTGAGCTGGGTGATCGAAACGGGCAAATATGTGAAGCGCCCGACACTTCGTCTCGGCGCGAATACCGTCGGATGCGTCAACGGGCTTGCCGTATACGGTTCGCAAATCGGCGCCATCATTGAAATCGAAACGGTGGCGGTGAAAGCGCCTCACGGCTCGCTCACGGTGACCGGCCTTGTGGATGAAGAGGAAACCGGCAGCGAAAGCAAAAAACTGAGACGCAAGAGCACGGCAAAGAGCAGCGTGGAGAATGTGCTTACGGCGCTGCAGAAAAACTTCGGCATCGACCCGTCGGAGTATTACATCCATATCAACATGCCTGGCGGCGTGCCGGTAGACGGACCGTCGGCAGGCGCAGCGATCGCGGTTTCCGTTTTCTCGGCCATAACCGGACGCCGAATCGCCCCCGGCATTGTCATGACAGGCGAAATATCCATTAACGGGAGTATCAGGGCCGTGGGCGGTGTCAAAGAGAAGATATGGGCGGCAAAGCGTGCGGGAGCCACGCTTGCGATCGTGCCGGCCGAAAATGCGGATGAGGTTCGGGACGTAAAGGGAATACGGATTGCCGGGGTCACGCATATCAGCGAGGTGATGAGACTCGCTTTTACAAGCAATCAAACTGCCGATAAAGAGAAAGTTATATTGAGCGCTCAGGGGTTAGGCCAGTTTCACGAGTGAAAATCCCGCGGCGTCGCACGATACCAGCGTATATTCCACACCGCGCACCGCTCCGGACAGCGCGCTTTTGATGCTGGATGCGTGCAGATGACCGTATATCACGCGCTCCGCGCCGTATTTTTCAAAAAGCTCCGTATACAGCGTGGGGGAGCCGTCCTGATCCGAAGGGGGAAAATGGATCATGCCGATGAGTTTATTATCGGGCGCCGTTTTGCGCGCGTGCGAGAGCGAAAGCTCAAGGCGGCCGGCTTCGCGCCGATACAGCTTTTCATCTGTTTCCGCGTTGTACTGGCGGTTGCCGGGACAGAGCCAGCCGCGCGTTCCGGCGATCACATAATCGCCGAAAACGAAGCTGTTGTTCTGGAGCGCATATGCGTTGTTGAAAAGCAGAGAATTGACCTGTGAGAGCGAGCCCCACCAATAATCGTGATTGCCTTTAAGGAGCACCTTATGCCCCGGCATTTCGCATATATGCGAAATATCGGTTTTCGCTTCGTTAAGGCGCATTGCCCATGATAAATCACCTGGAAGAAGCACCACGTCGTCGCCGCCCACCTGAGAGAGCCAGCTCTCTTTGATCTTATCCCAGTGGCCGTTCCAATGATCGCCGAACACGTCCATGGGCTTTGGCATAAAGCCGGAAAGGTGAAGGTCTCCGATGGCATATATGTTCATATCGTCAGCACCTTTTCGATTTCATTGAGAAGCGCTTCCGCGCCCAGACGGTCTTGCGAAGACACGGCCACGATGGGGTAATCGACACCGCCGCCGACGTTTTTTTTGAGCATTTGAAGCTGCGCGAACCGTTTTGTTTTCGCGATTTTATCCGCTTTTGTGGCCACGATGATGACGGAAATCCCGAAATGAGCCGCCCACTCAAACATGAGCCTGTCATCTGCGGTCGGATTGTGCCGGATATCGAGCAGTATCAGCAGCGCACGGAGCCGCTTTGACCGGCTCAAATATCCTTCGATCATTTTGGCCCAGCTTTGCTGTTCGGCTCTTGAAACGCGCGCAAAGCCGTAGCCCGGCAAATCGACAAGAAGGAACGCTTCATTGATGACGAAGAAATTGACGAGGCGTGTTTTACCGGGACTGGCGCTTGTTTTTGCCAGCTTTGTGCGGTTCGTCAGGTAATTGACCAGCGACGATTTTCCAACGTTGGATTTGCCGCATATCGCGATTTCCGGCATATCGAGCGAAGGATAATCCGCTTCCGACTTCATGCTTTTCAGAAAACGCGCGTTTTTTATTTGCATGCGTTCTCCTTCGGCTTATTCACCGCGATATTCAAAACCTCGTCAAGCGTTGAAACGGGTATGAACCTGACGGATTTTCTCAGTGTGGCGGGAAGCTGTGCCAAGTCCTTTTCGTTGCCGGACGGTATGATAATGGTGCGGATGCCCGCCTTGAGAGCGGCCAGCGCCTTTTCTTTCAGCCCGCCGATGGGCAGCACACGGCCCGTGAGTGTAATTTCTCCCGTCATTGCCACATCGCTTCTGACAGTGCGGCCGGAAAGGGCCGAAACGAGCGCCGTCGCGATGGTGATGCCGGCGGAAGGCCCGTCTTTGGGGATCGCGCCCTCGGGCAGATGGATATGGATATCCGTATTGTCGATAAAATCTTCGTTGATATGCAGCGCTTCACAGTTTGCGCGCACATAGCTCATGGCCGCTTTGGCGGATTCCTGCATCACTTCGCCAAGCTTTCCGGTAAGGGAAAGCTTGCCTTTACCGCGCATCTTTATTGCTTCCACGATGAGCGTCTGACCGCCCGCCGCCGTCCATGCGAGCCCCATCACAACGCCCACTCTGTCTTCGCTGTCCTGTTCGGTCAGCGAGTATACCGGAGGCCCGAGAAACTTCTGAAGCGTATTTTTTGTGACGACGACGCGCGGCTTTGAACCGGAAAGCTCCACCACGCATTTACGGAATACCGTGGCGATTTTGCGTTCAAGCTCGCGGACACCCGCTTCACGCGTATACCGGCGTATAAGCTCCGTCAGCGCCGAATCGCGTATGACGGCTTCGTTTTCTTCAAGGCCGTGTGCTTTGCGCTGCTTGGGGATCAAATGATTTTTTGCGATGCCGATTTTCTCAAGCTCCGTATAGCTCGACAGCTCGATAATCTCCATACGGTCGAGCAGAGGAGCCGGAATGGTGTCGTAATTATTGGCCGTCGTCAAAAACATCACATGTTCAAGGTTAAACGGCAGATCGATATAATGGTCGCGGAAGCTGTTGTTGATTTCGGGATCCAGTACTTCCAGCATCGCCGAAGCCGGGTCTCCGCGGAAATCGCTTGCCATTTTGTCGATCTCGTCGAACAGGAAAACAGGGTTCATGCTTTCCGCCTGCTTGATGGATGAGATGATGCGTCCGGGAATCGCGCCGATGTATGTGCGCCGGTGCCCTCTGATTTCAGCCTCGTCTCTCACACCGCCGAGAGAGGTGCGCACAAAGCTGCGCCCAAGTGCGCGCGCGATGGAACGGGCGATGGACGTTTTGCCGGTCCCCGGCGGGCCGACGAGACACAGCACCGGCCCCCTCAGGTCCTTCTTACGCGCCATGACCGCGATATACTCGATAATACGCTCCTTGACCTTTTCAAGCCCGTAGTGGTCTTCGTCGAGCACCTGACGCGCGTGCGTCAAGTCAAGGTTGTCTTCCGTGTATTTATTCCACGGCAAATCGAGAATCCATTCAACATATGTGCGGATAACGCCGAGCTCCGGGGAACCGAGTGACAGCTTTTCAATGCGGGAAATTTCTTTTTCGGTTTTTTCCCGGATTTCATTGCTGACGTCCAGCGCGGCAAGGCGTTTGCGAAGCTCTTCCGCATCGGACTGGACGCTGCCGGATTCCCCGAGCTCGTTTTGGATGGCTCTCATTTGTTCGCGCAGCACATATTCTTTCTGTGATTTATCGATCTGCTTTCTGACCTTGCTGCGGATTTCGTTTTCGATTTCGGCAATTTCCAGTTCGTCAGTCAACAGCTCCACGAGCAGTTCCAGACGTTCCACAACGTTCACGCATTCAAGCGCACGCTGTTTGTCTTCGAGTTTGAACAATACGCCGGACGCGATGATGTCCGCGAGTTGGTTCAAATCGGTCACGCTGTTGACGGAGGCTAGCATCTCGGATGAGACTTTCGTGCTGACATTAGTGAGTTTCTCAAACAGACCGATGACCATGCGGCGAAGCGCCAGCTCTTTGGTCTGGTTCTGTTCGTCTTCGCTTGGTATCAGTTCCACCGTATCCACTTCCAGATAGGGTTCTGTTTTGGTATAGCCCATGATGCGTGCGCGGCTTTCGCCTTTGACCAGCACGCGGATCACATCGCCGGGCAGCTTCAATATCTGTTTGATGCGTGAAACCGTTCCCACTTCGAATATATCGTCGGGAGACGGGTCGAGCGTTTCCTTATCCTTTTGGGCGGCCAGAAAAATGGCCTGATCGTTTTCCATCGCTTTTTCGAGCGCGGCGATGGATTTTTCACGGCCAACCTCAAAATGAAGCGCCATATATGGAAAGACGATGACGTCTCTCAAGGCAACCATAGGTAAAATACGGCTCATGTTTTCCTCCGTATGTGATTTGCTGCTGTATTATACATGAAAACCGGTTTGACCGCAAGGATTTGGATTGCCATATAAGCAAGACGGTCAGGCGACAATTCGTGCCGTACTGACCGATGCGTACGTTCCAAACCATCACACGGCCGCTGTTTTGGCAATACATCCGGTCACTTTAGAGCTTGCGCTTTGACGCGGTAAATTATCCTCGGTATCAATGCCGTTGCGCCAAAGATCGCATTCTTTTTCTCTGAAAAATCCGACGGGATTGAATTGTGCCGGCGACGCTACCGTGAAAATTGCGTATTGAAATACTGCGCAAACATCTATCGAAGAAAAGATCCGCCTTCATTGAAAAGAAGCCGTCCGGATCAAATCGTCGTTCAAACGGCGCACGACGGCTTCATCCAGTTTCATGACATCTCGATCATAGGTGAAAATCCCGTTAATTTCGTCTTCAACGTCGCTCACCTGCGTATAGACCGATGCCGACAGTCCCCGTTTTGCCGCCGGTATCACCTCGCGGCGGAACAGCTTTTCATATGCGGCGTTCAGCTCCGTTGTGTTCTTATACATGCGATACCCGAAAAGCACGTCGGAGGCCATATGCCCCTCGCAGGCACAGCTAAAACCGCCAAACTCGCTGAGCGCCTGAATCCGGTTTTTTTTATCCTGCCGCATACGATAAGGTTTATAGTAAATATGACGGCTCGCAAAATCGCCGCAGCCTTGATCGTGCCAGCCGCTTGCGTGATCGATGAGACGCGTGGGATCCAGCTGTTTCAGCGCCTGAGTGATTCGGCAGGCGTCAAATTGCCCCCATCCTTCGTTAAACGGCACCCAAACCGCAATGCATACGACGCTGCCCAGCAGCTCAACCGTTCGATTCATATCGCGTTGAAACAATTCGCGTCCTTTTGCGTTGCCGCGCCCAAAAATGCCGTAACGGTTGTCGCGAAGGCGAATGTTGACAAAAGGAAGATATTGCGTGACCCATGACCGGTAAGGCCCGCCGCCGCTCACAAAATCCTGCCATACCAGCATTCCGATCCGGTCGCAGTGGTAGTACCAGCGGAGCGGTTCGATTTTGATATGCTTGCGCAGCATGTTGAAGCCCAAGCTTTTCAATTTTCCGATTTCTTCAGCCATGGCCGCATCGCTGGGCGGCGTATATAGGCCGTCGCTCCAGTACCCTTGATCAAGCAGTCCGCTCAGATATAACGGCTTGCCGTTAAGCGTTATCCGCATATGTCCGTTTTCGTCACGCAGCGCGCCGAATTCTCTCATGCCAAAGTAGCTTTCCACCGTATCCTGCCCGGCCGAGATTTTGAGCGTGTAGAGAAACGGGTCATCGGGGCTCCAGTACCGGAAACCGTCAAGCTTCAAATGTACCGTTGTTCCTGAAAAGCGTTCCTCACACACAAGCCGCCCTTCCGCAAACACCTGCACATGACAGGGCGGCGCGTCTGTTCCGGAAAAACGGACACTGAGCAGCGCCTGCGATTCGCGGCAGCAAGGTGTGATGCGTACATCTGCGATATATTGCTGCGGTACGGTTTCCGCCCATACCGTCTGCCATATTCCGCTTTGCGCCGTATACCAGATGCCTCCGCGTTTCAGCTTTTGCTTTCCGTAAGCCTCAAGGCCGGTATCCGAATCGTCCGTAACGGCAACCGTCAGCGTATTGTCTCCGTCGCGCACAAGCGTTGTGATATCAAAATAAAACGGCCAGTATCCGCCCGAATGGGCCCCAGCTTTTATGCCGTTGCAATAGACGTCACAATGCTGATCGACCGCGCCGAAGTGCAGAAGCAGCCTGCGGCCGTCGTCCGGCCTGTCAAAATGCAAAGTACGCCGGTACCAAAGGGTTTGTCCGGGCAGAAGCTGGCGCCCGACGCCGGAAAGCAGACTTTCGGGTGAAAAAGGCACCACAATATCGCCGTCGTACTGCGCGGGTTCCGGATCTCCCGTCGGGCGGATTGCGTATTGCCAGACGCCGTTGAGACACTGCCAATTGTCACGGCGCATCTGCGGTCTTGGATATTCGTTTAACGGGCAGCTGCGGTCCAGCTGCCTGCCCCAGCGTGTATATAACGGATGTTCTGAGATGCTTTTTTTCATCACCATTTGTTCTCCGCATGTTCGCAAAATGCAAGAAGGTTATTGACATTAATAACCTCACCGCCCGGCAGCATGGCCGTGCCGTTGTAATATCCGAATATCTGGTGGCAATGCGTGTTGACAATCAAAGCCCTGTTTTCGGTGTATCGGTCATAGACGGGCGTCAATGTCAGGTCGAAAACCCCGCTGCTGTCACGAAAATGCCACGGCTTCATGTAATCGCTTTTGTCCCGCTCCGCTTCGATTATGTCAAGCTTATACGCTTTGCCGTTCCAAAAAAACATGTTTTCGGTTGCGTATTGCAGATCGCCAAAGCCCCAGCCGATGTTGAAGCCAAACCGTCCGCCGTTAACGAAGCCGCAGCCGTTGCCCCAAAACCATTCATGCTTATAAGGCCAAACACCGCGCCCCCAGTCCAGCAGGGCGGTATCTTCCGAACCGGGCTCAATGCGCTTTTTGCCAAGCTGTGCATAACCGCTCACGCCATAGTAATTTTCCTTGTAGTTCAGGTAAAACTGCCTTTGTTTGAAAAACGGCGTGGCAATCACCATTTTTTCGTTTTCCGTATCGTTATTGAGTATGAGCGAAATTTCAATATTGCCGATTTTCGCGTCGTCAGCTTTGATGCTGAGCAGACGCTCGTGCCGGCGTGTCTCAAATCGCATGATATAGTCTTTGCCCGATACTTCAAGCGTGTTTGGCGTTTCGGGGTTGAGCGGCATTTTCATATTGCGCAGGGGTAACGGCTTCATTCGCGCAAAGCTTATTTTTTCTCCCGTTTTGATATTAAACTGCATGACCGAGAAGCTTGCGACATATGAAACGTGTCCGATGGTCAGCTGAAGGACTTCGTCACCCGATATGATTTGATAAAAATCCCATTCTTTGAGCGCGAACGGCCCCGCGCTGACGTTATCCCGGTTATACACAAAATGCATCTTTTTGGCATAACCGGGCTGAATTAAAATCCCTTTTTCATTCAGAAGCGTCTGCGTTTCAGTGATTTCTCTCTGCATGCTCATTCTTCATTCCTCCTATCGCTCGTTTTCAGCCGCATAGTATACCGTTTGCCCGCAAATACAAGCGGAATAAACGCGAGAAGCGCGAGCAGCGCGGCCCAAAGATAGATGGCCTCTGTGGGTATATTCTCAGTGATGCCGTATGCATTGATTACCGTACCCGTTCCGTTTTTGATAACGGCGTTGCCGATATTGGTTCCGATGATCATGGGAATAAGTGTAAAAAACATGACGCGGATGCCTTCAAATTGCCCGCGGTTATCAGCAGGATAGAGCTGTTTGATCCACATGGTCATTGACTGCATAAAAAGAATGTATCCCGCGCCCGCCATGAATATTGAAAAAAACAGTGGCAGATTGGCAGGGGAAATAAGGCTTTCGGTATTTACCGAACCGGGTCTGACAAAAATGTAGAGAATCCAGAGCCCGATCATGTTGATGACGATTGCCGCCGCGCCCACATAAGGCGTCTTGTTGCGGTTTATGAAGCGTATGGCGGGAATCGCAAGGCCCATGGCAAGAATCAGCGCCATTCCTTGCATCAACCCCATGGCGTCGGCTGAAAAGCCCATGTAGTAGATCATCCAGTTGCCCATCTGTACGAAATATACGTTGAACGCAATGAAGAACATTGCCGCAGTTATGCTGACCAGCACAAGCTCCCTGTGAGCAAAAAAACGGCGGAAGTTAAACACGTTTGAAAATTGATGCCAGAATGAACCGTCTTTGCAGGGTTTAAGATGAGGCGCGTCGCGAAGCGTCAGCAGTGACAAAACGCCCATAGCAATCACAAAAACACCCATAACCCAAAACAGACGCTGATAGTTATCGTCGCTGCCGATCAGCATTCCGCCGAGGACGGTACCCACAATTGTCCCGATAACGGGCTGAGTGGCCAGCGCCGCGCCGATCTGACCGCGATTGCCGTCGGTGGTCATATCGTTCGTCCAGGCGTTATAGCCCGAGTCATTGCCCATCGATCCGAAAAAGCTCATGATATCGTCCGCAAGTATCACGAGCACAGCCGCGAGCACGCTCATTTTGCTTCCTGTTCCTACGGCGCCGGTTGAGATGAGTTCGGTTAATCCAAAAGCGATGGTAAATATGCCCCAAAGAATATACCCAATGGATATAAACTGCCTGCGCGTTCCTCGTCTATCCGACAATGTGCCGAAAAAGAAGGTTGCAAAAGTCGTGACGAGTGCGCTTGTGACGACCATCAACGTCACGATGCTGGAGTCCTTGGCGATTTTTGCATAGATAAAAGTATTGAACCATTGGTTTTCGATGTTCCAGCACAACTGCCCCGTTAAACCGAGCCCCCAAACAAGCCCCCAAAGCCTTAAACCCGATTGACTCTGTTTCATAGATCCTCCAATGCGCACATGTAATTTGAGATGTCCCATAGCGGCATATTAAAAACTTTTCGTTGAAGAATCCGTTTAGTATGTGGCGGCAAATGAACCTTATATCAAACGATCGTATAAATCATGAATCCGCTCCAAAGCGATAAGAATGAACCAGATATGTTTATATTATAATCCAAAAAAGGATAAAATACCAGAGCCAACAATGTCTTTGGCGTGAATATGAAAATGTTTGGCCAAAGAGATAATACGTCCTGAAATAACGCAAAAAGAACTGGAGAACATGGTATTTTAATAATAGTTTGAAATCAAAAAAACACTCGCATACGCATCATATAAAACGCATTTATTTTTAGACAAATTAAGCCAATGCTGATATAATCAAAGCGCAATCATTTGATATCAGGGAGCGCAATCATGAGAAAAGTCAAA
>JAJUJH010000130.1 GCA_029265435.1 Clostridiales bacterium
ATGAAGCGAGCGATATCAGTCTGCTGACATTGAATGCAATCGATGGCAGCGTGATTGACCGTGAGCTGGGGTATTAGCGGCTTTAAAATGTGTGATTCGATATAAAACTACCCGTCGGCAAAATGTAAAAAATATATAAACGGCTTCCTAGCTCTTGACATTGCCGCAGCTGGCGTATATGCTCAAGGCAGTAAATGGCATATTACGGTAATGTTTGCAGTTCATCTTTTGCTTGATGGAATATCGCGGAAAAGTTGGATGAATACATTGACGGCCGCGGTATCACTTCGGGTATGATTGACAGCGCCGTCTCAGGCAAATGGCGTCTGTTCTTCAACCGATCTGCCGATACACAAAAGAAAATACGGGATTGACCGGAAGATTTTTATAAAAGACATAGCACTTTGGCCGTTATAAAACGTCTTATATACAAGTCGGATTTAAACGGAAGGCTTTTGGAGGCAAAGCTTGAGAAAATACAATACGGATATCAGCCGTGCGCTTCATTCCTGGGGGTTTTACACAGGTGCAGCGGGGATGGTGATTGCGATCATTATCGGCGCGATGGGAGACATTTTACCCATGCTTGAAAACGGCGCGGCGCACGGGCTTTACAACGGTTTTCATGCGCAGACGCTGCTGAACGCGCTTTCGTCGGATGTGATATTGCTGTGCGTGCCGATACTCGCGGCGCTCCCGTATACGGCGGCGTTCGTGGACGATATGAAGAGCGGCTATTTGAAAGAATACCTGCCGCGCTGCGGACGGCGGCGCTATATCCGCGGCAAGGTGGCGGCAACGGCGGTGTCGGGCGCGCTTGTGATGTTCATCGGCGTGCTCATCTCATATATTCTGTTTGCGCTCGTGTTTACGCCGATGGAACTCAAACCCGACGAAGCCATGACGGACGCGTTGCAGACGATGCAGCCCCATTATTTTGCCGACATATTGGGACGCGCATTCCTTTTTGCGCTCTGCGGCGCGCTGTGGTCGCTTGTCGGAGCGATGCTGGCTGCTGTCACAATGAGCAAATACATGGCGTATGCATCGCCATTCATCATCTATTATGTGCTCGTGATACTCGCCGAGCGTTATATCAAAAACGTGTACGTGCTGAACCCCAAACAGTGGCTCGGACCGGGGGAAACGTGGCCGGGCGGCATATGGGGTATTGCGCTTTTGGTGGCGCAGCTCACCGCCATCGTCGCGATCGGCTACGGCCTGCGCGTATCAAGGAGGCTCGGCGATGCATAGGCTTTCCCAAGTCTGGACGGTTGCCGTATACAATTTCCGCGGCTGGCGGAAAAATCCCCGGGTCGTCATCACATTCGCACTCGCGTTTATCCTTTGTTTCCTGCTTTCGGACAAGGCTGTGAAATTCTCGCTTGAATATGAAACCACGATGCAGCTTGTGGAGGCGTTCGTCTGGACGTTTGGGGATTCAAACTCGATACTGCTGGCGTCGCTGCTGCTTGTGCTTCTGTTTGCGGACATGCCTTTTCTCGGTGCGGGCGTACCGTATTACCTGTCGCGCATACGCCGCATCACATGGCTATGGGGGCAGATCGTTTACATCTGTCTCGCAACGACGATCTACATGCTGTTTGTGCTGATCTCCACGTCGCTCGTTTGTATGGGACAAAGCTTTATCGGCAATATGTGGAGCGAAACGGCGGCGATACTCGGATATTCGGGAGCGGGCAAGGCGGTAGCGCTGCCCGCGCTCGTCAAAACGCTCGAAATGTCCACGCCGTATGAATGCATGGGCACGATATTTCTTCTGATGCTGCTTTATACGTTGCTGGTGGTGTCGATCATGCTTGTGGTCAATGTGCGTCACGGCCAATTCTGGGGCGTGGCGAGCGTGTTCATATTCAGCCTTTACGGTTTTTTGCTGAATCCGCAGACGTTCAACGCTTTCATGCATCTCGATCAGGAGCAGATGTATATCGCGAACCTTTGGGCGGCGTGGCTTTCCCCTCTGCAGCATGCGACGTATCATATGCACAATTTCGGGTACGATCTGCTGCCGCGGATGTGGATGACTTACGCGATATTCGCCGTGCTGATCGCGTTATGCTTTTTTCTGGCGCTCCGCGCGATGCGACGGTACAATTTCAACTTTACCGGTACGGACTGAAAACGGAAAAACGGCTTATCAAGAACTATAGAAACGGAGGGAAACAATTAAGAATCAATTCCGCACAATGATTTTTAATTGTTCGAAGTCAAATGGATATCGCGGTCAGCGTACAGCATGTTTACAAGGACTTCAAGGGCGAACAGGTGCTTAAAGACGTGCACCAAGACTTTGAGGCGGGGAAAATCCACGGTATTGTGGGCAATAACGGCAGCGGCAAAACGGTGCTGATGAAATGTATCTGCGGCTTTCTTCTTCCCACGAGCGGAAAGATATTCGTGGACTACGAGCAGGTGGGCAAGGATATGGACTTTCCGGAGGACTTAGGGCTCATCATCGAAACGCCGGGGTTCCTGCCGCAGTACAGCGCCATGAAGAATTTGGAGATACTCGCGTCTTTGAAAAACAAAATCGACCAAAGACAGATTGCCGACGCGATACGCCGCGTTGGGCTCGATCCGTCGGTGAAAAAGCCGGTCGGCAAATACTCGCTCGGCATGCGCCAAAGGCTCGGCATCGCACAGGCAATTATGGAATCGCCGTCTTTGCTGATACTCGACGAGCCGTTAAACGGGCTCGATAAGCACGGCGTGCAGGAGATGCGAAGCCTCATCAAAGGGCTGCGCGATGAAGGCCGCACGGTCCTGCTCGCGAGCCACAACGCACAGGACATCGACGAGCTTTGCGATACCGTCTGCGAGATGGATGCGGGTGTGCTGACGGTAATCAGGTAAACATCATGGTTCAACTGGTTGTTCTGCAATGCCATTGAAAAATCAAATAACGGAAACGCCATGCGGCAACAGGAGACTGATATGGACGACCCCATCATCCGGGTGAAGAACTTAACCAAGATATACAAAACGCAGGATACGCGTGTTAAAGCGGTCAACAGCGTGAGCCTTGAGATATCTCAGGGGGAAGCCTGCGCGATCGTCGGCACATCGGGCAGCGGCAAATCGACGCTTTTAAGCCTCATCGCAGGGCTGGAGCGCCCCACCGCAGGCCATATCCTCATCGGCAGCCGCTCGATTCACGCGATGAGCGAAAGCGCGCTGGTCGATTTTCGGCTGCGCAATGTCGGCTTCGTGTTTCAAAACTACAACCTGTTTGAGACGATGACCGCCGAGGAAAACGCGGCGTTTGTACTTGCGGCGAAGGGATACCCAAAAGCGAAACGGCTCAAGATGGCGCGGGAAATGCTGACGGGAATGGGGCTGGGCCAGCATCTTAAGCATAAGCCGATGCAGCTTTCGGGCGGACAGCAGCAGCGTGTGGCGATTGCGCGGGCGCTGGTGGCAAAGCCGAAGATACTGCTTGCAGACGAACCGACCGGCAATCTCGACAGCCGAACCGCTCAGGAAATCATGGAGCTGCTTCGAGAATCGGTCAAAAAGGAAAAAACAACACTGCTTTTTGTGACGCACGACATGGAAAAAGCGGCATTTGCGGACAGAATCATACAGATAAAAGACGGAGAAATCATTAAGGATAACGGATGAGGAGAACTGGTGAGATGAAAAGGTTAATATCCATCGTGCTGACGGCGATGCTCGTTTTCGGTGCGGCCGGCATTACCGCGTTTGCTGACGGGGGGCTGCTGGAAATTGAAAGCACGGGAAAATACGGCGATATGGCAAAGTCATATCAGGAGGGCTATGCGCCGGTGCAGACGGGAGACAGCGTAAAGGTTGTGCTGCCGCTGACGGCGGCGACGGCGGACGCGCCCGCAAGCATCACCGTCGCGCTCGATTTGGGCGATGCGTCCACTGCGCCTTTCGTATTCAACAATTATACGAAAACCATCGCAAATACCAACGGCGTTTATCCCGTCGAATTCGAGCTTGCGCTTCGGACCGACCGCTGTTCGGGCAGTTATCCCATCGTGTTCAATACGTCGTATGCGAATGCGGCGGGTGAAACCATACTGCAGCCGTTTACCGTATATGCCACTGTAGACGGGAAAAGCCCCGCCGCAACGCCGACGGCGGAAGCACCTCGCCCCCAGCCCAAGCTGATCGTATCAAAATACTCAACCGACCCCGCCGTCGTGGAAGCGGGAGAGTCGTTCCCGGTGCATGCAACGCTTGAAAACACGAGCGAGAAATATGATGTAAGGAACATCACGGTCACATATGCGGGCGACGGCAAAAGCCTTCTCTCCGCAGACAATACCAACACGATCTATATCGATAAAATCAAACGCGGCGAGACCGAAGACATATCTTTTAAACTTCAGGCGCGGCTCGACAGCGTGCCGGGCATACAGACGGTGACGCTGACCATCGCGTATGAGGACAGCAAAGCGACGGCGTACACGGTGACGGAGCCGCTGCTTCTGCAGGTTTCACAGCCCGTGAACCTTGAGTTTGACGAGCCGGATATTCCCGATTCGGCCAACGCGGGCGACACGCTGCCCATATCCTTTAACGTATTCAACAAAGGCCGAAGCAAGCTTTACAACGTGATGGTGAAAATCGACGCGCCCGGGCTGCTTCCGGAGGGCAGCGCCTTTGTGGGCAACATGGAGCCGGGAACGAGCGGAACGGCGGAGCTTTATGTATTCGTCGGAACGCTTGCGATGAGCCAGAGTGATGACGGCAGCATGAAGACAGACAACAGCTCGGAGAAATACGGCTATACGCAGGGAAAAATCACCATAAGCTATGAGGATGAATTCGGCAACCCATACACAAAAGAAATTGATGTCGGCATGGATATTCAGCCTCCCGTCATTTCCGCGAGCACAGAGGAGACGCAAGAAAAGCCGGCGGATACCGTCAGCCAATGGTGGATATCCGTGGTTATCGGCGCGGCGCTGATCGCGGCGGTGACGGCGGCGATGGCGGTGCGGAAAAAGCGCAGAATCAAAGCGTTGGGAGACGGCGATGGGCTGGATTGACCTGATTTGCTTCGCGGCTCAGAACCTTTGGCGCAGACGGGCGCGCACGCTGCTGACCACGCTCGGCGTGGTGATCGGCACGGTGTGCATCGTGCTGATGTTTGCGCTTGGGCTTTCAAGCTATAAGCAGTTTGAAGAAACGTTTATGAACAACCGCGATCTGACGGAGATACAGGTAAACGCCGGCATGAGCGAATCGGGCGGCAGCGTGAAGCTTAACAGCAAGCTTCTAGCCGATATCATGACGATGGACGGCGTGGATAAGGCGACCCCCGTATTGCAGTTTCCCGTCTATATCGACGCGGGAGAGTATGAAACAAGCTACATGACCGTGACGGCGCTCGACCGCGATTACATCGACGGATCGTTCGACTTTGCGGAAGGCGGTCTGTTTGATGATTCCGAAATGCCGCAGCTCGTGCTGGGGTATTACACACAGAGCCAATTTGTTAAGGACGGCGAACAGCCGGATGAGCAGTCGATGTACGATATGGGGGAAGACGGCGAACAGCCGGATATCACACTGCCTTTCGATTACAAAACACAGCCGCTCAAGCTTTATATCGGCTTTAATCCGAGCGAAACCGGTATGGACGAAAATATGCCGTCATCAAAACGCTATCCCGCGGCAATTTCGGGGACGCTGAAAAAAGACGATTACGGCGATACCGGTTATAACGCGCATATGAACCTCAAGGCTGCCGAAACGTTGATCCGGCAGAACAGAAAGCTCGCCGAACAGTTCGGCATCAGCGCCGACAGCTATAACGAAGTGCGGGTACGTGCAAAGGATCTTGACAGCGTGTCGGACATCGTGGAGACGCTTAACAAGATGGGCTATCAGGCATGGAGCACAGGGCAAAGCCTGGAGAGCTTTAAGCAGGAGATGGCGAACCGTCAGGCGCAGCTTGTGTTGATCGGCGCAATCGCGCTTTTTGTATCGGCCATCGGCATCGCGAACACGATGCTCACCAGCATACTTGAACGCCGAAAAGAAATCGGCATCATGAAAGTGACGGGTTTGGCGTTGAAGAAAATTCGCCGCATGTTTCTGATCGAATCGGCGGTTATCGGCTTTGCGGGCGGCCTTGTCGGCGCGGCGCTCAGCTATATCGTGGCTTTTGCCGTCAACAACGGAGAAGGCGGCGCGGATCTGTTCGGCATGTACTTTCAGCAGGGGACGGTGCTGACCATACCGGTCTGGCTTGCCCTTGCCGGTATCGGCGTGGCGGTGCTGGTCGGCGTGGCGGCGGGCATTTATCCCGCTTGGAAGGCGACGAGGCTTTCGCCGATGGAAGCGATCCGAAACGGCTGATACCCTCCGGTTCGATCAGCCGATGCCGTTAAGGCGCGCCCTCAAGTGACGGGAGAGCAGAGCGAGAGAGGCGGCCATGTTTTCATTTTGAACCAGTATATGCTTCGGCGCAGACAAGCGGACGGGCGCAAAATTCCACACGGCCAGTATGCCGCCTTCCACAAGCCGGTCACAGACGGTCTGCGCCTGGTCGGCGGGTACGGTGATGATGCCGATGCGAATGCCCTTTTCCCGGCAGACATCTGCAATGTGGTCCGGCGGGAATATATGCCTGCCGCAGATCAGGCGCCCGATAAGGCTGTCGTTTGAGTCGAACGCCGCGACGATATTAAGCCCGTATTGCTCGAAGCCGCCGTAAGAAAGCAGCGCTCGTCCGAGAGAACCCGCCCCCACAAGAACGGCCCGGCGGACATCGTTACAGCCCAAAAACGCTTCGATATCGGCGATCAGCTTTTTGATGGGAAAGCCTTTTTTGGGCGTGCCTTGTACGGAGCTGACTGCCGCAAGGTCTTTGCGCACCTGCACCTCGCCCAAATCAAGCGCCCTCGCGACAGCTGGCGAGGCGACGACGCAAAAGCCTTCCGCCTGAAGCTTTTTCAGGTATTGAAGATAAACGGGCATTCGCCTCAGCGCCTGTTTCGATATGGAAACGGGTCTTTTATCCGGAGTGTTCATTGGCCAGCCTCTTGATATCGTTATTGTATTATCGATATTATATCATGAATCGGTATGACGTCAATTGGAAAGGAAAAAATTGAAATTAAGCGGTTGGCGGCCAAACGCATGAATCCCAATAGTTTGACGGAACGCCGTGTGTCTTGTATAATAGCGCATGGCGAAGGATCGGGCTGAAAACTGCGCCGCATCAAGTATATGCAGGCTTTCGGAGAGGGAAGCTCTCAATAAGGGCTTCTCAGCTTGTCGAAAAACCTTCGGTTTTCCGACAGTTTTCCGGTTTTGCTTGTTCCTCGCAAGCTCGAAACGGCGCAAAACCGCAAGGTGTGGGCTGCGCGGGCAAAGCCCGTCTTGCCCACAAATGATATTTATAGCTTTATTGACAGTCTGGG
>JAJUJH010000034.1 GCA_029265435.1 Clostridiales bacterium
AAGTTAAAGAGGAAAAGGTATAAGAGGGCCAGCACGCCAAGGCGCAAGAATAGCAGCCAGAGGTCGCTATCCACCTACGGCGCCTCAACCTGCCAGCCAAGGATGAAACGCAGTTCGAAGTCGCCGATGCGAACGGCGTCACCGTCCTGCAAGAACGAGCCCGCGACACGCTTCCCGTTCACCAGTGTTCCGTTGGTGCTTTGCAGGTCGGTCAAGTAATAGTGGCCGTGCTGGCGCCGGTCGTTTCGGAGATATCGTGGCATGTGTGCTTTTTTTTCAGCAGCTCCGCCACCTTAAAGCGCTGCGCCATCGACGTCAGCTCGGATATCGTGCACAGGTCCTCAAAGAACATATAGCATTCCTCGGCCGTTTTAAGCGTGAGCATGGCCGCGAACAGCCTGTCCATGTCGCTTGATTTCAGTTTGGATTGGTACATGGCGTCCCTCCAACATTACTTGACATGATTGATTAAGGAGCAAAGCCCCTCGATGCGTATTTCGATGGTATCGCCGCGCCGCATGGGGCCGATGCCCTCCGGAGTGCCCGTGGCGATGATGTCGCCGGGAAACAGCGTCATGCAGACGCTGATGAAGCTGACGAGCGCGGGAATATCAAAAAGCATATCGTCAAACGCGCCGTCCTGCATTACCCTGCCGTTCAGCACGCTTTGCACGCGCCTGCCCTTCGGCGAGTATTCCGTATCGATACAAGGGCCGACGGGACAGAACGTGTCGAACGATTTGGCGCGCGTCCATTGCCCGTCTATCTTTTGGATATCGCGTGCGGTCACGTCGTTCAAAGCTGTATATCCGAAAATGCAGTCTTTTGCGTCGAGCGGCGTAATGTTTTTGCACTGTTTCCCGATGACCACGGCCAGTTCCGCTTCAAAATCAACGCGCTGCGAAACCGCTGGATATTCGATGGCGTCGCCGTGTGCGATGAGCGCCGACAGCGGCTTCAAAAACAATATGGGAGCGGCGGGGGCCGGGTGGCCGCCTTGCAGCTCCGCCGCATGCTTTGCGAAGTTCAGCCCCACCGCCACGATTTTGGTGGGCTCGCAGGGAACGAGCAGCTTGGCGGCGCTGACGGGAATCTCCTCGCCCGTAAAAGCGCAGCGTTCAAACGGCGCTTCCGATAAGCGTTTCAACAAATCTCCCTGCCGGACCGCGTAAAAAACCTCGCCGTCCTTCTGCACCCGGACGATTTTCACAGGCTGTTCCCCCTTTCTCGTTTTATCATTTTATCACATCGCCGTGTGATCATAAAGCCATAGTGTCAACTTACTGCAGGGAAAGCGGAGAAAGAATTCCAAGCGCCGCATTTGAGTGAAAGTGTTTCCGTCAATATCCCAATAGCGCTATAGTTTGTGTCAAGATAAGTCCGTAAAATCCATCGGTTAAGCATAGTGGTTTTTGACATCGAAAACGGCATGGGTGTATAATGCAATCAAGGATAAAAAAGACCGTGTTGAGGGATTTATGAGAATAAAGCCGCTGACAACATTACTGGTTTTTCTGATAGGCGCGATACTTTTTCTGCCGGTAACGCGGGCTTTTGCGATGCCGTATTTTGAGGACGCCACGGTGATCAGCGATGACGTCAATATGCGTCTGCGCCCGTCAACCGATTCGCCCGTTGTGATAAAGCTGAAGCAGGGCGCGCGGATCGGCGTGTTCTGCGAGGAGACGGAAGGCTGGTACCGCATCATATACGGCAACTACCGCGGTTATATCAGCACAGAATATGTGTTTCTGCCCTCTACGGATTATTTGGTGGCGCACGTATTGGAGGGGGGCCTGAAGCTGCGGCAGAACCCGGGTTCTTACAGCAATGCGGTGGCGGAGCTCAGCGAAGGCACGGGCCTTACCATCAGGAACATATCGGGCGACTGGTATTATGCGGAGGTGCCCGGTGAAGACGGCGAAAGCGTGATGGCCGGCTATGTGCATAAGGATTCGGTCGCGCTGAGCAAATCGAAAACGGTCGGAAAAATGTTGAAGCTCGGCATGGAAGGCGCGGAGGTGAAGAATGTGCAGCAGCAGCTGCGCAAGCGCCATTTTATGCTGGCCCCGGCCACAGGCTATTTCGGCGATGTGACGGAAGGCGCGGTCAAGGCGTTCCAGCGAAAGGCGGGAATCGCCGCGGACGGCATTGTGGGCACGGAAACCTACGAGCTTTTGTTCGGCGACAACGATATTTCCATCACCACCGCCGAGCTTTTCGGCATCACGGGAGAGGTCAAGCTCTCCACATGGAACGATATCAACAAGGTATTCAAGAATGGCACAAAAGCGCTTGTGACGGACGTCAAGACGGGCCGCAAGTTCTGGGTGATACGCACCGGGGGCAGCTTGCATGCCGACTGCGAGCCGTGTACGGCGGAGGACACCGCGGTGATGAAGAAGTGTTTCGGCGGAAAATGGTCTTGGGACAGGCGGCCGATTTGGGTGACCATTGGCAGCGTGACCTATGCCGCGTCGCAGCACGGCATGCCGCATAAGGGGAATCCGATACCCGACAACGACTTTGAAGGCCATTTTTGCATCCATTTCAAGGATTCGAAAGTGCATGAAACCGGCAAGGAGTGCCCTCGGCATCAGGCCTGCGTGCAGTACGCTTACGATAAAGCGCATTGATGGAACGCAACGCGCCCTCTTTGACGCATAAAGCGTTAAGGAGGCTTTTTGTTTATTCGGGCGGGTGACCGAATAATAAAGGCTTATGCCGACATATTTATAATGGAAGCATCGGTTATGGAGGAGAATGATGAGAAAATCGCAGGCTTTGCTGCTCGCGCTCGCGGTATGTATTGTATCCGTATTGACGACCTATCTCGTTGTCAGCACCAAATATGAATCGGCCGGTCAGGACGCACTTCCTCTGACGGAGTTTTTGCGCGTGGAGCAGATCATCAAGGACAATTATCTTAAAGATTATAATATGAAAGACGTGCAGTATGCGGGCCTCAAGGCGATGGTGGCGTCTCTAAACGATCCGTACAGCGTTTATTATACGCCTGAAGAATTTCAGTCGTTTCAGCAGAACTCGTCCGGAGAATATTTCGGTGTGGGCATGGGCATCGGCATAGACGAGGTGACCGGCCTTGCGGTGGTATCGTATTTTATGGACGGTTCAGCCGCTAAAGAAGCGGGCATCAAGGAGGGCGATCTGATCATATCGATCAACGGGGAAGACGTGACAAAGAACACGCTTCAGGAGATTCGCGTCAAGTGCATCGGCGATGACGGCACGCCCATCACGATCGGCGTGAAGCGTGGGGAAGAGGTGCTTGAGTTTACCATGAACCGCAGATCCGTCGAAATGGACATGGCCGCTTATAAGATGCTGGACGGCGGCATCGGCTATATGCAGATAAAGCAGTTCAGCGGAAACTGCGAAGCGGTCTACAACAAGGGGCTTGATTATTTTATTGAGCAGGGCGCAAAGGGCATCATATTCGATTTGAGGAACAATCCGGGCGGTTATCTCAATACGGTGGTGGCGATGCTTGACAGGCTGCTGCCCGAGGGGACCATTGTTTACACCGAGGATAAAAACGGAAGCCGCGATACCAAAACAAGCGACGCAAGCTGCATGAAAATCCCTATGGTGCTGCTTGTCAACGAGAATACGGCGTCGGCGTCGGAGATATTTGCGGGGGCCATTCAGGATTATGACTGGGGCGAGGTTGTCGGAACGCGCACATACGGCAAAGGCGTGGTGCAGATCGTCATTCCCATCGAGTCGACCGGAGGCGGTATCAAGATTACGTCTTCGCAGTACTTCACTCCCAAAGGACGAAGCATCGACGGAAACGGCATTTATCCGGACGATTACGCGGCGCTTGAGGCTGATGCTCAGACGGATACGCAGCTTGAAGAAGGAATAACTAAGCTGACGGAACTGATGGGCGAACAACCGTCGTGACGGCAATCATTTCTTGAATTGCGGCGAATAGGCTGTTAAAATTGTCATAATCAATTTCAGACAGGCCGGTACCGTCAGAACCGGCTTGTTTGGCGAAATGAATTCGAATGAAAAAACGCTGTTTGGCGGGAGGAAAAAATATGTATGATGTAATCATCGTCGGCGCGGGCCCGGCAGGGCTGACCGCCGGTCTTTATGCGGGCCGCGCGGGGCTTTCGGCGCTGGTGCTGGAGCGCGTGTTTGCCGGAGGGCAGATTACGCGCACGCTGATGGTCGAAAACTATCCGGGGTTTCCGGACGGCATTGAAGGCATTGATTTGAGCTTCAAATTCAAAGAACAGGCGGAACGTCACGGCGCCGTGATTGAAACGGCCGAGGTGACGGGCTACGATATTGAGGGCGCGGAGAAAAAAATCATCACAGCCGACAGGATATTCACCGCGCGTTCGGTGATACTGGCGATGGGCGCGTCGTACAAAACGCTCGGGCTGCAAAGTGAAAGGCGGCTGTCCGGTTCGGGCGTATCATACTGCGCCACTTGCGACGGCGCGTTCTTCAAGCAAAAGGCGGTGGCCGTTATCGGCGGCGGCGATACCGCGGTTGAGGATGCGCTGTATCTTGCGAATTTTGCGAGCCGCGTGTATCTGGTGCACAGACGCGACGAACTGCGCGCTCAGAAGGTTTTGCAGCGCGCCGCAATGCAGAACGACAAGATTGAGTTTGTTTGGAACAGCGAAGTGGACGCGATAGAGGGCGATGCCGTGGTGACGGGCGTGCGCGTGCGCAACAACAAAACACAGGAACTGCGCTCTCTTGCCGTATCCGGCGTGTTCATCGCGATCGGCATCGTGCCGCACAGCGACGATGTGAGGGATCTTGTGAAGACGGATGATTTCGGGTATATCATAACGGACGCGGCGATGCGCACGAGTCTGCCGGGCGTGTTTGCTGCGGGCGATATTGTGGCAAAGCCGCTGCGCCAGGTGGTGACGGCGGCGGCGGACGGCGCGGTGGCCGTATACTCGGCGCTGAGCTATCTGAGGGAACAATAAGGACTATACCAATTTGCATAGTGGTATACACCGGACTATAATACAAAAGGTCCGGCGGCGGAGGGGATATGGCGAGATTGTTTGGTACGGACGGAGTTCGGGGGATCGCGAACGAAAAGCTATCATGCGAGCTTGCGTTTAAGCTGGGTCAGGCGGGCGCTGCGGTGCTGACGAGCGAGGTGCATAAGGCGCGCATACTGATAGGCCGCGATACGCGGATATCCGGCGAGATGCTGGAGGCGGCGCTGGTGGCGGGCATCTGCTCGGTCGGTGCGGAAGCGCTGGTGGCGGGTGTGATCCCGACGTCCGGCGTGGCGTTTCTCACGCGAAATTACGACGCGGACGCAGGCATCGTGATATCGGCGTCGCATAACTCGGCTGAATACAACGGCATTAAGTTTTTCGACGCGCAGGGGCGCAAGCTCCCCGACGAGGTGGAGGACCGGATCGAAAGCATCATATTAAACGGCAGTGAAGAGATCCCTGTTAAAACGGGCATCGGCGTGGGCCGTCGAGTGAAGGCTGTGAACGCCGCCGCAGAATATAAGGATTTTCTGCTATCGACGACGGAAACCAGCCTTCGGGGCTTCAAAATTGTGCTGGACTGTGCGCACGGCGCGGCATCGGCGATTGCGCCCCGGGCGTTCAGCGAATTGGGCGCGAACGTGGTGCCTTATTACAATACGCCGGACGGCATCAATATTAACGACAATTGCGGCTCCACCTATCCTGCGAAGCTGACTCAGCTTGTGGCGGAGCTTGGCGCCGACATGGGATTTGCGTTTGACGGAGATGCCGACAGGCTCATCGCCGTTGATGAACACGGCGTCGTTGTGGACGGAGACCAGATTATGGCCATCTGCGCGATCGATTTGAAAGAACGCGGGCTGTTGAAGCAAGATACGCTTGTCTGCACCGTGATGAGCAATCTGGGGCTCGATATCGCGATGAAAAAGGCGGGCATCAAAACGGTCAAAACACGCGTGGGCGACAGATACGTGCTTGAAGAGATGGAGAGAAACGGCTATTCGCTCGGCGGCGAACAGTCCGGCCACATCATCTTTCTGGACCACAATTCGACGGGCGACGGCATACTCACGGGCATTCAACTGGCGTCCATCATGATGCGCTGCGGCAAGCCGCTTTCAAAGCTTGCGGATACTGTGACGATACTGCCGCAGGTACTTGTGAACGCGCATGTCAGGGACGAATATAAAGACCACATCATGGAAGACGAGCAGGTCAAAAAGCGCATCGCCGAGCTTGAGAAGCTTTTTGAAGGCAACGGCCGCGTGCTGATCAGGCCGTCGGGTACCGAGCCGCTTGTGCGCGTGATGATAGAGGGTTTGAATAAAAAGGAAATCGAACGCCAGGCGGTCGACATGGTGAAGCTCATCGAAAGCCGTCTTGCGTAATGACTTTGGCGGCGCAGTGCGTCGCCGGTAATACGACAGGAGGCTGAACATATGTGCGGAATTGTGGGGTACGCGGGCGGCAGAGACGTTGTGCCGGTGCTGCTGAACGGACTTAAGAAGCTTGAATACAGAGGTTACGACAGTGCGGGGCTTGCGATTGTGGCGGGCGGCCGGCTTGAAGTCAAAAAAACAAAAGGAAGGCTCGGCGCGCTTTGCAGCCTGATGGAAGGCCGGAAAGCGCCGGGCGCCGTGGGCATAGGACATACTCGCTGGGCGACGCACGGCGAGCCCTCTTTCGAAAATTCACATCCCCATACCAATTGCGCGGGCGATATCGCCGTCGTGCATAACGGCATTATCGAGAACTATCAGAAACTCAAAAAGTGGCTGCAGCAGGAAGGCGTGGTTTTTGTGTCCGAAACGGACACGGAGGTTGTGGCGCATCTGATCAACCGCTTTTATGAAGGCGATCTTTTGGCGGCGGTGAAGGCCGCTGTATCGCATATAGAGGGGTCATACGCGCTCGGCGTGGTCAGCGAAAAGCACCCCGATATGATCGTGGCCGCAAAAAAGGACAGCCCGCTCGTGATCGGCGCGGGGCGGGGCGAGAATCTGATTGCTTCGGATATTCCGGCAATTCTCGAATACACGCGTGACGTGCTGTTTCTTGAAGACAGAGAGGTCGCCGTTATTACGCGAAACGCCGTGAGCATATTTGACGAGTATGGTATGCCGGCAGAACGCGAAGCGTATCACGTGGATTGGGATGCGGCTCAAGCCGAAAAGGGCGGCTACGAGCACTTCATGATCAAAGAAATCCATGAGGAGCCTCGCGCGATGGCGGACACGCTGATGTCGCGGTGCAGGGACGGCATGATTGATCTGAGCGATATCGGCATCGACGAAGCGTTGGTGCGCGACATTTCCAAGGTGGGCATAGTGGCGTGCGGTACGGCGTATCATGCGGGCATGGTGGGCAAATATATCATCGAAAAGCTGGCGCGGATACCCGTCGAAGCGGATATTGCGTCGGAATTCCGTTACAGAGATCCGCTCATCGTGCCGGGTCAGCTCATGATCATCATCAGCCAGTCCGGCGAAACGGCGGATACGCTGGCGGCCATGCGCGAGGCAAAGAAGCGCGGCGCGAAAATCGCCGCAATCGTCAACGTAGTGGGAAGCACGATCGCGCGCGAGGCGGACGCCGTGCTGTATACGCACGCGGGGCCTGAAATTGCTGTGGCGTCCACAAAGGCTTACAATACACAGCTTATGGCGATATATATGATCGCGCTGGAGCTCGGGCGCCTGTCGGGTCATTTGGATACGGCGGATTATCAGCGCTATGTGCAAGGCTTGAATCGGATTCCCGCGCTGATGAATACCGTATTGCAGACGAAGGATCAGATATCGCGGTTTGCGTCGCAGCAGTTTTCCCAGAGCAGCGTATTTTTTATCGGGCGCGGCCTTGATTATGTGCTTTCGATGGAGGCGTCGCTCAAGCTTAAAGAGATATCGTATGTGCATTCGGAGGCATATGCGGCGGGCGAGCTCAAGCACGGCACCATTGCGCTCATCGAAGATGGTACGCTTGTGGTGGCGACCGCGATGCAGCGCAGCCTGTTTGACAAGACGGTAAGCAACATCAAGGAGGTCAAGGCGCGAGGCGCGCGCGTATTGGCGGTATGCTTTGAGGGAAGCGACATGCCGGCGGATATCGCCGACGAGGTGATCCGTCTTCCCGAAACCGACGATATTTTCGCGCCGCTGCTGGCGGTGACGCCCATGCAGCTTTTCGCGTATTACATGACGGTGGAAAAGGGGTTTGATGTCGATAAGCCGCGGAATTTGGCTAAAAGCGTGACGGTGGAATAGCCGGGGCCAGAGGAGGTCGGAATAAAGCGATATGCAAGGATGATATTTCTTGCTATCGCTTTTTTGATTACGGTTGGGACGAAAGCCACAATTCCAATATTTCCGCCGCATTTTCCACGTATTCAAGGCATGGACGCGATGCATACGGTTCTTCGGCTTTGGGCGCTTTTTCGTTTCTTTCAAGCAGGTCGCGGCAGATCAGAGAGCCGAATTTTTCTTTGAAAGGAAGCACGCAGTGTTGAACGCGTTCGTAGTGTGCGGTTTTTGCGCTTTTATCGGCGGGATCATAATCTCCGTACACCAGCCCAGCAATGAGCGCCATGCCCGAGACCACGCCGCACACTTCTTTTAAGTGCCCCACACCGCCGCCGAATGATGAGGCCATCTTGAGCATAGTCTGTTCGTCGAGACCAGTGACGTCGGTAAACGCCGCCGCGACGGACTGTGCGCAGTTATAACCCTGTAAATAATAATCTCTTGCTTTGTCTGCTCTCTTTGTCATTTGAACATCCCCCGCATCAGTATACATGAAAAGCCTGAAGGCGGCAACGGGCGTTTTACAGGGGGGCCTCATTGAGCTGGAAAACCGAAATGTTTCCTCAAGCTTTTGTAAAATTGCCCGCCGCGGGCTGATACGGGAAGCGCCCCAGCCCGCAGAAGCATGTATGAGCCGCAGATCGCAAAGTACCATGGGATTTAAAAAAATATACGCTTTTTTTGCTGTACCGTTTGACCGTCTTCTTTTGCTGTCGTATACTATCAAAGACGAAACACGTATGCGATAGAAGGATTACTTGACGCGTAAAAGCCGTCCGGAGCTTTTCCGGACAAGCCGCTTTTGCGCTTTTCAGTGTCTGTCCGGAAAGGAAGCCGACCATGCAGCTGCAGCTAAAAAGCCATACCGCCGAAACACTTGTGCCCAACCGTTTCATAGACCGTTGCATCGGCGCGCCGGACAAATATATACAAGCGTATCTTCTGGCGCTGAAATGCAGCGCGTCGGACAGGCAGGTGGATTTTGCCATGCTCTGCTCCCGTCTTTTCATGACCACCGAAGAGGTGCTTCAGGCATTTGAATATTGGCAAAAGCAGGGCGTTGCCCGTGTGGTCAACGGCCGATCCATATGCATCGAGTTCGGCGATTTTTCCGCGCCCGAATCGCGCACCCAGGAAGAGCTTTATACCGAGCGCACGTTCAACCAGACGCTTCAAAGTCTTTTCGGTTCGCGTCAGCTGTCTCCTCACGATTATTTAAAGATATACGACTATACCGATACGTTCGGGCTCAGCAAAAAAGTGGTGCTGGCTCTTGTGGAATACTGCATATTCCTCAAAGGCCCGCGCGTGTCGATTGCGTATCTGGACAGCGTGGCCAAAACATGGGCGGAGCAGCAGATAAACACCGAGGAAAAGGCGCGCGAATTCGTCGAGACACAAAAAATGGAGGCATCCGGCGTCATGAGCGTATTGAAACAGCTCTCGCTCACGGGCCGGAAACCGACCAAGGACGAGTACGCACTTTTCAAAAAGTGGACGCAGGAATGGGGGTTTACTGTGGAATCCATACTGACCGCCTGCGCCAAAACCACCGCCGCGCGCGAGCCAAGCTTTAAATATCTCGATAAGATACTTGAGCGTCTCAGGGAAAAAGGGCTTATGTCGTCGCGGTCGATTGCCGAGGCGCACATCAAAGGCGAGCAGGAATCAGCCGTTTTAAAGGATATCATGCATCTTCTGGGCGAACCGTCGCTGAAGCCGTCTTTCGAGCACGAAAGCCTTTACCAAAAGTGGACGGCCGTTTACGGCTTCGACAAGCCGATGCTGATACTTGCCGCCAAGCATGTGGGCGCGCGCGGAAAGAACCCGTTTGCGCAGCTCGACAGCCTTTTGACCGACTGGTACAACAACCGCATACTGACGCTGACACAGGCCAAGGCGAATATCGCGCATATCAAAGCGCTTGATGAATGCATCACGGCGGTGTTCGATACGGCGGGCATATCCAAAACACCGACGGAAGCGCACCGCAAAACATATGAACGCTGGAACGTCACATGGGGCATCGCGCACGACGCGATACTGCTGGCCGCGGAAATCAGCATGCTGGCGGACAAGCCGTATTCTTATCTCAATTCGATACTGAGCAGCTGGCATCAAAAGGGCGTCAGATCGCTTGCCGAGGCGCAGCGCGAAATGAAACAGCACAGCGAGGAGTACGCCGCCGCGCGCGAGTCCTTTGAGCGGCCTGTGGAAAACTACGACCATCTTGCCGTCAATCTGTTTGAAGACGAGGGGGCATAAATGAGCATATCCGACGTGTTGGCGGCATACAGCCAAATCCGGCAGCAGAACGAGCTGGAAATGCAGCGGCGGCGGCGCGAGGTTTACGCGCGCATACCGTCTTTGGAAGACCTGTGCGGCAAGCTTGAAACGCTTATGATCGAGCGGCCGCTTCGGCGTCTTTCGGGCCAGAGTGACAACGGCGAAGAAATTGACGCGCTGCGCGCCCGGATTGCTGCCGCGCTCGAAAAGGAGGGCTTCGGTGCGCATTATCTTGATCCCGTTTTCTCATGCGCCAAATGCCGGGATACCGGCGTGCTCGACGACGCCTCCCATTGCGACTGCTTCAAAAAGCGCCTGCTTGAAGACAAGCTGGATGCCGCACGGCTGACCGACGACGCCGCAAGCTTCGAGAAATTCGATCTTGGCCGCTTCGACGCCACGCCGATCGAAAACGGCAGGTCTCAGCGCGATATGATGGCGCGCATCCGCGATATTTGTATGGCCTATGCCGACAGCTTTCCCGATTGCTCGTCGATACTGCTGCTCTCGGGCAGCGTGGGGCTTGGCAAAACGTATGTATCAAAATGCATCATGCGCCGTGTGATCGAGCGCGGATATACCGCGGCCGGATTTACGGCTTACCGGCTGTTTTCGCTGTTCCATCAGCACCGGCTCGGCGAGGACGTCGATCTCGATCCCATATTCGAGGTGCCGCTATTGATTATTGACGATATCGGCACCGAACCGATGACAAAAAACGTCACGAAGGAATACTTTTTTGATCTGATCAACGAGCGCACAGCGGCCGGCCGAAAGACGGTGATTGTCACGAACCTTGCGTTTCACGATATCGACGAGCGCTACGGCGAGCGCATATTCTCACGTCTGATGGATGCCCGTGACTCGCAAAAGATACTGTTCAAAGGCAAGGATATCCGTTATTAGGCTCATAATCGGGGCATAATGATAGTCATAAGCATCATGACGGAGGAACCAATGAAACGCAGTGAAATCGACGACAAGTACAAATGGAACCTGAAGGATATTTACGCATCGGACGCGGACTGGGAGCGTGACTTTCAAATGCTTCAGGAGCGGCTCCCCGCGATCAAAGAGCTGAAAAACGGCTTTGCGGACAGCGCCGGGAACCTTGCCGGTGCGCTCAGCCGTATCGACGAGCTGTCGCTCATATGCGAGAGGCTGTACGTATACGCCAAAATGCACCGCGACGAAGACAACTCAAACCCGCTCTACCAGGCAATGACCGACCGTGCGATGTCGCTTTATGTGGCGGTATCGGGCGAGACGTCTTTTGTGGGGCCCGCATTGCTTGAAAAAAGCGAGCAGACGCTTGAGGGCTATATTTCCGAGGAGCCTGCGCTTTCGCCGCACGCGTTCATGATACGCGATGTGATGCGTCAGAAAAAACACGTTCTCAGCGAAAACGAAGAAAAACTGCTCTCGATGAGCGGCGATTTCGCTTCTGGAATACGCGACATATTCACAATGCTTGACAACGTGGACCTCAAATTCGGCAGTGTGGATACCCCCGAAGGGCCGGTGCAGCTTACGCACGCCAAGTTTATCGAGCTGATGCAGCACAAAAACCGCGAGGTGCGAAAGAACGCTTTTGAAACGTATTACAGCGCCTTTAAAAGCATGATCAATACCATATCCGCCACATACGCCACAAGCGTCAAAAAAGACGTTTATTACGCGCGTGTTCGCCGATATGAAAGCGCGCTTTCCAAAGCATTGTTCGCCGACAACGTCCCCGTATCGCTCTACGACGGCCTGATACAAAGCATTCACGACAATCTGGATATCATGTACGACTACATCGACGCGCGCCGCCGCATACTCGGCCTTTCCGATCTCGCGATGTACGACATCTATGTGCCGCTTGTCGAAGATACGGGCAAAAAGTACGGCTATGAAGACGCGATGGAGCTGATATTCGAGGCGCTCGCGCCGATGGGAAACGATTATATCGCGCTGCTTAAGCGTGCCTGCAACGAAAACTGGATCGACGTTTTTGAAAACGAGGGCAAAACAAGCGGCGCTTATTCATGGGGTGCGTATGGCACGCATCCTTATGTACTGCTCAACCACAGGGGCGATCTTGACAGTGTATATACCATTGCGCACGAGCTGGGGCACGCGATGCATTCATACTACTCCGATCAGAACCAGCCGTTCGCGCTTGCGTCATATACGATATTCGTGGCGGAAGTGGCGTCCACTGTCAACGAGGTTTTGCTGACCCGTTATCTTCTGAAAAACGGCGACGACGCGCTGAAAAAATACGTGCTTAACCATTATCTCGACCAGTTCCGCACCACCGTGCTTCGCCAGACGATGTTCGCGGAGTTCGAGCGCATTTCCCATGCGATGTGCGAAGCGGGCGAACCGCTTACCGGTGAAGCGCTGTCTCAGAAGTACGCGGAGCTCAACAGGCTTTATTACGGCGGCGGCGTCAATACCTGCGATACCATCTCGATCGAATGGGCGCGTATCCCGCACTTTTACAATGCGTTTTATGTGTATAAGTACGCGACGGGCTTCAGCGCCGCCGTGATGATTGCCACCGGCATTTTTGAAGGCAGGCCCGGTGTGCGCGAGGCGTATTTTGAATTTTTGAAGAGCGGCGGCAGCGATTATCCTCTCGAGCTGCTCAAGAGAGCGGGTGTGGACTTTGCGGAAGGCGCGCCGGTAAAAGCCGCGATGGATGCGTTCCGAGCGGCGCTCAACGAATTCAAAAGCGTCATGGGTGTATAGCGATATGCCGGCTTGGCGGTATTGCAGCACATTTACGCTCCGGCGCGGGCAGGAATTCAATATTCCATTTTCCGGCCGGATACGCTATAATGACTGCGTGCCCAATGATCGTTCTCGATAAAGGAGGCAGTTTATGAAAACCTGTTTTTCCACACTGGGATGCCCCGAATGGTCGTTTTCGGATATCGTATCCGTCGCATCCGATTTGGGTTATAACGGCATTGAAATCAGAGGAATTCAGAACGAACTATATGCGCCGGCCATCGAATTGTTTTCCCCCCGGCATATTGAGGAAACGAAAAAAACGCTGGAACGCCTTTCGCTCAAGATTCCATGTCTGGCATCCGCATGCAATCTCAACGACGAGGACGATGTCGAAAAGGCGAAAGCGTATGTGGATACCGCCAGCGCGCTCGGCACGCCGTATATCCGTCTTCTCGGCGATCTGAACCCCGCTCCTTCCGCCGACATCAGCCTGAAGGCCATCGCGGCCAATCTTGAGGATATCATCGAATATGCCAAAGATAAGAACGTGATGCCGCTGATCGAAACCAACGGCTTCTTTGCCAAAACAAAATCGCTCGGCGCGCTGCTCAAATCGTTCAACCATCCCAATATCGGCATATTATACGACATCAACCATCCGTACCGTTTCTTCGGCGAGGAACCGGCGTACACCATCGATAATCTCGGGCCGTTCATCAAGCATGTGCATATCAAGGATTCCGTCATGGAGGGCAAGACTATCCGCTACAAGATGGTCGGCGAAGGCGACCTGCCCGTTGCCGAAACCATTGAGCTGCTTAAGAAAGCGGGCTACGACGGTTATTACTCTCTTGAATGGGTCAAACGGTGGGATCTGTCGCTTGAGGAGCCCGGCATCGCGTTTGCACAGTATATCGAATTTATGGAGTCACTGTAAAGGATTCTCTGAAAAAAGTGTTTTGAATATCCGATATGTCTAAAAGGAGCGTTCGGCGCTCCTTTTAGACTGTCAATAAACTAAAATAAAATTGTGGGCAAGGGGCTTTGCCCGCGCAGTCCACACCTTGCGGTTTTGCGCCGTTTCGAGCTTGCGAGGACCAAGAAAAGCCGGAAAACTTTCGGGAAACCGAAGGTTTTCCGACAAGCTGAAAGGAGCGTTCGACGCTCCTTTTATCACATTCGGTCTTATTTTTCGGCCGCTTGAGGCGGTTCGTCTTCCGCTCCTTTCAGAGCCACGACCACGCTTCTGAAAGGATCTTCTCCCTCGCTGTATGTATAGACATTTTCATAATCCTGCAGCGTCGAGTGGAGAATACGCCGTTCGTATGGATTCATCGGCTCAAGCACCACGCGCTTGCCGCTCTTTTGGACCTTGTCGGCCAGGCGCGATGCAAGCCGCCGGAGCGTCTCTTCGCGCTTTTTGCGATAGTCTTCGGTATCCAGCATGACTTTCGTGTATTCTTCCTTGCCGTTGTTGAGCACAAGGCTCGTTAAATACTGCAGCGCGTCAAGCGTTTCTCCGCGTCGTCCGATAAGCATTCCCATGCCGCGTCCCGACATGTCGATCTTGAGCATGCCGTCTTCCAAGCTCGATTTCAAGCGGACATTAACGCCCATTTTGGCAAAAAGGCCAAGCAGAAACCTTTCGGCATCGTTTTCCGGCTCTTGAGGAATAAAATCCGCATCGGCGGCATCTTCCCGCGGCGCTTTCTGATATTCGCCGCGTCTGTCTCTGCCGTCTCTGCGCTGCCCGCGATTGTCTCTGCCATGCGATCCGCCGTGATTATCGCGGGAACTGCCCCGGCTATCCCGCCTCGAGCCGTTTTCGCGGCCTTCCTTGCGTTCGTGCGGGCGCTGATGCCCAAGGCTTTCCTCTTGCGCCGCTTCTTCCTGCTGTTTGGCGATCGCCGCTTTGATGTCTTCCTCGGGTTTTTTGGTCAAACGGACTTTTGCGCTTTTGAACAGGCCGCCGCCCTCATCGAGCACTTCTATATTGACTTCATCGATTGACAGATCCATTTTGATGAGACCGCTGAATACGGCTTCATCCACAGTTTTGCCCTTGCATTCCAATACATCCATTAGGTTGCCTCCTCGGTGACGACCCGCTTTTCTTTGGCGTCACGGCGCTTGTAAATCCAATTGAGAACGACCGTCTGTCCCAGCGCATACAGATTGGCGAAAAGCCAGTAAAGAGAGAACGCCGTGTTGGCCGTGGCGCAGATCCATACCGAGAACAGCGGGAAAAACCACAGCATAAACGTGCTGTTTCCCGCCGCCTGCGGATTCTGTGCCATTGTGAGCTTCTGCTGGACGAACAGCGACGCGCCGGCTAGAAGCGGCAGTATGAACCAGCCGTTTGTGTAAAGCACGTTGCCGGCGGCATCGGCAAGATGGTTATACTTCAAAATCGCCGACGTCAGATCCGCATAACCCGAACCGATCTGCAAACCGTTTGTCACGCTGAAGTTAAGAATGTCCGCATGTGCCATCATATGCAGCGACTGCGGCGTTACCGCCGCGGCGTTTGTCTGCAAAAACGAAATCAGTTCCGACGCGCTTGGCATTACCGGCGAAAGCATCGAATCGGGCTGCCAGAAGTTATGAACCCACAGCCACTGAGGCAGATTATATGCCGCCTCGCCGAGATGTTTTGCGTTGAGCAGCAATCCCATTGTCTGCTCTGCGGCCAGCACGCGCATCGCACCGAAAAACGCAAAGAATATCGGCATCGTGATCAGCAGCGGCAGACATCCCGAAAGCGGTTTGACGCCTTCCTTTTTAAAAAGCTCCTGCTGCTTTTTTTGAAGCTGCTGCGGATTGTTGGCGTAGCGCTTTTTGAGCGACTCGATCATCGGCTGTATCTGCGCCATTTTTCTCGCACTGTTTTTCTGCCTTAAGTCCGCCGGAAGCATCAACAGCCTGACAAGCACCGTCACAATGATGATGGTGACGGAGTAGTCATGAAACAGACCGTATACTCCTTTGAGCACCATCACGAAAAAATCGGTGATAAAGTTATTGCTCAGAAAATCCAATTGAATGATCCTCCATCATCATTTGAAACACATCAGGGAACAGGATCGTACCCGCCCTTGCAAAAGGGATTGCACCGAAGGATACGCCATATGCTGAGCCGGAGGCCTTTGAAAGCGCCGTGCTTTTTAATGGCTTCCGCCGCATATTCCGAGCATGTCGGCGTAAACCGGCACGCGCGCCGGGTATACGGCGATATCGCGTGCTTATAAAACCATATCATGCCTAGTAAAATGCGTTTCATTCTTTCAACTGCCCCGCTTTTTTAAGCAGCTTGCATATTGACTCGCGAATCTGCCAATAGGTCATTTCTTTAACGGCAACGCGCGGCGTAAAAATCAGCAGGCAGTTTTGGTTTACGCTGCTAAGCACCGAAAAGAAGGCTTCCCTCATCCTTCGCTTTATCCTGTTGCGCGTCACGCTGTTGCCAAGCTTCTTTGAAACGGAAAAACCGACTTTCAAATGCGGCGTTTTGGTCGGCACATATACGAGTATCATGGCGCTGTCGGACACAGACTTGCCTCTTCGGTAAACATACCTGAATTCTTTATTCCGCTTTAACGAATATTCACGCCTCAATGATACCTTCCATCCATAGGGTCATTTTATGGCCGAAAAAAATTGCCGAAATACCTCGGCATCAGCAATTATGCAGTCAGCACTTTTCTGCCCTTCGCGCGCCTGCGCTTCAAAACGTTTCTTCCCGCTTTGGTCAGCATTCTTTTTCTGAAGCCGTGCACCTTTTTGCGCTGCCTCTTTTTAGGCTGAAATGTCATCTTCATTTTGGTTCAGTCTCCCCTTCATATTGTGAGCCAAAAATGGCCGTTTCTCTATAGCAAGACGGATATATTATATTGAAGTCGCATGACAATGTCAATAACGCGAATTGCGCCGATCGCGTCAAGCCACTGTAGGGAAATCAAATCACAGTATTTCTGTAAGCCAGTCCCCTCAAAGCCGTATAGGTTGGCGTATATTGACCTGCCGCTAAAATGGGCAGGCGAATATTCTTCATCG
>JAJUJH010000156.1 GCA_029265435.1 Clostridiales bacterium
GTCGCGAGGAGATTGCGCGATACGTTATCGACCGCCAGCATAAACGCCGCGCCGAACAATATGCTTGCGGGAAGCAGGAATCGATAGTTGTCGCCCACAAGGCGCCGGCTCAAATGCGGTATCACAAGCCCCACCCAGCCGATCATGCCGCTGACCGAAACGCTTGCGGCCGTAATCAGCGTTGCGCATATGATAACGGCAAACCGCAATGCGCCTGCGTTAACGCCCATCGTTTTCGCTTCGTCATCTCCAAGCGTGAGCAGATTGATGCGCCATCTCAAAAGAAAAAGCGGGATGATTCCAAGCGACATGGGGATAACGGCAAAAAGGACGTCGTTGATTTTTGCGCCCGCAAGGCTGCCCATCAGCCAATAGGTGATCTGGGGAAGAACGTTGTTCGGATCCGCGACAAGCTTGATATACGATGTGGCGGCCGAAAACAGAGAACTCACCATTATACCCGCGAGAATCAGGTTGAGAAGCTTGTTGCCTTTGGCGCGCTGACCGATCAGGTAAACGAGGCCGACCGTCAGCAGGCTGAAAGCAAACGCTGAGGCCGTAATCAGACCGCCGGATGCGCGAAAGTAAATGGCCAGTGCCGCGCCGAAACAGGCGCCAGAGGTTGCGCCCAGAATATCCGGCGCAGCCATAGGGTTTCTGAACACACCCTGATACGACGCACCCGCCACAGACAAGCAGCCCCCCACAAGACAGCCAAGCAATATGCGGGGCAGACGGATATTGAAAACAACGGTTTCCATGCTGTCGGTCCATGTTTTCGGAATGTCAAAAATCTGATCGCCGAACATCTTCAGCAGATCCCCGAAAGGAACGCCATAGCGGCCGATACAGAACGAAAACAGGAACATCGCCAGCAACGCACAGGACAAAACGGCCAGCCTTCTTCGCGGATGGGCGTAAAGCGGATTGTTGATTCCCACAGTATGGGATAACCCCGTTTCTTTTTTCTTAATATGTGCCATTGTTTTGCGTCTTTCGGAGAATTATTATTCATCATATTCGATACGGCGAGATGAAACAAGATCATGCGTTCGTTAATGCCGAATTATTATTCGATATTATCGAATTTTTTGATTTATCAACTAGAAAATGATAAAATAAAAGCAGGAAACGGAGGAAGCCATGCCTGAACAGCCCAATCATGTAAAATCCATTGTCAAAGCGATACGGCTGATTGATCTTTTTGCCGAAACGAAGCGGCCCTTGTCTCTGCGGGAGCTGGCCCAGCATACAGGCATGCCCAAAAGCACCATATACGGACTTCTTGCGCCTTTGCGGGAAAGCGGCTTTTTAAGTCAGGCGTCAGACGGCAGATACCATCTGGGCATAAGGCTTTTCGAGCTTGGAAGCATCGTCAGCGCTTCATGGAACATTGTCCCTCTTGTGCGCCCGCATTTGCAGAACATCGCCATACAGACGGGCCAGTCGGCCCAGCTTTCCATGATTGACAAAGGCGAAGTGCTGATCGTGGACTATGCGGATACAAACAGCTCCCTGCGCGTCGTCACCGAGGTGGGCGACAGGCTGCCGGTTCACAGCACCGCCGCCGGCAAAGCCATGCTGGCGTATCTGCCCAAAGTTCAGGCCGAGAGCATACTCAAGGCGGATCTCCCGTCCTTCACGCCCCATACGATATGCACCGCCGAGGAGATGATGGCCGAAATTGAAAAAATCCGCGGCGAAGGCGTGGCCGTTGAAGACGGCGAGCACCGCATCGGTCTGCGCGGCGTGGCGGCGCCTTTGTTCAACGTCTACGGCGAGCCGCGTTACGCGCTTGGCGTTATCGGCATGTTCCGCCGCACATCCAGCGATTCGTTTTCCGCCGCAAAGGTGCTCATCCGAAATGCCGCCGAACAGATATCAAGAGAACTCGGATACCGTGCCGAAGCCAAACGACAGTTCTGAAAATCCTCATGTGCACTGTCAGCAAAATCAGCCTTAAAGCGCCAAAACGCCCGATTTTTTGACCGGGCGTTTTATCGTTGTGATATTACCTACCTGACCGTCACCGTACATGAGACGCTTATTCCGTTGACTGTCGTCGCCGTAATTGCCGCAGTGCCCGGCGATATCCCCTTAATTCTGCTCTTCGCGTCCACTGTCGCGACGGCCGGATTGCCGCTTGACCAAACGACCGATTTAAAGTCGGTGTTTTTCGGCGTTATGACCGCTCTCAGCGAAGCTGTCTTGCCGGCTTTCAGCGTCAGCGCCGTTTTCGAAAGCCTCAGACCCGCCGGATAGATCGGCGTAACGGTGACGGTACAGCTAGCGGCCGTGCCGCTTCCGTCGGCCGCCTTGCATGTTATCACCGCAGTGCCGCCCGCCTTTCCAGTCACCACGCCGGAAGCGGAAACGGCGGCGATACGTTTATTGCTAGAAGTCCATATCAGCTTCTTGTTGCTTGCGGTGGCGGGCGCAACGGCGGCGGACAGCTTGACCTTCTGTGTGCGCGCAATGGTGATATCGGAAAGATTCAGCGCAATCGATGAAACCGGCTGTCTGACGGTGACCGTTTTCCTTACCGTAATGGTCTTGGTCCTAACCCTTCCTTTTCTGTCAGTCATTTGGACGACGGTCCTGACGACAATGGCCGTCTTGCCTCCCGCAAGGAATGTCACATTGCCGTTTGCGTCCACCGCCGCAACGGCCGGGTTCGTTGATGCGTATGTCACGCTGACCACCGTATACCCCCTTGGCGCCGCGGGAGCGGTTATTGTGACCGCCGTGCCCGCATTTGCTTTTGACGGGATTTTTTTCGCGGCATAGTTTCCGGCAAACGCGGGCTGGTTGACGGTCACGCTGCATGACGCCACGTTCCCTTTGTCAGCGGCGTCGCGGACGGCGGCCGTATACGTCCCCGCCGCGATTCCGGAAAAATAGCCTGAGCTTTGCCAGTTTCCGTTTACGGAATATTCATATGTTCCGCTGTTCCCGCCCGACGCAAAAATCGTGATGCTGCCGTTTGAAGCGCCGTAAAGCGTCACGTCCGTTTTTGAACAGCTGAGGCCTACAGGAATGGCCGCCGGATTATCGGCATCCTTTTCAAACACCGCCGAAAGCGTCCTGTGTCCCGTCACGGTGAAGCTGTATTCCGCGCTTTTCGATACCTCGCTTCCTCCCTCTGTCCAGCGGACAAAACGGCAGCCCGCATTGGGTATGGCGCGGAGCGAAGCCGCAGCGCCATACGGATATGAACCGCCGCCCGTCACGCTTCCGTATGCCGCGTTGTTCGCCGCAGCGGAAACCGTAAAGGTTTGCGTGCTCCATTTCGCGTAAAACGTCTTGTTTCCCGTCTCTCCCGCCGCAATCTGTGTGACGGGCGCGCCGCCAAAACCGCTGTCGGTATACCAGCCGCCAAACTTATAGCCCGCTCTTGCGGGGACGGGCAAAGTCACCGTTTCCCCTTTTGCGTATTTGACTGCCGCTCCGGCGGGCAGAGAGCCGCCGTTAAGCACATAGCCGATGTCATAGTTTTCGACTGTCAGCGCTTTGACACGCACATTGGTGTTAAATAAGCTGCCGGCATCATCCCAGGCAGTACCGTTCGTGCTGATATAGCTTTGACCCGGCTGCGCCGAACCGGTCATCTTCACCCATACCCAATCATCAGTTTTGTCAAGGGGCAGTTTAACAACGCCTGCCGCCGAGAGTCTGACCACCACCGAAAAGGTATCGCCTTGATTTAAAGGGATATATTGAGGCAGGTCGATCGTATAATAGCCTTCATACAAAAGCTTCCCTGAAGCGGGCGCGCTGAGACAGGCGGTGCCCGAGGCCGGATTGCCCGGAGCGGGATTGCGGTAAATTTGTATGGAGTAATTCACATTCGAATTCATCGAAGCAACCATCACCGATTTTAAACTCTCGTCGGATGCCGCCGTGAATATATTCGCCATATATGCATCTGTCACAGACGAAAAATATTTCGATTTTAAACTTCCATTGCCGTCGTACTGGTAATTATGCAAATACGTATCGTTTTTGCTCATATCATATACGACGCAGTAATTATCGGCGGAAAAGCTTACGTCTTCATACGAGATCCAGAAATATCCGTCGCTTCCCCAGTATGTTCCCCAGCTGTTTTTCACCTTCCATGCGCCGTTGGTTGACGGTCGCCGGCCCTCTTTGAAATTGGACGCGCTGTAATTATCGTCCCAGCCCACGATGACAACGGCATGATTGGTGGATGTTACTTCATTATTAAAATACGCGCTTGCGGCGCTGTTATAATACTTGTCATCATGGTAGTAGCTTATGCTGACCGCGCCATACGAAACCACCATCTGCTTGATGGATTCACTATCGGCTGCGTTTATCCAAATCGCATTGCGCAGAGTGGCATCGTTTGCGCCAAATGCAAGGCGGTCTGGCAAAGCGGTGGATGGGGCAACATTATCATATGTGACGGGAGACGTCGCCGTTTCCGGCGTCAGGCCCACCCATGAAGCCAGCACGAAGCTGGATACCAGCCTGTTTCCTCCGCTGTTGAGGAAATCCTCACCCGCCGGCAGCGTGATGCTGTCTCCGTCAAGTCCTCCCAAAGGATCCGTTACGCTATGATAGGTGAAATACGCAAGCTGTATTTCGGATAAATCGAGCGAATCTTTGTTTTTTCCATCGTTTTGAACCAGTTCGGCCTCGGCGGCGCCCACCGTCGAGAAAGCCCAGCAGGTGCCGTATGCCTTCTGATCTTTGACCGACGTGACGCTTGGCGAGGTATAAGCGGACGGAAACGCCCTGTTCACGCTGAAAAGCCCGCTTCGCTTAGCCGTTTCCACCCTAAACCCGTCTGGCGCGGGACGATCTGTCATCTGATGATTGCCGGCCGGTTCAGAAGACGGCTGAGGCTCCTCAATGCCCGAAGGTTCAGAAGACGGCTGAGGCTCCTCAATGCCCGAAGGTTCAGAGGACGGCTGAGGCTCCTCAATGCCCGAAGGTTCAGAGGACGGCTGAGGCTCCTCAATGATCGAAGGCTCATACACCGCAGCAGCCGGGTTATCTCCCGCGCTCGCACTCATGGCGGGAAAACACGATACCAGCAAGACAAAGGCCAAAAAAAGCAGAAGCGTTGTTTTGTTCTTCATGAGTCAGACATCCTTTCGGGTTGGGTTCTATTCCTCCAAAAAAGAGGCTTCCAGAAGATGAGCGTGATCAAAGATGTTCCAGCCCAAATTCCGCGGTATGTCCATGCCTGTTTTCTCTGAATAGTTACACGCTTTTTTACTTAAATAATCAACAATTTGAATCGTTTTACGAAACATTTCGCGTATCAATAATAAGTTTTCAAAACAAAAAGCCCCGGTCATATATCCGGAGCTTCATTTTGCCGAAAAGCCTTCGGTTTCCGGCAATTTTTCCGGCTTTGCTTGTTCCTCGCAAGCTCGAAACGGCGCAAAACCGCAAGGTGTGGGCTGCACGGGCCAAGCCCGTCTTGCCCACAGATTATATTTTTAGCTCTATTGACACTCTGAAGCTCCGGACACATATCCGGAGCTTCAGCAAAAAACATACGGAAAACAATTATTGGTAAGGGATTGAAGGATGA
>JAJUJH010000182.1 GCA_029265435.1 Clostridiales bacterium
GATCGATTTTATTAATGACGGGCAGAATCTCAAGGCCGTTGTCCAGGGCGAGATAAACGTTGGCAAGCGTCTGCGCTTCTATACCCTGGCTTGCGTCCACCACCAGTATTGCCCCCTCGCAGGCTGCCATGCTTCGAGAGACTTCATATGTAAAATCGACATGCCCCGGCGTGTCGATAAGGTTCAGCGTATATTCCACGCCTTCAAGCTCGTAAAACATGCGTACAGCCTGCGCCTTTATCGTGATGCCGCGCTCCTGCTCAAGCTCCATCGTATCCAGCACCTGCGCGTGCATGTCTCTTTTGGATATGGTGTTTGTCGCTTCGATCAGCCTGTCGGCCAGCGTGGATTTCCCGTGGTCGATATGGGCGATGATGCAGAAATTTCTGAAATTGTCCGAAGCCATAAAAAGCGTGTCCTCCGTCGTATTCTCGCAACTATATTATATAAAAGCAGGGTGAAAAGCAATCCGCAATATTGGCGGCGGCCTCCCCGTCATTTCGCCGCATTTCAGTCCGAACCGCATAATCCGTATCTCAGGCATATTGGCGAAGCGTTATAATCATGGTATCATAAGCCATATGCAAGGAGGATGACGATGAACGATATAGAAAGAGCGATCGAAGCGCTGAACAAAAAAGGCTTTAAGGCCGTATATGCGAAGGATGCTTCCGAGGCTGTCACATATGTGCTGTCCCAAATCGGCAGGGAGCAAACTGTTGGCTTCGGCGGTAGCCAAACGCTTTTTGAAACGGGTATTGCGGACGCGCTTTTAAGCCGCGGAAACACGATCTATTCCAGCGAACTGGCCGCCCGCGCCGGCGCCGATACGGCGGAACCCAAACGACTCGGAATGACGGCGGACGTTTACCTGACCTCCACAAACGCGCTGACGCTGGAAGGCGATCTCATCAATATAGACGGCGTCGGAAACCGCGTAGCCGCCATGTTTTACGGGCCGCAGAAAGTCATTTTTGTTGCGGGAAAAAACAAGCTGACGGCCAATCCGCATACGGCGATAGCGAGGATCAAAAAAATCGCCTGTCCGATGAACGCACGCCGTTTGAATCTCTCCACACCGTGCGCGCTTGAGGGGAAATGTGCCGACTGCGACAGCGACCAGCGCATGTGCCGCGTCACCGTGAGGCTGCAATATCCCACTCGCGGCAAAGAAATGCACGTGGTGATCATTGACGATGATTTCGGTTATTGAAATTTGCGCCAATTCTTTGGATTGTCTTGCTCAAGCTTGGCGAGTCTGTTGCATCGCCGTCCGGCGATATTCCGTCGCCGATAATATGCTTTTATGAAACGACGCTTTCAATGTCCTTTTGTATCTGCGCCTTCAGTTCGTCGATGCCGCCGAATTTTATCTCGCCGCGGATGCGCTTTTCAAAACGGATCGAAATGGTCTTGCCGTACAGGTCTTGCGACAAGCCGATGATATGCGTTTCTATCGTTTCGCGCGCGCCGCTTGAAACGGTCGGGTTAACGCCGATGTTGCACACGCCCTGATACTCGGAGCCGTCAACAAGCGCTTTAACGCCGTATACGCCGCGCAGCGGAATAATCTTTTCGGGAGGCGGCAGAATATTGGCTGTCGGAAAACCGAGCTTGCTTGTGCCGATGCGTTTTCCGCTTCCCACCGGTCCCGTCAGCGTATACTCATATCCAAGCAGTTTGGCGGCGCGTTCCACGTTGCCCGCTTCAATGCATTCCCGTATGCGCGTGGCGCTGACGGGTTCTCCTTCCGCAATGACGGGCGGAATCACGATTACGCGAAAACCGTACGCCTTCCCGTCAGCCTCCAATGTATCGGCATTCCCTTTCGCGTCGCGTCCGTATGTATAATTATACCCCGCAACCACAAACTCGGGCGAAAACACGTCCTTCAGCATCATCACGAATTTTTCGCTTTGCATCGACGCAAATTTTCTGTCAAAACGAATGAGGCAGAGAAAATCGACGCCGGCCTTCTCAAGCGCAGCCGATTTTTCATCGAGCGTCATCAGCCGCAAGGGGCGGTGTCCGCCATAGAAATAATCGGCGGGCAGCACGTCAAATGTAATAACGGCACTCTGTCCGCCGTTTCTCTTAGCGGCTTCTATCAGCGCCATATGGCCGATATGAAGGCCGTCAAACGTGCCCAATGCGAGCGACAGCCTTTCAAATCGCATCTCTTTGGCCTGCTGTAAAGTGATAATTCTCATACTATCTGTCCACCAGCAAGGTTGTGATTTTCAGCCGGCCCTGAAAACGTCTGCCGATTCCGGCAAATCTGCCGTCCAAATAGATGCGCGCCTGCGCCAAGTCCTCGCCTTCGTCTTTAACATCGCCGCCGCTCAGCAACAATGCGCCCATTCCGGCCGGCGCGTCGATTCTCGGCATATCCGTTAAAAAAAAGTCCATCGGCAGCAAGACGTCAACAAGCCTGTCTTTCATTTGAATCAGTTCGTCGGCGGTCAGCGCGTTTTCTATACGCAGCCCGGCGCACTGCGTTCTCACAAGAAACGACATATATGCCGGCAAGCCGAGTTCCGTTCCGATATCCTCGCAAAGCCGGCGTATATATGTGCCTTTTCCGCACGCGACGCGCAGCAGATGTGCGTCATCACGCGTTTGCCTTAAGTAATCCGCTTCGTATATCATAATTTCCCGGCCCTTGGGCTCAATCTCGATTCCGCGGCGCGCAAGCTCGTAAAGCTTCATGCCTTGATGCTTAACGGCGCTGTAGGCGGGCGTCCGCTGTGTATAACCGCCCACAAACTTTTTCAGCGCCGTTTCGACGGCCGTGCCGCCGGGAACCGGCTGTTCGGAAACCGATGTGACTTTTCCGTAGCTGTCGCCCGTATCCGTGCTTTTCCCGAAAGTGACCTCGGCCACATACTCCTTGCGCCCGCCCATCATATATGAGGATAACCGTGTCGCTTTTCCGACGCAAACAGGCAATACGCCGCAAGCGCCCGGATCCAGCGTGCCCGCGTGCCCCGTCTTTTTTATACCTGTCAGTCCTCGCATAAAAACGACCGCGCCGTTTGATGACATACCGGGCGGTTTCAGAAAATTGATAACACCGTTCATGAGAACAACCCGATGAGCGTTTCGATCACATCTTTTTTGACTTCGTCCAGCTTTCCGCTCGCGTTGCAGCCTGATGAAGCGGCATGACCGCCTCCGCCATACTTTGCCGCCACCGCTCCCACGTCGATTGCACCCTTTGAACGGAAACTGATTTTCACGCCGTGAGGCAGTTCCCTGAAGAATACGGCCGCCTGCACGGTATCGATATCTCTCGCAAAGTCGATAATGTTTTCGCAGTCGGCGCTGTTTGCACCAAACTCCTTCAAATCGCTTTCCAGAAGCGTCACGCTTGCGATGCGATTATCCGAATACAGCTCAAGACGCGTCAGCGCGCGCCCGATAAGCTGTGTATTGCCAAGAGACCGCCGGCGGAACAGAATGTCGGCGGTTTTTCTCAAATTTTTTTCGCTCATTGATATGGAGGTGAAAAGTTATGGAAAAATCTGAAAGCTCGGTGTCGTATGATGCCCCGATGTTGAGATATGGGATTTTTTGAAAAATGCTTATACCAATTGAACTCGATTAGATTTTTATTTGTTTTGTTTTTCA
>JAJUJH010000008.1 GCA_029265435.1 Clostridiales bacterium
ACGGGCACGGCGCAATGTACGGTCAACCTCGCATTTAACGATACGGACTTCGATTCGGATGTCACAGATTTCAGCCTGACAATCTTGGCGGCGGAGCTTGCTTCCGGCAGCGACCTGACATCCGGTACGCTGACGATCACGTCCACAATCGAGAACAAGCCGACGGTGGTCTCAGTATCCCCCGCATTCGGAACGACTGCAGGCGGCACGATTGTCACGATAAAGGGAACGAATTTCGCAAAAGTTACATCAGTCAAATTTGGCAGTGCAAACGCGGTTTCCTACACGGTGAATTCAGCAACGCAAATTACCGCGATATCTGCCGCGGGCAGCACCGGAACGGTACATGTCACGGTCACAACTGCGGGTGGTACAAGCATCGCAGGTTCAGACGATCAGTTTACATATATCGCGCCGGTAATGGCTAGCACGGCCAACAACAGCGCATCCGTGAGCGCGGCAAGCGTCACACAGGGAACTTCCGTTACGCTGACGGCTTCGGGCGACCGGCAAAACGCATCCGGGGTTGTATCGGGAGACGAGCGGTATATCCCGGTTTCCTGGACATCTACGGAGACGGGCCAGTCTGGAAGCTTTGCCGATAGCGGCGGCAACTATACTTCTATCTATACACCTGCAACGGCCGGAAGCTATACCGTGACGGTGATATTCCAGAAGCAGACGTATAACGGAATGACTTGGGTGGATGCAAGCGGGAGTACGGCTACGAAGACAGTGGCTATTACTGTTTCTGCGCAATACTTCACTGTTCGCTTCGAGGATTGGAACGGGATACTGCTGAAATCGCAGACGGTTGAGAAAGGAAAATCCGCTGCGGCGCCCAGCAATCCGGAGCGCACGGGTTATACGTTTACCGGCTGGAGCACGCCCTACAGCGCCATTACAGCCGATACGACGATAACGGCGCAATACAAGGTCAGCACCTTCACCGTAATGTTCAAAGATTGGGACGGAACGGTTCTGAAGACTCAGACGGTCAAATACGGCACGAAGGCTTCAGCGCCCGACACCCCCAAACGTACGGGATATACCTTTACCGGATGGAATAAAGATTATGATAAAATTACGAATGATATGACGGTGACGGCGCGGTACACGATAAACACTTATACGGTCAGTTTCAATGCAAACGGCGGCAGCTTGGTGGAAAGTCAGATGGTCAAGTACAACGCTGTTGCCAGCAAGCCTGACGATCCGGCGTTGGAAGGATATACGTTTGACGGCTGGTATTCTGACAGCAGCCTTAGCAAGGCATATGACTTCGGTTCAAAGGTCACGGCGGAAATCACACTGTACGCCAAGTGGACGAAAGCTGCCGCAACCGCGCAAGAGGCGGCACAGGAGCTGACGATGGAAACGGCGTTCAAATTCGCGGACGGCGATAAGTGGGAATGTGTGACCAGTAACTTTGTGATGCTCGGCAAATCCAGTACAAATACGCAAATCACATGGATATCGTCCAATACGGATGTGGTTTGCATAAAACAAGGGACTGATGGCAGTATGACCGGCAGCGTAACACGTCCGGCAGACAGCGACGCAAGCGTAGTGATTACGGCCACTGTGACAAATGGCAATGATTCCGTATCCAAAACGTTCCTGCTGATCATCAAGCGGGAAGGTGCCTCGATTGACGAAACACGCGGTAAGACGAAGCGAACCACCGCCGTACAGTCTGAAGAAAATACAGGTCAGGGGACGATTGGAGATTCAATCTACCGGACAACCCTGAACGACGGCACGAATATTGATTATGTGACGGTAACAGCCAATACGGTGGAAAAACTCATAGAGCAGGGCAACGCATCGCATCACATTGTGGTGACGATCAAAAACGATGAGGATGATCCGGCGGAAGAATTCGCCTTTGAGGTATCGTCTGATACCGTTATGACTCTGGCTAAAAACGGACTCGGGGTAACGTTGGAGTCCCCTGCAGGGGCGGTAACCCTTTCGTCCGAGGCTCTTAATCATACGGCGCAGAGCGGAACGTCGCTGTACTTCCACATCGTGCCGGTTGCAGTGGAGGCGGGCGAGGCGGAGGAAGCCTTCCGCAACGATGGTTCGATATTCTCCGTCTCGAATATGAAGGGTGAGATGTTCGGCACACCCAAAACAATTCAGACGAATATGGAGGGGTTCGCAGCAACCATCACTCTGCCGCTTGAAGGGCTGAGTGAAGAGCAATTGGCTGACGAGGCGTTCCTGAAATCATTATGCATCTATGTGGAACACGATGACAGAACAACGGAGCTGATCGATGGAACGCTGGTGTATACCGACGACGTACCCACAGGCATCCGATTTGATATCAGCAAGTTTAGCCGGTTCAGTATCGTCAGCATAGAGCAAGCGGCGGCAGCAAGTCCTTGGGTTTGGATCATTTGCGTCGCTTCCGGGGTGCTGCTGATATTGGTTATTCTTCTGCTGCTTGCAGTTCGCCGGAAAAAGGGAAATCATGCAGAAATGCCATTGAAAGATAACCTGCCATAAAACGTAATGATGCTCAAAATTTGTTTTTAAAAAAGCCTTCTGTGATTAAATGTCACAAGGCTTTTTTTATGCCGACGGGCTGCATCTGCCTTGTCAATGAACAACGGTTTAAATCTGAACTCTTATATCGGTGAGACCGGGACTGGCCACGGAAACAACATTTTCATCGTCAAAGAAGCGCATTTGCAAAAATTATTTACAAAGTCGAGTAGAACCTTGCTGATTTTCAATGTTTTCAAAACGCGCCTGTACATGTATAATGAAACCGACGAAAAGTTTTTATCTTTTGACCGGAGGATGCATGTCTTATAAACTCATTGCCGTTGACCTTGACGATACGCTGCTGAACAGCCGGCTTCAAATATCTCCGCGCGTCAAAAACGCGATTGCCAAAGCCGTATCGAAAGGTTTATATGTCGTACTTTGCACGGGCAGAATATTGAAGGGATCCCGCCGCTTTTACGACGAGCTCGGCCTTCAAACGCTGATGATCACCACCGGAGGCGCGGAAATATACGATTCGGGCGGCAAACATGTGTACTCGCACAATATGGATCCCGCCGTTGTGAAAAAGCTCATCGCTTTTTCGCAAACTCACGGCGTCCATTTTCAGGTATATATGAACGGCGAGCTTGTATACCGCGAAAAAAACGCGTACTCCGAAAGCTATGAACAGGCAAACAGCTTCACCGGAACCGTGCGGCCGGATCTATTTGAGCTTGAGCGAATTGAAACGCCAAAGGTGCTCATGATTGCGGATATCGGGCGTATGGACGCGCTTCAGGCGAGCGCGCGAAAAGAATTCCCGATGCTGAGCGTCAGACGTTCCAAGCCGACGTACCTTGAGTTTTCGAGCTTGGATGTCAGCAAGGGCGACGCGCTCCGATTCGTCGCCGATTATTACGGCGTCGATATGAAGGATGTCGTCGCCGTGGGAGACGCCGAAATCGATATTCCCATGATCAAATACGCGGGTTTGGGCGTCGCCGTGGCCAACGCGGTTCCCCTTGTCAAGCAAGCCGCGGATGTGATCTGCGCGTCCAACGACGAGGACGGCGTTGCCGATATTATTGAGGAATATGTTCTTGGAGGAACCGAATGAAGACAAAGCTCAAAATTGACGATTTGGCTCATGAGCTTAATTTAAGCATCATCTACCGGGGCGACGTCGATACGATCGAGATCAATACCTCGGATTTGAACCGCCCAGGGCTTCAGATGGCCGGTTTTTTTGAATATTTCGCGGTCAACCGCCTTCAGCTTTTCGGCATGGTTGAGATGACATATCTGCAAAACCTCGACCCCGAGCTTAAAAGGGAACGGCTCGACAAGTACTTTGCAAGCAAAGTGCCGTGCGTGCTGATCGGACGGAACCTCACGCCGCCGCCCGAAATGATCGAAGCCGCCAAAAAATACAATACGCCGATATTGATGTCGGGCCTCACGACCACTAAGCTCAGCCATAAAACGACTGTTTACTTGGACAAGGTGCTTGCTCCCAGCATATCGCGCCACGCGGGTCTCATGGACGTTTACGGCGTGGGCATACTGCTCATGGGCGATTCGGGCGTGGGCAAAAGCGAGACGGCTTTGGAGCTTGTCAAACGCGGCCACCGGCTTGTCGCGGACGATGTCGTGGAAATCATCAAGCTCTCGGACAACCAACTTATCGGCCAGTCTCCCGAGGTGATCCGCCATATGATGGAGATACGCGGGCTTGGCATCATCGACGTGCGCACGCTTTACGGCATCGGCGCGGTGCTCGTGGAAAAATCCATCGAGCTTGCCGTCAATCTTGAGCTTGGCGATCCGCAGAACATCGACCGTCTCGGGCTTTCCTCCGAGTATATCACGCTGCTTGGCGTCAAAATACCCATCATCACGATACCGGTAAGGCCCGGGCGCAACCTCGCCATCATCATAGAAGTCGCGGCCATGAACTACCGCCTCAAATGCATGGGTCAGGTGACTGCGGAGCAGCTGGACAGCAAGCTTTTAAGCATCATCGCCCCCGAAAGCATGAAAGGCTCGTCCACATAAGCGGGCGGGAATATTACAAAAGAACGGCAGGATATCACACATGTATCTCGCAGGAATCGATCTTGGAGGCACGGGCATTAAAGCCGGCCTCGTGGATGAAAATCTGAATCTCGTATGCAAAACCAGTCTCCCCACAGGCGTCGAACGGGGCTATGTCCAGGTCATCAGCGACATGGCCGGAGCGGTTATCAGCCTTGCTGGAAAAAACGGCATACCGATCAGCCAAATCGCGGGCATTGGCATCGGCATACCCGGATTCGCACGGAAAGGCATCGCAACCGCCGTCAATCTCTACTGGATCGATGTGCCGCTTGAAGCGGAAATGAAGAAGCATATCGACGTTCCCGTTTACGCCGACAACGACGCGACGGTGGCCGCCGTCTACGAATATCATCTCGGAGCGCTCCGGGGCTGCGAGGTGGGTGTGCTGATGACGCTTGGCACAGGCCTTGGAAGCGGCATCATCATAAACGGCAGGCCTTTCAGCGGCGCGCACGGCATGGGCGGCGAGCTTGGCCATATCGAGATCGTGCCGGACGGCGTGCCGTGCACCTGCGGCAACAAAGGCTGTCTTGAAACGTACACCACCGCCACCGCGCTGATACGGGCGGGCCGCCGCTGCGTGATCGAGCGTCCCGAAAGCCGTTTGCACCATGTGACCGACGGCGACCTCAACAAGGTGACCGCCAAGCTCGTGCTGGATTGCGCCAAGGAGGGCGACCATATTTCGCTTGCCATCGTGGACGAATACGTCAAATACCTTGCGATGGGCATCGGCACCATTGAGAACATGCTCGATCCGGACGTCATTGCGCTGGGCGGCGGCGTTTCGGGCGCGGGCGATTTCCTGCTCAAGCGGGTGATCGCGGCGAGCCAAAACAAGGGCGTTTTCGCGGGCCAGAAGTACGCCGATATCAGGCTCGCCGTTTCCGGCAACGATGCAGGAATCATCGGCGCGGCCATGCTTGCCTGTCATAAATAACATTTAAGCTTCAGTATACATAAGCAAGAGGTGTCCGCATGAAGCCTGTTGCTTATTTTTTATGCGCACTGGCGCTGATTCTCATCTGCCTTTCCCCGTGGCTGATACTGTCATATTACGAAAAGCTGCCCGAAACGCCCTGTTTCGAGGGGATACTGTCGTTTTGGCATATCGGCGGCTGGCGGACCGGCGGTTCTTCGGCGGCGGCTTTTCTGCAAAAACGCATTGAGCAGTATGAAGCACAAAACCCGCACGTCTTCATCGAGATGAAAACGCTGTCGGCACAGCAAGCCGCCGATGCGGTTTCAAACGGAGAAACGGCGGACATCGTTTCATATCCGTATGGGTTGGCGCTGTCTCTTGATTTTGCGGAGCTTCCGCCGCAGTCCACCATATTCAGCGGCCTGTCCGGCAACGCTTATCCGTATATGTGCGGCGGATACTGTCTTCTCGTCAACACCGACAAAGCCGCTGAAAACGGCATTGAACTGCCGTCGGGATGGGGCATAAGGCCCGACGCACTCGCGCAAACCGCCGCGCTCGGCGTCTGTTTCGACAGTGAACCCGGCTTTACGTCGCTGCCTTCGCTTGCGCTACACGCCTATCCCGAAGCCGCAAGACCGCAGATATCCACTTTAGGCGAGCCGGAGCCCAAAGACAACGCATTGCCGTCGGATACGCAATGGCAGGAAGGCTTTGCCGCGTTTTGCGAGGGCGGCAAGGGCGTGCTTATCGCGTCGCACCGGCAGCTTTTCGAAGCGTCAGAGTTGTTTGCACAGGGAGACGCACCCCCCTTTGCGGCTTACGCCGTCGGCCCGTATACGGATATGGTACAGATGGTCGGCGTTGCAGAGCAAAGCGACAAATTGCGGCAAAACGCCGCCGAGAGCTTTGCCGCTTTTCTTCTTACCCACAGCACTCAAAAAAAGCTGGAGGCACTCGGCGTCTTTCCCGTTATACCGGATCTGGAAATCTATCGGCAGAACGACACTTTGCGCTATATATATGAACAGCTCTGCAAGGGTGCATCCGTTCCGGTTTCCGCCGGCAAAGAAAAGCTGGATGCGCTGGCCGAAGCGGCGCTCACGGGCGATGCAAGCGCAATGAGGCGGCTGAAGCGTCTGCTTGGATGAACGTGATTTTTCTCATGAACGGTAACAATTATTATAAGCCAAAAGCGAAGATATCATTTGTGGCAAGACAGGCTTAGCCCGTGCATCCATACCTTGAGGTTTTATGCCGTTTCGAGCTTGCGAGGAACAAGCAAAGCCCTCGGAAAACCGAAGTTTTTTCGACAAGCTGAAAGCCGCACATCCTGCAATATGCGGCTTTTCTGATATCATGTATCTTGATGAGAGTTCAGGCCGCTTTATCGGCCGTGGCTTGGTCGGCTGTAACCGCTTGTTCTTCCGCCGGCCCGCCTGCTCCGGTCTGTTCTCGGGCGGTCTGGCCGTCAGCGGCTTGATCTGCCGCGCTTTGATCGGCGTTTTGATCTGCCGGGTTGCGGCCGGTCACATAGTCGGCAATGTAGGCTTCAAAGCCGTATGCCCTGATGAGCGCCGCGATGGTATCCGGCGCGGCAATGCCGTCGGCGTCAAGCCCGTTGGTCTCCTGAAACAGCGTAAGCGCATTGCGGGTCCTCTTGTCGAAAAAGCCGTTTGCGTCCACATGAAAACCAATTTTGTTCAGCATCTGCTGAATCCGCCGCACGCGTTCCGACGGGGTGCAGCCATACTGGGCATACCTGTACGTCCGTTCATAAAGCTTGGGCGGTATACCCTCTCCGGTGTAACGGCCGCTGTACGGATACATATAAAAGCAATGGCCTTTGATCTTGGTGACATACTCGTTCCGGCCCCAGTCCTTGCCCGCTTTGGAATGAGATTTGAAAAAATACACATCCTGCGGAAGCACCCAATACTCATCCTTGAGCACGGCAAGCGCGGCGCGTTTGGCGGCCGTTGTCGGGCGGGTATACTTTGAATAGGCGAACTGGCCCGATTTCACGACGCTCGCAATCGTATCGCCGAACTGGTCGGTGTTGAGCACACGGTTCATGACCACGTTTCCGACGGCTACCATGCCTTCAAAAGTCTCGCCGCGCGCTTCGCTCGTAATCACCTGCGCGAGCAGATATACCTCGTCGTCCGTATACTCATAGGTATTTGTCGAATAGCCCGCATCGTCGAAATATTGGCCGGATTCATCCACAAAGAACGAGACCAATTCGTCCGTCGTTGCGGGCGCGGGCTCTAAGTTCCGCGTTTGCTCCTGCAAAGGCTCAGGCGTCGCCGTGGCGGCATCAATGGTTTCCACCGCCGACTCTGCGATGTGATAACCGAGCATCAAAGTGGTCACGTCGGGCACATCGGGAACCTGTGCCTGCTTTTGTTTGACGAATACGGACGGATCGATATTAATTTGATCCAAACGCGGGTTATCACCTATAACGACGGCCGGTATTTTTTCCGTGGCGGCCTTTCCTCCTTCCGGCATCACGAAGGTCAGCAGCCCTGCCACAAGCGCGAGACACGCCGCGATATAAACGGCGACGCGCCTGTACCGCCGTCTCTTTGGCTTGATTGTAAGGGGGGCTTCATGGACATCGCCGTCCGCTTTGTCATGCTTGCCGTCCTTTTTCCCAACTGTCAGCTTAAAATTGCCCTTGATTGTTTGGCGCCGATGCCTCCTTTCAATGATGCGTACTACCTCATCGGCTGTATAGCTTTTTCTTTTGTCGTATACCGCGGGGGCGTCCTCCAGATACATGATATCCGGTTCATCCGTTTTGGGCGGCGTGCCCTTGCAATGCATTGCCGCCCGGCCGGTTTTGACCGGCATGGCTTTTCCGGTTTTGAACCGAAAAAACCTGCCGACAGCACGAATGCCCGTACAAAGATTCATCTGTTCAATCTCCCTGTTATACTGTCTTTTTTCCCGTAAGTGCCATCATAACCGGTACATTACGGTTTGTCAATCAATTTGTAATACTTTCGTAATATATATATGTTTTTTTCTCAAATATGATACAATTCGTTCATAATCAATGGCTTCTGTGCGGATTATGCAATTGATTTCGTGAGAGAATCATAACAGCAACTTGTGGAGGTAAAACAAACTAATCAGGTCAAAATCGTTTTTTATCCAGCGGGAGATTCAAAACAGAAAAAGGCGGCCGAAATTGCCGCCCTTTTTCCCAGATATCAACCGTCATTTGGATCGTTCTCTTCGCCGTAATGCACACGCAGTTCTTCTCGCAGTCCCACCTGTCGCAGTGTTTCGTCGTTTGCATTCGTTCGCGATGCTCTCCGATCCAGCTTTCTTCTGGGATCCTTCTTATTCTTCATTTTCTGCCCTGCCTTTATCGTTTATTATGTGCATCAGTTTGCTTTTCATTCGTCAGACATTAAGCAAATATGTTTGTGGGCAAGACGGGATTTGCCTGCGCAGTCCACACCTTGCGGTTTTGCGCCGTTTTAAGCTTGCAAGGAATAAGCCAAACCGGGAAACTGGCGGAAAACCGAAGGTTTTTCGATAAGCTGTAACAAATATGAAAGTATGATTTATTTATCCTTGTTTTTTTGCGGTCTTAGTCTGCTTCACCGTACAGGCATACATACATAATTTATTATCCAAAAGTATATTTTTTTGTTACACCATGTGATATTATGTTTAGTAATATATGAAACATAATCATAATATTCGTTTTGTTTCGTTATATATCAAGAATTGAATCCGTTGATTGTTTTACGAAGGATGCGAGCAGATATGCCACTATTTCAAAAAAAACGCAAAATACCCATCGCTATAATCTCCGCCTTTGTGATCGTGTTTATCGCCGGCGCCATTGCGGCTCTTGCCGATAATGAGCCGGTTTCCGATAATCATCTAAAAGACGGGCTTATCAGCCTCGGTGCGGATTCGAACGGCGACGGTTTGATCTCGGCGGCGGAAATAGCCGCGTTGTCCGGCTCTGTCGATCTTTCGGGCAGAGATATTTCCGATATCGGCGGGCTTGAAGCTTTAACGGGCGCGGTCTCACTCGATTTGCACAATAACAGCATCCGCGATATTCAGCCTCTCGTCAACCTGATCGAAACAACGCCACATTCTCTGACCACCGTCGATATTTCCGGCAACTATCTTACCGGCGACGACGAACCGGCAATCGCGGCGATCGAAGCGTCCGGATGCACAGTTATCAATACTTCTCAAAAGGCAAGCCAGGAGAACTCAGGGGACAACGATTCCGGCATTTCCGAAGATCCAGCCGTTTCTGAAGGCTCGTCGGATATTCTTTCATCTTCGGCTTTCACAGACGATTTCGCCCAAAGCTCAAACAATGCCGAGTTTGGGGCCGATCTTGCGGTCAACAGCGCCCTGCCCGTCAAACCCGTAAGCGGTATTTCGCTAAGCGTCAAGGCAAAATCGATGGCAATCGGGGATTCTTTTGATTTGTCGGCGGATATTACGCCGGCCGACGCCACTGATACCGGTATCGTATGGGCCTCCAGCGATACAAACGTCGCAACGGTCTCAAACGGCGCCGTAAAAGGCATATCAAGCGGCACTGCAACGATCACCGCCGCATCGAAGGAAAACGCTCAGGTTCTTGATTCCTGTATCGTGACGGTCAAATCGCCGGTTATGGAATCGGTCGTCTACCCCATCGACAGAACAAACGGCATAATCAAAGGCGTTTTATCATTGACCATGATAGAGCAGTTTATAAGCAATATCCGAAGCGACGCGGCGGATCTTGCCGTATATGATTCGGCCGGCAATATCAGCGTCCAAACGGCCGTGAAAACCGGAATGACCGTAAAGCTCAGCGTAGACGGCACGGAACGCGATTCTCTCAAAGTCGCCGTGTGCGGAGACGGCAACGGCGACGGGCTTGTGACCGTCGCGGATTATACGCTGGCGCGTCTGAACATTTTGGGGCTGAAAGGCCTTGATGAACTGGCAAAGGCCGCCTGCGACGTCAACGGAGACGGCAGCGTGTCCGTATCGGATTACACCTCGATGCGTCTGAGTATTTTGGGGCTAAAAGCGCTCAGCAGCCCCTTGCCGGAGTTGCCGGAGGTAACAGACCCGCGCATCAGAGCTTTTCTTGATGTGGCGCTCATGCAGAGAGGCAAGCCTTACGTTTGGAGCGCCGAAGGTCCGGATTCTTTCGATTGCTCGGGCTTTATCTATTATTGTTTGAATAAAGCCGGATACAGCGTCAGCCGCACAACGGCGAACAATTACAGCAAAAACGAGTCGTGGGCCTATATACCCAGGGATCAGCTTCAGCCGGGCGATCTTATGTTTTATGTGTCCGACAGCAATCCTGATACGATTGGCCATGTGGGCATATATCTTGGCAACGGCTATCATATCCATGCGTCTTCCACATACGGCTGTGTCGTCATCTGCCGCATAGAGGGCTGGTATGATAAAATGCTGAGCCACGGACGCCGTGTGTTTAATTGAATATCGGAACCTATAACAGCGGCGAATATGATGCCGGCGTTATTTTACATTCTTATCGGTTCGTCCGCTTCAGATATTTAACGTGTCGTTTTTTATTGACAGTGCGATGTGTTTCTCTTATAATGTAGGAGTTTCCGTTGGTTTGGAGAAGTACCCAAGTACGGCTGAAGGGGCTCCCCTGCTAAGGGAGTAGACCGGGGTAACCGGTGCGCGGGTTCAAATCCCGCCTTCTCCGCCAAAACCCTCAAGCCCTGCATAAATGTTCGGGTTTGAGGGTTTTTTATTTATCGCCTTCTTGGCTCCTTCGCGCAGAATAAGCTTATCATGAACCAATATCAATCATTTTACACCCGATATGTCAATAAGCCTCGGATGAACCGCGGGTATTGACATATTGTTGTGATTTTGCATCGCAGATTTTGTTTCCGTATACCAAATAACTCTCAAAACTATGGCAACCCGTCTTTTGCCGTTGAAATTCAATGGCTGTGCATCACGATTCCAAAAAACTGCAGAAATTATTTATACATGTTAATAATTTTGTGATATAATAATTAAGTGACCGCGGTCATTAAATTTATCAATAATAATTGCTAAGGATTTGGTGAAAAATATATGACGTATAACGGAGAAAAAAGAAAAATCAAGGCTCAATATACGAAGCAAAAAATCTACGAAAGCGCGAAGGAATTGTTCGCCTCCGAGCATTATAACGATATCAGTGTGGACTCGATTGTAAAAAAGGCGGGCGTTTCCAAGGGCTCTTTTTACGTTCATTATGCTTCAAAGGAGGCCCTTGTTAATTTCCTCATTGAAGATTATGTGGCGAAAATAGATACGGACTATATCAACTTCATTCACACCTTTCCAAAAGAGACCCCGACGGAAGAGTTGTTTCTTTCGTTGATTGCAAAAATCACCGATTTATTGATGGATATTGGCTTCGATAAAATACAAGCCTTATATCAGGGCCAAATCACAAAAAATCTGGATACCGAAACTGTCACAAGCCATAACAGAGAAATTTATAAAATGTTCAGCCGCTTACTGGAACGCGGAATCGAACGGGGAGAATTCAAAACAGATATGCCGCTCAATATTCTCACCAAGCACTTGATGATGGCGATGCGGGGAATTACCTATGAATGGTGTATTCGTTACCCGAACTTTGATTATAAAACGGAAGCTCTAACGCATTTCAGGCTGTTGCTCAAGGGGCTGCGTGAGAGAAATACAATTCATGAATTCAAATAACGGCTTCTATATGACCGATAGTTTATTGATGGTATTCGAAGGAGAAAGGGGAAAATGAGAAAAAAACACTTGGCGTTGATTTTTTGCGCAGGACTGATATTGAGTTTTATTCCGCAGGCTGTGAAGGCCGGAGAGGACTATACCTATATCGACCAGGATGGAACAGCAAAAACAACAGCGGGATTAACCGTCACCCCCATCACGGCAGACACCGACGCATTGACCACCGGCTGGTATGTGGTAGACAGTAACGTGACTCGGTCTTCCACTATTACAGTATCCGGAGACGTTAATCTCATCCTCATGGACGGTTTTACGCTGACGGTCACAGGCAGCGCCGATAGCGCGGGAATCAATGTATTACAGGGAAACGCCCTGACCATTTACGGGCAAGCGGCCGGAACAGGTACGATTGTTGCACAAGGCGGGCAATACGGAGCGGGCATCGGCGGCGAATACTATTCATACACCGGTACGATCAACATATTTGGCGGAACAATCAATGCGACGGGCGGAGAGGACGCGGCTGGCATCGGCGGCGGCAAAGGCATTATGGGAGGAAGCCGTTGCAGCGGCGGGAATATCAATATTGCCGGCGGAAATGTGACGGCAAACGGCAACAGATATGGCGCGGGCATCGGCGGCGGATATCAGGGAGAAGGCGGAACAATCACCATATCCGGCGGTACGGTTCATGCGACAAGCGGAAACAGCAGCAGCGCTGGCGCAGCGGGTATCGGCGGCGGAGTGGGCAAACCTGGCGGAAAAACCACCATTTCTGGCGGAATCGTGGTCGCCCGAAGTCTATATTCCGGTGCAGGCATTGGAGGCGGAGTTAACGGTACAGGAGGCGTTATAGAGATTTCGGGAGGAGAGATTACGGCGAGCAGCCATTATCGCGGAGCCGGAATTGGCGGCGGTGATATGAAAGACGGCGGCTCGATAATCATCCGCGGCGGTACCATCAATGCGGCTTCTGAATACGGCGGAGCCGGAATCGGCGGCGGCTGCCTTGCAACCGGCGGTACAATCAATATTCAAGGCGGAGATGTCACGGCTAATGGCGGCAGCTGGGGTGCCGGAATCGGCGGCGGAAGCCAATACGATGGCGGTAATATTACCATTTCTGGCGGAAATGTGAAAGCATATGCGGGAGACTATAATACCGGCGATTATTCCGGAAGTGCAGGCATCGGTGCGGGCGGCAAAAATACCAGCGATACGCATACCGGCGGCAATATTAAGATATTAGGAGGCAATGTGACCGCAGGAGGCTCCTACAGCAGCCTTGATATAGGACGGGGACGCGGCGGTGTGAATGGAACGCTGCTGATAGACGGCGCGGCACAAGTCACTTTGCTTGCCAATGGCATTGACTCTTCGGCTACGACGTTTGGCACATGTATCCTGCAAGGGCCGGGCGCCGGTTCGCTGCTGGGGGCATATGAAGGAACGAAGATAGACGGGGTGCTGATCGATATGGGGAATCCTTCGCTTGCGAGCGGAACGGGCTATACTGTCAGCGGCAATACTGTCACACTTGCAGGAAGCGGCAATTCATATGTTCTTTTTGGCAGCACAACCGTGCGGAACGTCGTCGTGTCGTCAGGCGCAAATGCAAATGTCACATTGTTTGCAGCAAGTATTCAACCTGTATCCGAGTCTGCGTTTAATATGACGGGCGCAACGGTCAACATGAGGCTCGTAAAATCCAGTACGCTTACCGGCGCCGACAATTCCGCGGGCATTCAAGCTCCCGCGGGTTCAGCACTGACCATAAGCGGCAGCGCAACATCCACGCTGACCTCCCAAGGCGGCGCAAATGCCGCGGGTATCGGCGGCGGCAATAACAGTTCCGGCGGCGTTATCACCATCAAAAGCAGCGTAACAGTGGATGCACGGGGCGGTAATGGCGGCGCGGGTATCGGCGGAGGAAGGGGCGGAGCCGGCGGCACTATTCTGGCAGACGGTGCTCAGACGACCGTATCGACAACCGGCGGCGGCGACGGATATGATATCGGCTCCGGCTCCGGCAGTTCTGCAGGCGGCAGCCTTTCCATTACCAACAATGCCACCGTTCTGATGAACAAGAACGGCACAAACGCAAACGCCAGCATTTCCACAGGCACTGTCGGTGGCAGCGGGGCCGGCCTGTTGGCTGGCACCTATTTGGATTCTCAGAAGCTGCTCTCAATCAGCAGCTTCACGGCATCACCCGAATCCGAAGCCAAAGCCTATCAAAACGTGACGCTGACAGCCAATGTGACCGGGCTTTCATACACTGAACCGCAAGGCCAAATCGTTTTCTTTGACGGAGGAACAGAAATCGGGCGGTCGTCACTCACACGTGTATCGGAAAAGAGCGAAAATGCAACGTCTGAAATTGTCTGGCTGAGTCGCGGAGGGACCCACGCGTTTACGGCACAGTATATTCAAAATGAAACGGCGGACAGCTATTATACGACTGGCGTTGGACAGATTGCAGATTACACAGTCGCAAGAACCGAACAGGCCATGCTTTTCGTAAGCGGTATACCCGGTACTGTCACCTACGGGGACCATCCGTTCAGTCTTTCAGTCATTGGCGGCAGCGGCACCGGCGGCTTGAGCTATGAGGTGACATCGGGCGGTGCGGTATCAATCAGTCCAAGCGGCTCCGTAACGGTGCTCAAGGCGGGAACTGCTGAGATCACTGTGACCAAGGCGGGAGATACCGATTATCTGCCCGTTTCTGCGGTTGTGCCAATCACTGTGAACAAGGCGGTCCCTCCCCCGGTAATATTCCCTTCCGCCGGAGCAATCATATATGAGCAGAAGCTGTCTGATTCGCCCTTAACGGGCGGGAGCGGTAATGGCAGCTTTGCTTGGGAGGACCCGGATATCGTACCCTTGGTCCATAACAGCGGCTACACGGTTGTCTTTACACCCGCCGATACGGACAATTATGACTATACGGGCATCACGCTGAGCCAAACGGTAAACATCACTGTGAATAAGGCGGTGCCAAAAGTCACTTTCCCGTCCGCCGGTCAAATCACTTATGAGCAGCCGCTGTCTGCTTCCGCGTTAACGGGCGGCAGCGGTAACGGCAGCTTTTCGTGGGAAGACCCGGACATCATACCCACCGTTGTCAACAGCGGATATCGCGTCATATTTACGCCTGATGATACGGACAACTATCAAACGGTAACCGATATCGTACCGATATCCGTGCTCAAAGCCGAACAGGCAGATCTGGTTATTGATGGTATTCCGGATCCAGTCGCTTACGGTGCTTCGCCCTTTGATCTTATTGTCAGCGGCGGCAACGGCACCGGCGGCTTGAGCTATGAAACGATAGAAGGCAACGCAATTTCTGTGGATACAAAAGGCACCGTCACGATCCAAAGAGCGGGTGAAGCAACCGTTAAGATCACAAAAGCATCGGACAGCAACTATAATGCGGTATATAAAACGGTTAAAATAACGGTCAATAAAGCTGTTCCTTATGCTGTATTTCCATCTGCCGGGCAGATCACATACGGCCAGGCACTTTCTGCCTCCATTCTGACCGGCGGAAGCGGAGACGGCAGCTTTGAATGGGAGAACCCGGAAACGATCCCCACTGTCATAAATAACGGCTTTAATGTGGTGTTCACACCATTTGATACCGATAATTACCTGCCGATCAAGCAGGCTGTGACGCTGACTGTGGATAAGGCCGATCAAGCACCGCTGTCGGTAAGCGGCATTCCCGACACGCTGACTTTTGGCGATAAGCCTTTCCGGCCGACCGTCAGCGGCGGAAGCGGCACCGGTTCGCTTGGCTTTGCAGTTGTTACAGGCAACGCGATAACCGTTGATGCTTCCGGCAAGATAACGATCGCCCATGCCGGAACCGCGGCCGTTAAAATCACCAATTTTGGAGACGATAATTATCTTCCCGTATCCCGCACATTTTTGCTGACTGTGAACAAGGCAAAGCAGTCAGCCGCTTTGACATTTTCTATGCCTGATACCATCGCCGTTGGTGATGCGCCTTTCACTATTGTGGGAAGCGGAGGTAACGGCAGCGGCACGTTTGGCTTTTCCGTGGCTTCAGGCAACAGCATCTATGTAACCGAAACGGGAACCGTCACCGTTCTGAGTGCGGGGGAAGCCGTCATCACCGCTGTAAAAGCCGGCGACGGAGATTATCTGAGCCGGGAGGAAACGATACGCCTCCGTGTCGATAAAGGGACTCAAAACGCTTTGATCATATCCGGCATCCCACAGACAATCATTGCGGGACAAGCGCCGTTTAATCTGAATGTTTATGGAGGGAGCGGAACAGGTGAGCTCAGCTATGCGGTTGCCTCGGGAAAAGCCGTCAATGTGGATGCCAACGGACTTGTCACCATACTTAAGGCGGGAACTGCCGTGTTAAAGGTGACCAAAGCAGCAGATGCTAACTACAACGACGCCACAGCAACGGTCGAAATAAATGTGAAGCGAGCTCTGCCAACAAAGGATAGTATGCCGACATCATCATCGTCCCCAGCCCCATCGTCAGCGCCGTCCTCGACTGTCACACCCGGCCCATCGCCCGATCATACATTTGCCGCGCCAACAGAATCACCCGCGGATGTGACGCTAAAGCCTCTTGCTATACAATCCGACGAGCCGGGGATGTTGATCGTCACAATCAGCACCGATGATTTACCCGAAGGCACAACGGCCATTCGGCTCCAGTCGGGACAAATCATACAAATAGACACAACCAAAGAAACATTTGAGCTGGAACTCAGCCAAAAAGACATTGCTGATACCGGTGAGTTTGAGGTCGTTGCGCTGAACAGCGAAAACATACCGTTGAGCAAATGGCGAATCGATCTGACAAACGAAACTTCCACGCAAAGCACACTTGAAAGCAGGCCAAGCCTGCCCTCAATATGGTTCTGGGCGGCAGGCGTTCCGGTTATTGGTGCTGCAATCGCAGCGTCTGTCATATGGCATAGGAAAAGGAAGTGATCGGTCCGTGTTTTCTATCAGCGGCTTGCGTGCATCGGCCAACTCCTTTTTCATTTTTGAACGGTTAACCCGATTTCCGCTATGATGGAGGTTCTTCTTGACAATCGCCAAAAGCTCGTTTTGGCGATTGTCAAGCTCAGCATAGGTTTTTTCGGCAACATCACAAAAGGGCTGCCCGCAGGCAGCCCCCATACTGTCAATAAAGCTAAAAAATATCATTTGTGGGCAAGACGGGCTTTGCCCGCGCAGCCCACACCTTGCGGTTTTGCGCCGTTTCGAGCTTGCGAGGAACAAGCAAAACCAGAAAACTGTCGAAACGACAAGCTAAGGGCTGCCCGCAGGCAGCCCCATAAATGCATTAAAAATCAGACTCTGAACAGGAGATCCGCATACACCGGAACCGGCCAAACATCCGCAGGGATAATCGGCTCTGTTGCGTCAATGACCGCACGCAGCGCTTCCATGCTGCTCACCACTTTTTCGCGGAAGTAAAGCGCGATTTCAAATGCATCGCCGCCTTTGGCAGACTCAACGGTGGTCTTTAGCGAAGCCAGCGCGGTGTCCATCTTGTCGGCCAGCTCGTTGATTGTCTTAAGCCGGGCCTTTGCCGTTCTGCTGCCCGCCTTCTCGGCGATTTCCGACAGCTTAAGCGCATAGCCAAGCACAGAGGGCAAAAGCTGCCGTTCGGTCATGTCGATCAGCGTCAGCGCTTCAACATTGATCGTCTTCGTATAGTTGTCGAGCAATATTTCGTAGCGCGACTCGATTTCCTTTTCGTTGAGAACGCCCATCTTCTCAAACACGAGCTTGTTCTTTTCGGCTTTGATCTCCTTGATCGCCAGCACTGTGTTGCCGATATTCGGCAGACCGCGTCTGGCCGCTTCTGCGACCCACTCTTCCGAATAGTTGTTGCCGTTAAATATGATGCGTTCGTGCTTGCTGAAGATATCCTTAATGACATCCATCGCGGCGGCCGGCATGTCGCTCGCCTTCTCAAGCTTGTCAGCAATCTCGCAAAGCGACTGCGCGACGATGGTATTGATCGTGAAGCAGGCTTCCGCAATATTGCTGGACGAGCCGCACATGCGAAACTCGAACTTATTTCCGGTAAACGCAAACGGCGAGGTCCTGTTGCGGTCGGTGGCGTCTTCGGTAATTACAGGCAGCGAGGATATTCCCAGATTGGTTTTCACGCGGCCGTTGTCCACGTAGGTGTTGCCGCTGATGATCGACTCGATAATGGCCTGAAGCTCTTTTCCGACGAACATCGAAATGATAGCCGGAGGCGCTTCGTTGGCGCCGAGACGATGATCGTTTCCGGCGCTCGCAACGGAAAGCCGCAGGATTTCGGCGTATTCGTCAACGGCTTTAATGACCGCCGCAAGGAAAATGAGGAACTGCTCGTTCTCAATGGGTTTTGGACCCGGCTCCAGAAGATTGATGCCGTCGTTCGTCGCCATAGACCAGTTAATATGTTTGCCGCTTCCGTTAACACCAGAGAACGGCTTTTCATGCAGCAGCGCCACAAGGCCGTGCTTTTTCGCAATGCGCTTCATCATTTCCATGACGAGCAGATTATGGTCAGCCGCCATGGTTGCCGGGTCAAAAATGATGGCAAGCTCATGCTGTGCGGGAGCCACTTCGTTATGCTTTGTTTTGGCCGTAATGCCAAGCTTCCAGAGCTCGTAGTCGAGATCGCGCATGAATTCGGTGATTTTGATGCGCAAACGTCCGAAATACTGGTCTTCCAGTTCCTGGCCCTTCGGCGGCTTGGCGCCGAACAGCGTGCGCCCCGTCAGCATCAGGTCGAGCCGCTTCAAATACAGCTCGCGGTTAATGATGAAGTATTCCTGCTCGGGGCCGACGGTTGAAATCACGCGTGCCGACGTGGTATTGCCGAGCGCTCTGAGTACGCGCATCGCCTGGTTGCTGAGAGCTTCCACGCTCCGGAGCAGCGGCGCTTTCTTGTCGAGAATTTCGCCTGTGTAGGAGAAAAACGCGGTCGGAATATAAAGCGTGCCTTCCTTGACAAACGCGTGCGACGTGCAGTCCCATGCGGTATAGCCGCGGGCCGCAGCAGTTTCGCGCAGGCCGCCCGAGGGGAAAGACGAGGCGTCCGGTTCGCCCTTGATCAGCTCTTTGCCCGAAAACTCCATGATCACGCGCCCATCGCCCGACGGAGAAATAAAAGCGTCATGCTTTTCGGCGGTGATGCCGGTCATCGGCTGGAACCAATGCGTAAAGTGCGTGGCGCCTCTCTCGATTGCCCAGGCTTTCATTGCCGAAGCCACTTCGTCGGCTATTGAGGAATCCAGGGGTTCGCCGGATTCAATCGTCCGCATCAGTATCTTGACAGTAGATTTGGATAGTCTGGATTTCATCACAGCTTCATTAAAGACATATTCCCCGAAAATCTCTTCAGGCGATACAAACTTTTCGTTAGCCATATAATACCTCCTAAAAATAAAAAGCGTTCCACGAAATAAATCGTGAAACGCCTTTGTTGCACAAATTACTATATTATATATTGTAATGCGAATTCTGTGATTGTCAACATCAATTTATGGGAATGACGCTTTCTTTGTTCCATTCGGCTAATTCTTCATCAAAAAACGCCGGATGTTGTTAAAATAAAACGCCGTCACCTTGTCGAAAACAAAATCGTAAAGCACAAACGCGGCTTCCGCCAGAACGATAAGCAGCCAGAACGCAATACCCGCATCGAGCACGGGCTTGAAAAAGATCTCCTGCGCGAGCAGATAAATCAGCGCCAGCGCAATATTGTAATATATCAGCTTAAGCACATATGCGGCAACTTTGTCCTTCACGCGCGATTGGATATAGTATTTCCCGATGCCATAATGGCCGAAGAAAAAGATATAAGGCAGCGCGCTCGCAAACGGATTCGGCATCAGCAGCAGCGACAGCAGCGACACGCAGATAAACATCAGAATCGCAAGGCCCGGCTCCTCTTCAATCACGAGGCCCATCACAAAAACGGAGCTTAAAAAGTACATCGCGATGCGCATCGTGGGGAGTACGGACGCAAGGTATAAAAACAGCAGCGACATGGACGCGAACATGGCCGTCAGGCTGACTCTGTGTGCGGTACGGTGAAAACGCGGCATGCAAACCCCTCCTTTATGTCATTCAGCAGCAGGGAATGAAATCGCCGCCCATGCACTCGCAGCAGCAGTCAGCGCACAAAAGCCCGCTGCATATGTTGCATACGCTGGCATTATTCATGCCCTGTCCGCCGTAAAACGTCTGTCCGTAACCGGCCGCGCTTCGGTTGACCGTATTGTACGCGTTCGCATATTCCACATTGCCGGGTTCCATGCCCGCCGCAGTGGAAAAATGCTGCCGCGCGCCGTCGTACCAGCCTTTCTTCAAAAGCACCATGCCTTTAAGGTAATGCCACTCGGCGGTTCTGTTGGCGATCGCGTCCAGCATCGCGTCAGCGCGCGTCAAATCGCCGCGCTGAATCGCCATACGGATGTCCGCAAACTGTGCCGAGCCCGAATATCCGGAACTGCCCGTTCCGCCCGAATACGAGTATCCCCCGCCTCCTTGGCGCTGTTTTTGTATCATATCATAGGCCTCGTTGATCTCTTTGAGCCTTTCGCTCGCGAGATCCTCAAGGTCATGCCCTCTGTACCTGTCGGGATGATATTTTTTCGCGAGATCCCTGTATGCTTTTTTAATTTCCGCGTCCGTCGCGTTCGGACTGACCCCCAGCACTTTGTAAGGATCCATCTGTATCCCCTTTCAACACGTCTTCCGTCTTTTTCGCAAGCCCCAAATACATGATATTATCAATCAGTGGCTTGTCCCTTTTTATATCCAGCAGCTCATAGGCCTTCACAGCCTCCGCGAGAGACATATTCAGGTTGAAAGCCGCTCGTTCTCTGACGCTCTCTTTCAGCGCCTTGATATCGGTATACGCTGTTTGCAGATAGACGTTGTAGCTTCCCGATTTGTGATCTTTCTCGATATCGTTCACCGCATCCGCGATATATATCCAGCGGCCAAGGTTATATCCGAAATGCCAAAGCGTCCTTTTTGCGGCTTTATCCACAAAATCAAACGGAGCTTCGGAAAACACTGCGGCCAACAGTTTTGCAAATTCGTCCGCCACCGCGTCAATGCTGCCGCAGCGCTGTTTTTCCAGTTTTGACAGCGCGGCAAGCCTTTCCGAAAACTGAGCCGCAAGCGCCCCGTGCCGCCGTTCCGCTTTTTTGCCGACACCGCGGTACATCAGCGAAAGCATTCTCGCGGACAGTTTTTTTTCGTCCGCCACCGCGTCGAGGATTTTCGCGTATCCGAGCATCACGTTTACGGCGGCGGCGTATTCCGCCTGCTTGGAACGAACAATAATCCTCTTTTTAAACGGATTTGCGGCGCATGTCTCCTTTCTGACTTCGGGCGCATCATCGCTCATGGAAGAAAGGAGCAACAAAAGCACGGCGCAATCGTAGTTTAGCATAAATCGCGCGCCGTGTGTATAGTTTTCCCCTATCGCTTTGCACAGGCCGCAATAATAGCCTTTAAACGCCTCGTATTCCTTAACCTTGAGCTCCGGCTTCAGAGGCTGCACATATCCGAACATCACCGGCTCCTATGCGTTAATATTACCATGCACCGACTTTTTTAACAATCGGCTGCGCGTCCATATTTACCGTTCGTTCACAAATTCATCAGATTCCGGCTTTGTCATGGAAGGCCTAAATAAAAAGCCTCCAGCCGAATCCGGCAAGAGGCTTTCGTTGGCATTATCTTATTTGAGCTCGGCAGTTGCGCCCGCTTCTTTAAGCTTGGCAACCATGCTTTCGGCTTCTTCCTTTGCAACGCCTTCCTTGACCGTGCTCGGAGCACCGTCAACGAGATCTTTCGCTTCTTTAAGGCCAAGAGACGTCAGCTCGCGGACGACCTTGATCACCTTGATCTTCTCAGCGCCGGCATCCTTCAACACGACGTCGAACTCTGTCTTCTCTTCTTCAGCAGGAGCCGCGGCGCCCGCCGCAACCGGACCCGCCGCAGCCACAGCCACAGGAGCCGCGGCGCTCACGCCGAATTTGTCTTCAATCGCCTTGATGAGCTCGGAAAGCTCCAGCACGCTCATCTTCTCAATGGCTTCCAATATCTCTTGATTGCTCATTATTGATTTCCTCCGTTTATTTTATCATTTCATTTTTGGCTTTCATTAAGCCTGTTTTTGTTCCTTTACTGCGTTTAACGCGTAACCGAGCTTGCATATGATTCCCGAAAGCGATCTCGCAAGACCGGTGATGGGCGCATTGAGCGTTCCCGCCAATTGCGCGATGAGCTGTTCTTTAGACGGCAGCTCTGCCAGCGCCTCGATGCTCTTTATGTCGATCACCTTTTTGCCGAGCACACCCGCCTTAATCTCAGTCTTCTTCAACTTTTTGACGAACTCGACAAGCACCTTCGCCGGAGCGACGGGATCACTGATGCCGAACGCCACAGCTGTGGGGCCGGCAAGCGTGCTGTCAAGCCCTTGGATCTCCAGCATATCCGCCGCGCGTTTGAGCATCGAATTCTTGATGACGTGATATTCCACGCCCGCTTCACGGAACTTGTTGCGAAGCTCGGTCACTTCCTCGACGTTCAGGCCTCTGTAATCGTAAAAAATGATGCCCTGGCACGACTCCATTTTTTCTTTGAGTTCAAGAACGATTTGTTTCTTCGCCTCTATGGCCTTTTCTCCCAAGTGTTTCACCTCCTCATGTGCGATAAAACCAAAAACCCTTTTTTGCACAGGAAAGCCGCACAAAAAAGGGTCTCTTTTCGTATCAACTCTCCTCGACAGGATATTAAGCGGCAAAGCGCACCTGTTGTCTTCGGCAGAATTCGAGTATTTCGTTTTCCGCGGTTATTTTATCAGCACAGACGCGGTTCTGTCAACCCATAAACCGCATCGGGTTGATTTTGATTCCGGGGCCCATTGTGGACGACACGACCACGCTTTTTAAGTACGTGCCCTTCGCGGCGGACGGCTTTGCTTTTATCAGCGCTTCCATCAACGCGGAAAGATTGTCGTTCAGCTTTTCTTTGCCGAAGCTTTTCTTGCCGATGATCACATGCACAATCGCCGTCTTGTCCACACGGTATTCCACCTTACCGGCTTTGATGTCCGCAATGGCTTTGGCGACTTCCTTTGTGACCGTACCGGACTTCGGGTTTGGCATGAGGCCTTTGGGGCCGAGCACACGTCCGATTTTGCCCACAACGCCCATCATATCGGGTGTCGCCACGCAAATATCAAACTCAAACCAGTTTTCATTTTTAATCTTTTCGACGAATTCGTCGCCGCCGACGTAATCGGCGCCGGCTTCTTCGGCTTCTTTGGCGCTGTCGCCCTTGGCAAACACAAGCACGCGCTGTGTTTTGCCTGTGCCGTGCGGCAGCACAATTGCGCCTCTCACCTGCTGATCGGCATGGCGCGGATCTACGCCAAGACGGATTGACGCTTCGATCGTTTCGTCAAAGTTGGCCTTGGCCGTGTCGATTGTCAGCTGCAGCGCGTCTATCGGATCGTACAATGTGGCTTTATCGTAAGCCTTCAGGCTCTCGAGATATTTCTTTCCTCTTTTCATATTATCCTCCTCGTGGTTGTACGGCTTTTATAAGCCTCCCACTATTCTTCAGTCGACAACTTCGACGCCCATGCTTCTTGCCGTACCGGCAATCATGCTGATGGCGGACTCGAGGCTTGCCGCGTTAAGATCCGGCATTTTTGTCTCGGCGATCTCTTTGATCTGCGCTTTGGTGATCTTTCCAACCTTTTTCTTGTTGGGTTCGCCGCTGCCGCTTTCAATGCCAATCGCCTTTTTGATGAGAACGGGCGCCGGAGGCGTCTTCATTATGAACGTGAACGTTCTGTCCGCATACACCGTGATGACGACGGGGATAATGTAGCCCACCTGTTTGGCGGTCTTCTCGTTGAACTCTTTGCAAAAGCCCATGATGTTGACACCGTGCTGACCGAGCGCCGGGCCGACCGGCGGGGCAGGCGTTGCCTTGCCTGCAGGAATCTGCAGTTTGACGTAACCAGTTATCTTTTTAGCCATGGTTACACCTCCTTGTTTCTTTTAATGTGGTACAAGCGGATGATGGTATGATCCTCCCACTTGCTAAAAGAAGTTTCCTTCTTATATACGTTTGATTTGGACAAAATCGAGATCGACCAGCGTATCTCGGCCAAACATGGACACGACAACCTTCACCTTCTGCTTTTCGGGCTGAACCTCTTTGATAACGCCGATGAAGCTTTCAAGCGGACCGGATGTGACCATCACGTTGTCGCCAACCTCAATATCAAGCTTAATGGGCACGTTTTCCACGCCCATCGCGCGCACCTCTTTATCGGTCAGCGGAATCGGCTTTGAGCCGGGACCCACAAAGCCCGTGACGCCGCGCGTGTTGCGAACCACATACCACGTTTCATCGTCCAGTATCATCTTGACCATCACGTAGCCGGGATAGCGTTTTTTCATCACGTGCTTTTTCTTGCCGTTCTTGACCTCAATGCTTTCCTCCATCGGAACCTTCACCTCGAGGATGACGTCCTCAAAGTTTCGGTTTTGGATCGCTTTTTCGAGGTTCATCTTGACCTTGTTCTCGTAACCCGAGTATGTGTGGATGACATACCAATAAGGCTTATCCGTTTTTTCCTGCTTGATAAACACACCTTCGGGCTTTCTCGGCTGTTCAGTTGTCTCAGGCGTTTCCAGTAATCCGCCGTTCTTTGTTTCTTCAGACATTCACTTATCGTGCGCCGCCGATAACAGCTTGGACGCGGCGCGTCTCCTTCTTTATTCGAACAAAGAAATCAAGATCTTTTCAGCACAAGGCTGAACAAAGTACTAAGACCCAAATCCATCAGGTACACCAACACAGCGACAACTAAGATGAAAGCGACAACGGCGCCCGCATATTTGATCAGATCCTTTGTTGTCGGCCAAGTCACCTTCTTCAGCTCGGATATAATATCCTTAAACACCTTGGCCGGACTTCTTCTTTTTTTCCTGTTCGCTTTTTTAGCAGCCTTCCTTTGCTGCTCCAGCTTCTCTTTGCGCTCGTTTCCGAGAAGTTTTGCTTTTGCCATAGCCCTCACATCCTAAACGTTTAATAAAATACCCATAAGGAACAAGGTTTATACTACTTAGTCTCCTTGTGTAGGGTGTGTTTCTTGCAGAAACGGCAGTATTTGTTCATTTCCAGCCTGTCCGGATCGTTTTTCTTGTTTTTCATCGTGTCATAATTTCTTTGTTTGCACTCTGTGCATGCCAGTGTGATTTTGGTACGCATGGTCATCCTCCAACTCTTGTATCAGCGCATTTAAAAAAGGCTCTCGGAGCCTTTTCAAACATCACTACCGGTTATCTAGCACATGATCGTGCCTGTTTCAATGATAAAAGTGAAGCTTCGCTTATCACTGCCTGTATCTCCCGCGCCATCCCCTTTATACCATCCGCCCTGTTTTTCGAAGCTATTTCCGTCATTTGATACATGACATTTTCCACCTACTGTTGCATGCTGTTCATAGGTCGCCTCCTTAGGTTTGTACGCAACTTATATTCCAAGGGCTGTTGGATGATACCACCCGCCCCCGCGGGGGTGGGTGGTATCATCTCTGCGTCTTCCGTTTCCCTACAGTAAGTTTACACTAATGGTTGCCCATGGCTGCGGGCAGACGGCAAACGACATAATAGATGAAGGACTTGAACTGCAAATTGGAATCCCGAGCAAAATTCACAAGCTATCGCTTGACAATCACTTTTTGTTGTGCTAAAGTATATGTAATTTTATACAATAGACCGATGAAGCGGAGATAACGGCAATGATGCCTTTTACAGAGAGCCTGTGATGCTGAGAATCAGGTAAGAAACAAGTTGTCAAATGGACCGCTGAGGGCGCAGTCAAATGTGAGCAATCACAAAGTATTCTGCGACGTTGCAGGCGGACGTTATTTGCCGGGGATATGTTGGTATCCTGCTAAGTGCACGGGTTATGCCGTGAATTCAAGGTGGCACCGCGGGTAAGCGTTTTATTCGTCCTTGACAGATAGGATTATTCTGTCAAGGACGTTTTTGTTTCGATGCTCTTTTGGCAGAAAGTCAAAGGAGTATTTTTCATTTGGAGGTACAGATTATGAAAATTATGCCATCTTTATTAGAAGTCACCGAATACGCTGCTGCTGGAAAATATAACGTGTTGCCGGTAAGCTGTGAGATTTTATCGGACTTCACCACGCCTATCGAAACAATGAGAATACTGAAAAATGTATCTACGCATTGCTATATGCTCGAATCTGCCGCTGCCAACGAAAAGTGGGGACGATATACATTCCTCGGCTTTGATCCGAAGATGGAGATCACCTGTATTGGCGGCGAAATGAATGCCGGAAATCTCAAATTCAAGACGGATAATCCTTCGGATTTTCTGCGGCAGATCCTCGCAGACCACAAAAGTCCGCGGTTCGACTATCTCCCTTCCTTTACCGGCGGTCTTGTGGGATATTTTTCTTATGACTACCTCGGTTACTGTGAACCGTCCGTCAAATGCAATGTAGAGGACAGCGAATCCTTTAAGGATGTTGACTTGATGCTCTTTGACAAGGTCATTGCCTTCGATCATGTAAGGCAGAAAATCATCCTTATCGTGAATATGTCGCTGGACGACCCGGAAACAGGTTACAACAAAGCGGTCATGGAGCTGAAGCAGCTTGCAGAGCTTGTCCGAAACGGCGAAAAGAAAAAGGAGCGGGGAGGTAAATTGCTCGGCAAAGTGACGCCGCTGTTCGATAAAGAGCAATTTTGCGGTATGGTGGAGAAAGCAAAATACCACATCCGGGAAGGGGATATTTTTCAGATTGTACTGTCTAACCGCCTTTCCGCACCGTTTGAAGGAAGCCTTCTGAACACATACCGGATGCTGCGTACAATCAATCCGTCACCGTATATGTTCTACTTCTCCGGCACCGATGTGGAGGTTGCCGGCGCATCTCCCGAAACGCTGGTTAAGTTGGAAAACGGTCTGCTTCACACCTTTCCATTGGCAGGTACCAGACCAAGGGGAAAGACCGACGATGAAGATAAAGCTCTTGAAGCAGAGCTGCTTGCCGATGAAAAGGAGCTTGCCGAGCATAATATGCTGGTCGACCTCGGCAGAAACGACCTCGGCAAAATCAGTAAATTTGGCACTGTGCAGGTGAAAAAACTGCATTCTATTGAACGCTTTTCCCACGTTATGCACATCGGGTCAACTGTATATGGTGAAATCAGGGAAGACAAAGATGCATTGGATGCGATTGAAGCGGTGCTCCCTGCCGGAACATTATCCGGTGCGCCGAAGATAAGGGCTTGTCAGCTTATCGGCGAACTTGAAAACAACAAACGCGGTATCTACGGCGGAGCGATCGGATACATCGACTTCACCGGCAATATGGACACTTGCATTGCTATTCGCATCGCTTACAAGAAAAACGGCAAGGTTTTTATCAGAAGCGGAGCCGGCATTGTTGCGGATTCGGTTCCCGAAAAGGAATATGAGGAATGTCTGAACAAAGCAAAATCCACTTTGAAAGCATTGGAACTCGCACAGGAGGCGGAATTATGATCTTGCTTATTGATAACTATGATAGTTTTTCCTATAACCTCTATCAGCTCGTCGGCGAGATCGATCCTGACATCAAGGTTATCCGTAACGATGAAATGGCGGTAGAAGAAATCAGAGAATTAAAACCCGGCAGGATCATCCTCTCCCCCGGCCCCGGCAGGCCGGAGAATGCAGGAATCATCGTCGAAGCCGCAAAGACACTTGGAAAAGATATTCCGATATTGGGCGTCTGCCTTGGACATCAGGCAATATGCGCGGCTTTTGGCGCAACCGTGACCTATGCAAAGACATTGATGCACGGAAAGCAATCAATCGTGAAATTTGATACCGAAAGTCCGCTGTTCAGAGGCTGCCCCGATATTGCTCCAGCAGCACGCTATCATTCACTTGCGGCAGATGCAGATACTATTCCGGATTCCCTGAAAGTGATCGCTATCACTACCGACGGTGAGGTAATGGCAGTACAGCACAAAGATTATCCGGTCTACGGTGTACAGTTCCATCCTGAATCCATCATGACGCCGGACGGAAAAACGATGTTGAGAAACTTTATAAAGGAGATTTGAGCCATGATCAAGGAAGCAATCGTAAAAATCGTTAATAAAGAGGATCTCACTTTTGACGAGGCATACTCCGTAATGAACGAAATTATGAGCGGAGATACTACACCTACTCAGAACGCAGCCTTTCTTGCGGCGCTTTCCACGAAGAGCGCAAGGGCTGAAACAACCGATGAAATCGCAGGCTGTGCTGCGGCAATGAGAGCGCATGCCACGAAAGTTGAAACGGGGATGGATCTGCTTGAGATTGTAGGCACAGGCGGAGACAATGCACACAGCTTTAATATTTCCACTACCTCCGCCCTTGTTGCGGCGGCAAGCGGAATAAAGGTTGCAAAGCACGGCAACCGTGCTGCCTCGTCTCAGTGCGGTACAGCAGACTGTCTGGAAGCATTAGGGGTAAATATTCAGCAAAGCCCGGCAAAATGTATCGAACTTCTGAATGAGGTTGGCATGTGCTTCTTCTTCGCACAGATGTATCACACTTCAATGAAATATGTGGGAACGATCCGCAAGGAACTCGGCTTTAGAACCGTGTTTAATATCTTAGGTCCTCTGACCAACCCCGGAACACCATCCATGCAGCTTCTCGGAGTATATGACGATTATCTTGTGGAACCGCTTGCCCAAGTACTGATTAGCCTTGGCATCAAGCGCGGCATGGTGGTGTACGGGCAGGATAAGCTGGACGAAATTTCCTTGAGCGCACCAACTACTATCTGCGAGATCAGGGACGGCTGGTTCAAATCCTCGTTAATAACACCCGAAGATTTTGGCTTTGAACGCTGCGCAAAAGATGATCTGAAAGGCGGCACGCCCGCTGAGAATGCAAAGATCACGCTGGCTATTCTGAACGGAGAAAGAGGCCATAAGAGAAACACAGTTTTAATGAACGCAGGTGCCGCCCTTTATATCGGAGGAAAAGCTGACAGTATGAAGGACGGTATTCGCCTTGCTGCGGAGATCATTGATTCCGGCAAGGCACTTGAAACATTGAATAAACTAATCGAGGTCAGCAATCGTCCGGAGGTGGTGGTATGACGATTCTCGACCAGCTTGCCGATCATGCAAGGGAACGCGTGGCGGAAGCAAAAAAGAAAATACCTCTCGATGAGATCAAGCGGCAGGCAATGTCCCTGCCAAAAGGCACTTTTTTATTTGAAAACGCACTGAAAAAAAACGGCATTTCCTTTATATGTGAATGCAAGAAAGCATCTCCGTCAAAAGGGCTGTTAGATTCCAATTTTCCATATTTGCAGATTGCAAAAGAATATGAAGCGGCCGGAGCTGACTGCATCTCGGTACTTACCGAACCGAAATGGTTTCTCGGTTCTGACAAGCATCTGAGGGAGATTGCTCAAACAATTTCAGTTCCATGCCTGCGTAAGGATTTCACGGTGGATGAATATATGGTCTACGAAGCGAAGCTGCTCGGCGCTTCGGCTGTACTGCTGATTTGTTCCATATTAACCGGAAATCAGATCAAAGAATACATCGATATATGTGACATTCTCGGACTTTCGGCATTGGTTGAAGCCCATGATGAAAATGAAGTGCAAACCGCATTGCGCGCAGGGTCACGGATCATCGGCGTCAACAATCGCAATTTGAAGGATTTTTCCGTAAATACGGACAATAGCCGCAGGCTTCGCGAAATGATTCCGCGGAATGTGCTGTTCGTTTCTGAAAGTGGTATCGACAGTGCGGCGGATGTGGCAAAGCTACGGAATATTGGCGCGGACGCTGTGTTGATCGGTGAAACGCTTATGAGAGCATCTGATAAAAAAGCCAAGCTTGCAGAATTGCGAGGCGCGCTATGACGAAGATAAAATTATGCGGGTTGTCCCGCCCGCGCGATATTGAAGCTGCCAACACACTAAAACCGGAATATATCGGCTTTGTGTTTGCGCCAAATAGCAAACGCTGCGTTTTACCTGATAAGGCTGCTGAACTCAGGCAAAGGCTTTCAACAGATATTCATGCGGTGGGCGTATTTGTAAATGAAGCGGTCGAAACGGTTGCCGGTCTGCTTGACAAAAACATCATTGACATTGCTCAGCTTCACGGTGATGAGGATGAGAACTATATCAAACATTTGCGGACACTTACTGACAAACCGCTTATCAAAGCGTTTCGCATTAAGGATGTACAGGATATCCTTGCCGCTCAAAACAGCACCTCAGACTATATTCTTCTTGATTCCGGGGCAGGAACGGGGGCGGTGTTTGACTGGACGCTGCTACAAAATATCAAGAGAGCATATTTTCTTGCAGGAGGCCTTGGGCTTAACAATATCAGAGAAGCAATAAACGAATTGCATCCTTTTGCCGTTGATGTCAGTTCCGGTATTGAAACGGATGGCATAAAGGATGAAAAAAAAATGGCGGCTTTCGTTGCCGCTGTCAGGAAGGAAGAAAGGCTATGACAAATCCAAACGGACGTTTCGGCATTCACGGCGGGCAGTACATTCCTGAAACCTTGATGAATGCAGTTATTGAACTGGAAGAAGCATACAATCACTATAAATGCGATCCTGAATTTAACAGAGAACTGTCCGGGCTTTTTAATGAATATGCAGGCAGACCTTCACGGCTTTATTATGCCGGAAAAATGAGCCGTGATCTTGGCGGCGCAAAAATCTATCTCAAGCGTGAAGATCTTAATCACACAGGAGCGCATAAGATCAACAATGTACTTGGTCAAGCATTGCTTGCAAAGAAAATGGGCAAAACTCGTCTGATCGCAGAAACCGGAGCGGGTCAGCATGGCGTTGCGACGGCAACAGCCGCCGCTCTGATGGGAATGGAATGTGTGGTCTTCATGGGTGAAGAAGATACCATTCGTCAGGCTCTCAATGTATACCGCATGCGCTTGCTCGGTGCGGAGGTAATTCCAGTGAAAACAGGCACAGCGACTCTGAAGGATGCGGTATCGGAAGCGATGCGCGAGTGGACATCCAGAATTGACGATACCCATTATTGTCTTGGCTCGGTTATGGGGCCGCATCCGTTCCCGACTATTGTTCGTGATTTTCAGGCTGTTATCTCAAAGGAAATCAAGGAACAGATGATGGCGAAGGAAGGCAGACTTCCCGATTTTGTGATTGCCTGTGTGGGCGGAGGCTCCAATGCCATCGGCAGCTTCTATCACTTTATAGAACACGAAAGCGTAAAGCTCATCGGATGCGAAGCGGCAGGAAGGGGTATTGATACCTTTGAAACAGCTGCTACCATTGCAACCGGCAGGCTGGGTATCTTTCACGGAATGAAATCTTATTTCTGTCAGGACGAATGCGGACAGATTGCACCTGTTTACTCCATTTCCGCAGGCCTCGATTATCCTGGCATCGGTCCAGAACATGCGCATCTGCATGACATTGGCAGAGTCGAATATGTGCCTGTAACCGATGATGAAGCGGTGTGTGCCTTTGAATATCTGGCAAAAACAGAGGGCATTATCCCTGCCATTGAATCGGCGCACGCTGTGGCTTACGCAATGAAGCTGGCACCGACAATGGATAAAGAGAAAACGATCGTGATAACAATTTCCGGCAGGGGTGACAAGGATTGTGCCGCCATTTCCCGTTACAGAGGGGAGGATATTCATGAGTAATATTAGAAAAGCATTTGAAAACGGCAAAACCTTTATTGCTTTTATCACCTGCGGCGATCCGGATCTGGAAACAACTGCCGCTGCTGTTCGTGCTGCCGTCGAAAACGGCGCCGATCTTATCGAGCTTGGCATTCCGTTCTCCGATCCAACCGCCGAAGGACCTGCTATTCAGGGAGCCAATCTCCGTGCTTTGAACGGCGGCGTGACTGTGGATAAGATTTTCGATCTTGTCCGTGAGCTTCGCCGGAATGTGAAAGTTCCATTGGTTTTTATGACCTACACCAATGTGGTGTTTTCATACGGCGCTGAAAAGTTCATCTCAACTTGTAAACGCATTGAAATCGACGGCCTGATTTTGCCCGATCTGCCCTATGAGGAAAAAGAAGAATTTCTGCCGATCTGTCGTAAATACGGTATTGATTTGGTGTCGCTCATTGCGCCCACATCGGGAAATCGCATTGCCATGATTGCTAAAGAAGCCGAGGGCTTTCTTTACATTATTTCCAGCCTCGGTGTCACGGGAACACGAAGCGAAATAAAGACCGATCTAGCGTCTATTGTGAAGGTGGTTCGGGAGAATACGGATGTGCCGTGTGCCGTCGGATTTGGCATCTCCACACCGGAACAGGCTAAAAAAGTAGCGGATATTTCTGATGGTGCTATCGTCGGTTCTGCTATTGTCAAATTGCTTGAAAAATACGGCAAAGATGCACCGAAATACATCGGAGAATATGTGAAGTCAATGAAGGATGCGCTTCGATAAGGGTGCATCTTTGCTCAAGGACGTAACGGATAAAACGCTGCAACCTTCAGCCGCTTGAAAGATAAAGGCTGCAGCGTTTTTTTAACCCAACGGGCAGACCCCCATATGACCCAATGGACCTTCTGAAGTTGTACTTCTGTTTGGCATGGTTTTTAAATTGCTGCAATTTTGCTTCGTTAGCGCAAATAAACCCCTCAGAGGCCTCATGGTCTCCGGGGGTTCTGATTGTTTAATATTGAAATAAACAGATGCACCATATATTCTCAATAAAACCCTGCAAACTTCATTCATCACCCGGTTTGGCGGCAGCGCACCAGCAGCCTGCCGTTTCCGCTTGCCTCACAGGTTAACAGCGACAGCTCCCGGCTGTATTGCGTATCGTCGAGAATACCGGTATCATCGGGTTTGATATGCTCTAATTTGTAAACCGCATAGGAATAAGTATTACCTTCCCGGCCGGTAATGGATACCATATCACCGACGGTCAGTTTGTCCAGTCTGCCGAAGTGCGCCCCGTTCCGGTAGTTGTGGCCTGTGATGACCAGGTTGCCTTCGCCGCCCGGATCGGGCCCGGTATAATAGCATACAGAGGCTTTGAGCGCTTCTTTCGTCGGTTCCGACAAAATTGGCAGATGAAGGTCCAAGATGTCAATGTCCAGACGCGCAATCACAGAATATCCCTTAAGTTCAACGGGGAGGTCGGGAACGGCCTCGTTAGCGGGCCGGGTATTCGTCTGCGCATCAGCCTTAGCAGTAGCGGCAGGCGGCTTGATACCGGCCGCTTCAAGCAATAATTCGGAGTTTTGAGCCGCCGTCTCGCCTTCGTTCCACTGAACAAGAAACAGGGTTACCCATGCTATGGCAAACACACCGCATAACGCGAATAAAACAATATGCAGTTTCGTATTCTTCAATACCTTTCTCGTAGCCGCCAGCCGGAACACCTCGCGGACAAATTTCCCCACTTTCATCAATGAGACTTCCTCTTTGCCCTTGTCATTACGGCAACGGCCGCGGCGCCGGACAATACCGCCAGCACCCCCAGCACCCACAGCGGCATGTTGTCTTGGCCGGTAATCGGCAGTTCCGCTGCAAGAATCGTGACGGCGATATCATGCGTCATGCCGTTTATCGTGTAGGTGACGGTCGTATACCCGGTTTTTATTGCTTTGAAGGTCATGGAGTTTCCGTTTGCCGTGGCCGTTAGATACTCCTTGTCATACTGCCAGGTGCCGCCCGAGGGGGATGGCGTCCACGTCACGCGCCCGCCTTCGTACATGGTATGGTTGTCCGGCAGGTCGCGGATGGGTTCGCTTTTTGCCAAAGCATATGGCGAAAGGCTGTTTACCGTAACGGTCAACGTACCGTTTGCCACAACGCCGGTATATCTTTCAATGCCGCTGCCGGTATTATGCAGCAGCGTAAGCGTTTGGCCGTTATACTGCGTTCCCACCGGGAAAGAAAGGGTCAAGGCACCCACATATGATTCGCCTAAGCTATCCCCAAACAGGGAAATCTCAAAGCAAAGAATGATCTCCTGGCCGTTGTTCAGGGCCGCTTCCAGTTCCTTGTAGGCGTCGCTGGCCGGGTCAAGCTTTGTAACCAGAAGTTGCGCGCCTTCAATAAGGCTGCCGCTGATGCTGATTCCGCTGCCGGGGTCTGTCAGGGTCTGCTGGGAATATGGCGGCGTACTGTCAGATACGGTGATCGTGAGAGTTTGGTCGGCTCCCGCGCTGAAATCAAAGGTAAGTATCGTTGTGCCAACCTCCTGCCGCCCAAGGTACTCTTTTTTGATAGTGATAATATTACCCAAAATGGTATAGTCCGTTCCCCTCGACAGGATAGATGTACCATTTTTAACTGACGATAGTGAATGTCCGTTTAAAGTCATGGTAACGGATATATCCTGCATGTAATGTTTATCAAAGCTGGCGCTTGTTGGATCAATCATCGCATCGGGTTCAGCTTGCCCGATAATGGTGATAGCCGCCTCTCCATATACTCCGGACCCGTCATTGGCTGTTGCCCTTACCGTCACCGTGCCTTCTCCGGTGCCCGTCAGCAATCCGGTGGAAGGGTCAATGGCGGCTGTGCCTGATCCGGAATACACGCTCCAGGTCACGGTTTTATCTGTGGCGTCGGCGGGCAATACTTCTGCCAGCATTTGCAGGGTACCGCCATTCTCCACTGTTTTCGCGTCGCCTGCCCCTTTTACGGTGATGAATGTTACCAACACCGTTGCCGGCGGTTCCGCATCCGTCGTAACGGCCAATCCTGCGCTCTCGGCCGATGCATTGTGGGTAGCCGTTTCTTTGACCCTGGCGGTAAAGGTGTATTCGGTTTCCGGTGATAGACCCATAAATACGTTGCTGTCCTGCCATGCGCCTCCGTTTACCCTGAATTCATAGGCTGCATTGGCCTTTAGGGTGACGCTGTTATGCGTTTTGCCTGCCAGCGAAGGCGCTTCAGGGGCCGCCGGTCCCTCGGCTTTGTTCACAACAGCCGTCTGGGAACTTGTCAGACTGCCGACAGCATGAATCCCGTCTGCTGTCACCAAAACGGAAATCCGTGCGCCGATATCCGCTTCCGTCAGGGTATATGTGGAATTAGTTGCTCCGTCTATGTCTGTGCCGTTGCGCCTCCACTGATAGGTGGGCGCATCCCCATCAGTGTCCGGATAGTAATGAAGAGGCGCGACAGATAAGGTTGAACCAAACTTGGCCTCCCCGTTAATGGTCACGCTCCCGTATAATTCCGGTACCGCCCAGATGGCATACAGGGTCAGGTCGTTTGATGGCATATACACTGTCTCGCCGGGGAGGTAGTTAGGCGCTGTCCCGTCAGGGCTCAGATTCCAATTCTTGAATTTCTTGTATGTGCCTGCTGGCGGAGCAAAGGTATTGTCCGCCGCAATAAATGTCTCGCCTGCGGCCTTGTCGCCCTCTGTGGGAGCTGTTCCCGTACCTCCGTTTGCGTCATAGATAACGGCATATTTGGTGGCCGGGAATACGGCGGTCACCACTCCTGAATCAGCCGCATTGCTTACCGATGTGGCTCCGGCTACGGTAAAGAAGTTTTCAGCTACGCCTGTTAAGGTGTACCCGGCCTTTGGCGTCAGGGTTATGGTCGCCGTGTAAACCCTGCCGCCCCCGAACGGGTTGTCGGCCGGTGACCAGCTTACGGTTCCCGTATATTGGGCCGTTTCGGTTATCGCGGTGACGGGCGCCTCTCCCCTGGCAGGAGGGGTTACTCCCGGAATGGCGGCGATATCGATTGCAGCTGCGGACATGTTCACTGTCACCGGGATGACCGCCTGCGTGTAAGCCGAGGCGATACCCGCAAACCGGGCGTAAATCACACAGCTCCCGTTCCCGGCAGGCGTTACCACACCCTGGCTGTCCACCGTGGCCACATTCGAATCGGAGCTGGCAAAAGCAAACAGCCCGAAATCCGTTGGCTCATAGGTGTTCCACCACGTATTGCCGTCGTAAGACCCCTCTTTTTTCACGTCAGCCGCCTGTATCCCCTGGGAATCACCGGCGCTTGTGAACGCAAGGCTGTTTCCCGTATAAGCATACCGATATTGGGGTGTAACTGTTTTTGTGGCCGCCGGGCAAGCGTCCAGTCTGTCTTTTTCAGGCCCGGAAAAGACGTTTATAAAGTTCCTGTCACACTTAAGAATTGTGAGCGTATCCGGCAGGTCCGGAAGACTTGTCAGCCTGTTTTCATCGCAGAATAGCCACTGAAGATTGGGAGGCAGTTCCGGCAATGCCTCCAGTTGATTATCATTGCATCCCAATGTACTTAAACCGCTTGGCAGCTGCGGGAGGCCGGTTAATTGATTGTAGCCGCATTCAACCGTAATGACATTGGCCCCCAATGCGGGCAGCGCCGTCAGCCGGTTGCTTTCGCAGTACAGTGTGATTAAGGAAGCAGGCAAAGCCGGCAATTGGGTTAGCTGATTGTTTTTGCAGTCCAGTACCTGCAGGCCGTCAGGCAGGTCGGGCAGGCTGGTCAACCGGTTTTTATTGCAGACTAACTCTATAAGGGAAGCAGGCAAAGCCGGCAATTGGGTTAGCTGATTGTTATCGCAGTCCAGCATCCGCAGGCCGTCAGGCAGGTCGGGCAGGCTCGTCAACCGGTTTTTATAGCAGACTAAGACATTAAGGGAATCAGGCAAAGCCGGCAATTGGGTTAGCTGATTGTTATCGCAGTCCAGCATATTCAGGCCGTCAGGCAGGTCGGGCAGGCTGGTCAACTGGTTATTATAGCAGTATAAAACAATAAGGGAATCAGGCAAAGCCGGTAAACTGGTCAATTGATTGGCTGTGCAATTCAGCTGAAGAATCCCCGTGCCCTGGAAATGCTCCAACCCCGCCAGGCTGGCTATGCTTTTGCTGGCGACGTAAAGGGTATTGCCTTTTTGGGGCATCCGTGCGATCAAATCCTGTTTTGTAAAGCTCCCCGGCGCACCGCTGTTGCCCAGCCACTCCCAGACCGCCTGCTTGAAGTTGGGATCGGTAAAGTCGCCGGAAATATCCAGGTTCTCCACGGAAACGGGGACTGTTAACTTAAGGTTCCCGGAACCGGACTGGGCGGTCAGGACTAGATCGTAGCCGCCCGCCGGGGTCGCCGGGACAGGCTGCAGCGTCACGGTGTTGGAAGCGATGCTCGCCGCCAGCTCGCTAGAGGTGGCGGGGTCGATTGCAAAGGTGATGCT
>JAJUJH010000018.1 GCA_029265435.1 Clostridiales bacterium
AGTGAAGCTTCGCTAATCACCGCCTGTATCTCCCGAGCCATCCCCTTTATACCATCTGCCCTGTTTTTCGATGCAATTTCCGTCATTTGATACATGACACTTTCCACCAACTGTTGTATGCTGTTCATAGGTCGCCTCCTTAGGTTTGGTATGCAACCTATATTCTAAGGGATGTTGGCGATTTTTACCACCCACCCCCGCGGGGGTGGGTGGTATCATCTCTGCGTCTTCCGTTTCCCTACAGTAAGTTTACACTATGCACGCTTAGCTTAAGAGGTTTTGTTGCAAACAGTGCGCCTGACAGGTTCAATTTATCCGACCTCGTTGCGGATGCCATGTCAATGTATAGCCCTGAAGGTTTTGATATTTTACCTTTGCCAACGGCTCTGCGATTTGCAGCACCTCCGCCTGAGGCGCCAAGCGGCAGGCGTTTGACGGCATAGTGGCTGGAGACGTTGCCTGTCGCCAAGATATATGAAAACGGCCGCCAACGCGGGAATGGCTTTTTCGTTCACACATCCATGCAAATACGTCAAAACAAAAGCCGACGGATGAAAGAAATGCAGAATTTACTTTTTGTTCATTTTTTGATTTGGCGTCTGTTAAGGAGAGATGAAAAAATGTCCAAGAACAGCGAAACGGACGTCAACCATTTTAATGGGACGATAAACGTATTTTAATCAAAGGAGACTTTCTATGAAACGTGAAAAGGCGGGCGCTCAAAACGATGCGAATTCGGTATTGAAAAAGCACCTTTCTGCCGCGCAGAGAAAAAAGAGAAAGCGGACGGTGACGGTCATCGTCGTGTGTACGGCCGCAGTGGCGGCCATCGCCATCATTGTTCTGTCTCTCAGGCAATCCGTATCCGAAAGATACGGGAACGCCGATGCAAGCGTCGAATCCGCGCAGGTGACGGTGGGCAGCATCAGCACCACGATATCCGGATCGGGTACGCTGACGGACGATGATGTGGAAGATGTGGAGGTGCCGTCGTCCGTCGATATCGATACGGTATATGTGGAGGAGGGAGATACCGTTGCGGAAGGCGATATGATCGCCACGGTGGATATATCGAGCGTTATCAGCGCGATGGCGGATACGCAGCAGCAGCTTGACGATATCGACGACGAGCTTGCGGATGTCAGCGACGAAACGGTGAGCAGCACGATCAAAGCGGGACTTTCCGGAAGAGTGAAGAAGATATTCGCAAAAGCGGGAGACGATGTGGCGACGGTCATGTATCAAAACGGCGCGCTCGCGCTGATCTCCCTTGACGGGCTGATGGCGGCGGATATCGAAACGCAGGCAAGCGTTTCGGAAGGCGATAATGTGACGGTGGTCCTTTCGGACGGAAGCTCGCTGACGGGGACGGTGGAAAAAGTGAAGGACGGCAAAGCCACCGTTACGGTGCCGGATGACGGCGCCGAATACGGCGATACGGTCTCCGTTCAGGATGCGGGCGGAAACGCGATCGGCACAGGCACGCTCTATATCCACAGCGAGCTCAAGGTGACGGGATATGCGGGAACGGTCAGCAAGGTGCGCGTGTCCGAAAACAAAAAGGTATCCGCGTCCACAGCCGTTTTCAGTCTGACGGATACATCGTATACGGCGAACTACGACGCTCTGCTCAAGCAGCGCGCGGCGCTTGAGGATGAGCTGGAAGAGCTCGTGAAGCTATATAAGGAAGGCGCCGTTTTCGCGCCGATAGCGGGCGTCATTTACAGCGTGGACTACGATGAGGAGGACGGCAATACAAGCGCTTCGACGGCTTTAACGGCTGCGGCGGCTTCGGGAAGCACAACCGCTGCCGGCACGACAAGTGAAACGGATGCTTCGGACGACGATACCACGCTGATTGCGACGGTATGCCCCAACGCAACGATGTCCGTCACGGTGGATATGGACGAGTCGGATATACTCTCGGTCAAAGAGGGCCAGGAAGCGACCGTGACCATCGATTCGATCGGCGACGACGAATTTGCAGGCGTTGTGACGGAAGTCAATAAGACCGGCACAAGCTCTAACGGCGTAACGGTGTTTACGGTGGAGGTGACGATCGACAAAACCGAACAGATGCTTGCGGGTATGTCGGCCACGGTCAATATCAAGATCGACAGCGTGGAAAATGCGCTGCTGATACCCGAAGACGCGCTTCAGCAGACGAGCAGCACTTCGTATGTGTACACGGAATATAACGAGGAAACGAAAGAATTGGGCGGCGTGGTCGAAGTGACGACCGGTCTTTCAAACGGCACCAATGTGGAAATCACAAGCGGCCTTAATGAAGGCGATACCGTCTATTACGACACGTCGGACTCGCAGGACAATGAATCCGGCTTCGGCGGATTCGGCGGTATGCCGGGCGGCTTCACGGGCGGCGAAAACGGCGGCCAAGGCAGCATGCCGGGAAACATGCCGGGCGGTATGCCGGGCGGTATGCCGGGCGGACAGTAAGGAGTAAACCAAGATGATCGAACTGAAAAATATATCAAAAGTGTATCAGGTGGGAGACGAAGCGGTATGGGCGCTGGACCACGCGAGCATGAAGATTGAAGCAGGCGAGTTTGTGAGCATCATCGGTCCGTCGGGCAGCGGCAAATCCACGCTGATGAACATTATCGGGTGCCTTGACGTGGCCGACGCAGGCGAATATCTGCTTGACGGCATACTGATTGAGGATTACAGCGAGCTTGAGCTTGCAAGGGTCCGCAACTTAAAGATCGGCTTTGTGTTTCAGAATTTCAATCTGATCAACAAGCTGACGGCCGAGGAAAACATTGAGCTTCCGCTGATATACCAGAATCTCAAAAAATCGGAGCGCAAAGAGCGTGTTGCGGCGGCGCTTGAAAAAGTGAATCTGCGGAACCGCGCAAAGCATCTGCCTACAGAGCTTTCGGGAGGTCAGCAGCAGCGTGTCGCCATCGCGAGAGCCATCGTGACATGCCCGTCGCTGATACTTGCCGACGAACCCACAGGCAATCTTGATTCCAAAACAAGCGCGGAGATTATGGAGATATTTCACGAGCTCCATGACAACGGCAATACGGTTGTGCTGATCACGCATGACAAAAACGTCGCCACACAGGCGGCAAGAAGCATCCATATATTGGACGGCAAAGTATCGGAGGTGGCCGTATGATACAGTCCTTTAAAATGGCGATGAAATCCATATTAAGCAATAAACTGCGCTCGTTTCTCACGATGCTGGGCATCATCATCGGCGTGATGGCGCTGGTCGTGCTTGTCAGCATCGCCAACGGCGCAACGAGCTCCGTGACGAATTCGATCTCCAGCCTTGGCAGCAATCTGCTTACGGTAACGGTATCGGATGACAAGGGCGTGCCGCTCAGGCAATCCACGCTTGAAGAATGGGCGGAAACGGACGGCATCGGGGAGATCGCTCCGTATGCCCAGGCCAGCGTGACCGGAAAATACGGCACAACAAGCGATACGGTCACGGTTTACGGGACGACGGCGGCCTATGCGGATATTCAGGAGCTGACGGTTGACCTTGGAAGGTACATCAAAACAACGGACGTCGAGAACAACAGCTATGTCTGTGTGATCAGCAAGGCGGCGGCGACGGAACTGATCGGCTATGAAGACTGTGTCGGGCAGGTGCTTTCGCTGAATGGCATGAAGTTTACAGTCGTCGGCGTTCTGCAGGACAACGATACCTCGCTGACATCGGTTTTCCGGTCGAACTCGTTGGTGGCGTATATTCCGTATACGACGCTGATGAGACTGTCGTCGGATGTTTCCTCGAACATCACGTCATTTTATGTCAGCGCCGAGGAGGGCGGCACAATGGATGAAGCGGAAACGGCCGTAACGGCGCTGCTCATGGACCGGTTCGAACAGGATGACGATGCGTTTGACGTGAACAGCCAGGATGCGCTTGAAAGCACGACGGGCAGCATTACGTCGGTTCTGGAACTGCTTCTGGGCGGCATCGCGGGCATTTCGCTGATCGTCGGCGGCATCGGCATCATGAACATCATGCTTGTAACGGTGACCGAAAGGACAAAGGAGATCGGCATCCGGAAAGCGGTGGGCGCGGGAAGGGGCGTGATTTTGCGCCAGTTCCTCGTGGAGGCCATCATGATCTGCATGCTCGGGTGCATAATGGGGATTGTGCTGTCGTGGATTATCCTTCAGCTTATCTCCGTGGTCGCGTCCAGTCTCTCGGTCACGTTCAGCCTCGACGGAGGCGTTGTGCTCATCGCGGTGGGATTCTGCTTCTTTATCGGCATCGTATTCGGCCTGTACCCGGCAAACAAGGCGGCGAAGATGAAGCCGATCGACGCGCTGCACTATGGCGGCTGATATGGCGGGAGGTTTGAAAATGTTTAAACGAAAACCAATATACATCATTTTGCTTGTGGTATTTTCATTGGTGCTGTGCGCGGACATACTGGCGTATGGCTTAACGGCGGGCCGATCGTCCGGCCGGCAGGGCATGCCGTGGTCCTCTGACGGGACGTTCAATATGCAGGGAAGCTTCGGAGGCCGCATGCAGCAGAATGACGGAAGCGCCGCAGATACGCAGGTGCAGCCGGATTCGCAGAATGCGGCTGACAGCGCCGCCAATGCGGAAAACGCGGCGGAGGACGGCGGGGATGCGTCCGCTTCAACGGATCAAAGCACGATGCCGGATATGGGCGAAATGCCAAGCTTTGATCCGTCGCAGCTGCCCGAAGGCTTTGAGGGATTCGGCAGAATGGGGGCAAGAAGCGGGTTTGCGAGCTTTATCGCGGGCTGGTGGATCCCCATCGGGATTGTCTGCATACTTGCGGACGCATTCTGCGTGGTCATGCTGATACGCTTATCCAAAAAGCGCAGCGCCGAAACCGGCGGTGAAGAACAGGAAGACGCCGTATTTGAAACGCCGAAGCAGCCGCAGCTTTCCAGCTACGAAAAGAGGCGCAGAAAGAGGCGCAGAACGATCCGCGTCGGCGTGATACTGGCTGCCATCGTTGCGGTCGTTGTCATCGGTTATGTGGTTGTCAGGAGCATTTATGTGGCCCAGCTTGCGGCGCAGGAAGCGGCCTCGGTGGTTTCCGCCGCGGCGCAGGAAGCGGTCATCACCACAAGCATTTCGGGCACAGGCACGCTTGCGGACGCAAGCGCTCAGGAGATCACAATACCCAACGGTGTCGAAATAGAGGAATACCTTGTCGGCAACGGAGATAAGGTGGAGGCGGGCGACGCCGTCGCGGCGGTCGATAAAACCTCGGTCATGCAAACGATAGCAAACGTTCAGGCGGCGATGGATCTGCTTGACGAACGGATAGCGGATGCGTCATCGACCTCAAACGAAAAGATTTCCGCGGCAGCGGCCGGAAGGGTCAAGGTTATATACGCGCAGGATGGCGAAAGCGTTGAGAATGTGATGTATGCCAGCGGGTCGCTGATGCTGCTCTCGCTTGACGGCCTGATGGCGGCCGATATCGAGACGACGGCGGATTTGTCGGCGGGCGACAGCGTGACGGTGACGCTGTCGGACGGAACGGAGCTTGCGGGCCGCGTGGATAAGGCGGCGGGCGGTTCCGTCACGGTGACGGTGACGGACGACGGTACGCAGTACGGCGACGCGGTCACCATAAAGGACACGGATGGAAACGTGATCGGCCAATCCACGCTTTACATTCACAGTGAGCTTAAAATTACAGGATATACGGGCACGATTTCCGGAGTGAAATGCAACGAGAACGACAAAGTGGACGCGGGAGATACGCTGCTGACGGTGACGAATGCGGAAAACAACGCCGAATATGACAGGCTTGTCGCACAAAGAGGCGAGTATGAGGAAGTGATGGCTCAGCTTTTCAAGCTCTATGAAGACGGCAAGCTTTTCGCCGAATGCGCGGGAACGATTTCCGGCATCAGCGAGGACGACGAGGACACTCAGTCGGCAGCGGCGGACGATACGACGAACGACGATACGGCGGCGGGTGAAACGGAAGACGCGGATTCGAGCGAAACGGACGCCGAATCATCGTCTCAGCTCAGCTTTGCGGTGGAACAGGATCTGACGGCATCGCGGCTTGTTTATACGGTTGAAATGCCCGATGAGACGCCTGCTGCGACGCCGTCCGAAACCGCTACCGTATCGAAAAACCCCGGCGGCTTGGACGACGCCACGATTGCCGGATACACAAACGATGTGGGAGTGGTCACAAATGTCGCGTATGGCGCCATCACGGTTTCAATGTATCCGTCAAGCGTTTCCGTTGCGGATTATACGAGCTTTGGTTCGCTCGGGATCGGCACAGACTCCATGACTTCGCAGCGGCAGATCAGCCCCGCGGCGTCAACGCCGGTGTACATGTATTCGAACGGCGCTTGGGTATCGCGTTCGCTGAACGATATTTCAACGGGAGATGTGCTCATTATCACATACGACAACGGCGCGGCGACAGGCAATCCCATATGGATCGTGATCGCTTCAAAGGGCCAAAGCAGCGCCGGCGGCAATCAGAACAAGCCGGGGATTTCGTCGGGCGCGTCGGCGTCGGCATCAGCAACGGCTGCGGAAACGCAGGAGCCTGAAGACATCTACGCGATATCGGATACAACCGTGATGTCTTTGACGCCGGCCGATAAAATGAGCGTTTCCATCACAATCGACGAGCTGGATATCCTCAAAATGAAAAAAGGGCAGGAAGCGACGGTCACCCTCGACGCAATCAGCGGGGAGACGTTTGCCGGAACCGTAACGGATATCGGCTTGACGGGCGCAAATTCAGGTGGCAGCACCAAATTTACCGCTGTTGTGACGCTTGACAGAACCGAGCAAATGCTTGCGGGCATGAACGCCGCCGTGACGATTACGATTTCTTCGGCGGATTGCGCGGTGACGGTGCCTGTCGCGGCGCTCAATGAATCGGAGTCCGGCACATTCGTATATACGGCTTACGACGAGGAGAAACGCGAATTGGGCGGCCCCACAGCTGTAACGACGGGCGTTTCGGACGGCACAAGCGTTGAGATATTGTCAGGCCTTAACGAGGGAGATGAGATATGGTATGAGTATGACGATAAGGTCAGCATAACGTCGAGCGTCGTGTCGTCGTCGGGCTCAGGCGGGTTCAATCTGATGAGCCTGTTCGGCGGAAGACGAGGCAGACAATCATAAGGCGCTTGGCCGGCGGCGCAATCCGATAAGGGTTGCGCCGCTCAGCTTGGCGAAAAACCTTCGGTTTTCCGCCAGTTTTCCGGTTTTGCTTGTTCCTCGCAAGCTCGAAACGGCGCAAAACCGCAAGGTGTGGGCTGCGCGGGCAAAGCCCGTCTTGCCCACATATTATAATTTCAGCTTTATTGACAGTCTGGGCGGCGCAATCCATAAAGGGTTGCGCCGCTTTTATATTGCCGTCTGTTTTTGGGGAGCGGCCCTTGAAAGCGTTTATAAAGTGGCTGAATGATAAATACCACCAAAATGCCTCAGGTTCTGCGGTTTCGCCGTCACTTTCTTCCAAAAAAATATAAACATTTTAACTCACAAGACAAAATAAGTCATTAACAGGTATTGGAATAGCGGTTATAATGACCAGTGGTAAAGAGGCTTATCCGGATAATCGAGAGGTTTTCAAGGTGAAAAGGATATGCAGACTGTTTTCTACGCTCTTTGTATCGCTGGCGCTTATACTGGCTCTTTTGCTGGCGGGTGTAAGGCTGCTGGGCCTATCCCCCTATGCCGTTATCAGCGGCAGCATGGCGCCCGCTTATCCGGTCGGCTCACTGATCTATGTAGCGCCCGCTGTTTTTGAAGACGTGCGCGTCGGCGATCCGATCACTTTCCGCTTAAACGGCGGCGCATCGGTCGCCACGCACAGGGTCGTAAAAATCGACGAATCAAAAATGGCCTTTTATACAAAAGGCGACGCGAACGAATCGGCGGACGGCACGCCGGTGATGGCAGACGATCTGATCGGCAGGCCTGTGTGCTGCATACCCGTTCTGGGGTATATTGCGGGCTTTGTGTCGGCACCGGCCGGCATTGCCGCAGCAGTCGGCGCGGCGGCAATCTATTTGGTTCTGTCTGCGATATCGGCGATTTTAAAAAAGGCGGGGAAGCAAGCGCCTTTGCGGTCTTCAAAGAGGCAAACGCATGGCGGCAAAGCCGAAATAAATGGATGAGGTGGGAAATATGAAAAAGGGTTGGATAATTGCCGTACTTGTTTTTTTGGCTTGCCTGACAGCCGTCGGCGGCACAATGGCTTGGCTGACGGATCGGGATGAGGCGGAAAATACTTTCACCGTGGGGAGCGTGGCCATTGCGCTTTCCGAGCCGTTGTGGCCCGGCGCGGATGTAAGAATTTATCCCGGCGCGGTCATCGGCAAAGATCCGACGGTCACAGTGGAAGCAAAAAGCGAAGACTGTTTCGTATATGTATGGATCAACAACGAGCTGAACAATGAGGTGGCGAACGCCGCCGCGCTCAATGTGGATACGGCGCATTGGACTTTGGTAAAAGCCTCCGGATGCCAAACGCTCTACCGCTATTGTGATGTGGTTCGTTACTCGGAACAGCAAACTGAGCTTGAAAAAGTGTTTACGAAGGTGACGGTGGACAAAGATGCGGTCACCGAGGCCAATATCGGTCTGTTGAACGGCAAAGCCATACGTGTCAAGGCATATGCGCACCAGTCCAATGCGATTGAACGCGATGACGCGGATGAAAAAGCCGCCGCGTTCTTTTCGATGACTTAAAGGATTTCTCTTATGCCGACGGCGTAAGTGAAGAAATATAAATAGGAGAGGAAAAACCAAATGAAGAAGAAAACACTGATACTCATGCTGTCTGTTGTGGCGGTTGCCGCAGCGGCAATCGGGGGAACCTTGGCGTATTTCTCGTTTCAGGCGAATCCCGCCAACAATACGTTTACGGTGGGCAATGTGAAAATTGAGCTGACGGAGCCGGACTGGAACGCCGATAATGCGTCCAATGTTTATCCCGGCGAAACCCTTGCCAAGAACCCCATTGTGACCAACATCGGCAGCAACCCTTGTATGGTTCGCATTAAGGTGGAGAAGGACGACAGAATTATTCTGGTCGGAGTGAATTCGAACTGGACGCTGGATGAGGACGGATACTACTACTACAATTCGGCGCTGGCCCCCGGAGAAGCCACGCCGGCTCTCTTCACGGGCATTCAGGTGCCGGACGATTTTACGAATGAGGATTCCGGCGGCTACTCCGTCAAGGTGACGGCGCAGGCCGTTCAGTCGGAAGGATATGATTCGACAAGCCTGTCAGAAGTGAAGGCGGTTTTCGGCAGCGTGGTGTTTTAACATTCCGGTTTGAAAAAAGCATGGGAAGAAACGGACGGGGAGAGTCTCGTCTTTCCCCGTTTCCGGGTTTCTCATATTTTGCCTCTCTTATATGAGCAAAGGATACGTTTGCTGCGAATATGACCGTGCGCGCCATCGCCGCATGGTAACGATAGATTTGACAGTGAAAGGCGGTATGTATGATGAAACGGAAGATCATGGTTTTGGCGGCGTCTGCCGCCGTATTGTTCGCGGCCGTATACGGCACGCTCGCTTATTTTTCGGCGGCGGGCAGAACATCGAATGTGATTACGGCGGGCAATATCAAAATGGCGCTGCATCAGGAAACCGCTGACGGGCGTTCGTGCGCTGAAGCGATTTGCGGATTGATGCCGGGACAGTCCGTTGACCGCGTGGTCTATGTGGAAAACACGGGAGACAACGCGTTATACGCGCGTATCAAGCTGACGCCCTCGGCCCGCGCAAAGGACGGCGCGGTTTTGAGCTTCGGACCGGTCAGCCTCGATATTGACACGACGAAATGGAAACTGGGCGAAGACGGATGGTATTATTACCAATCGGCGCTTGAGAAAGGCGGCAAGTCGGAACCGCTGTTTAAAGAGATCCGGTTTGCCGCGGATATGGGAAACGATTATATGGACGCGAGCGTCAGCATCGGCGTGTCGGCGCAGGCCGTGCAATGCGCCAATAACGGCGGCACGGTGTGGCAGGCTGCGGGCTGGCCGTCCGATTTGAAAGGATAAAGGTGTGAGCCATGAAAAAGACAGTATCGGTGCTGCTGGCCGTTATCATGGTGTTCGGTTTGATGACGTACTCAGGCGTGGCGTATGCGAAAAGCAACGCGGGATTCAGCGCTGTGCCGATGCGGCTTGACGACGGCGCGTTTGTCAGCCTGACGCCGCAGGAGCAGTATGATTATCTTCTGACTCTGGGGACCGAAGAGGAAATTCGCGCGTGCCTGAGCCGGCTCAGTGGCGAGCAGATTCAAATGCTTCTTGACGCTTTGGACGCCGGACAGCGTGCGGAGGTAGAAGCATATCTCAGATACGACGCGGAGCCGCCGGCACCCGAAACGGCGGAGAGAGACGGTGCTGCCTCGGCGCCGGACGAAGCCGCAAATGAAGCCGGTTCGCCGGATGCGGAGAATGAAGACCAGACGGACGGCGGGCAAAACGATGAGGCTGCAACGTCCGGTGATGCCGCCGTGGGAGACGCGGATTATTCTTCCATGACGCCCGAACAGCTGTATGCGTATCTGTGCACCTTTGACGACGCGGAGGGCGAAAGAGTGATGGCGGCGCTGACGCCGGAGCAGTACGCGGCCCTTGAGGCATATGTGCAAGGCTTGGCGACGGAAGAACAGACAATACCCGCTGTCAGCTTCACCCATGCCGCGTCCCTGCAGGAGCCTGTGAATATCGTATTGCCGAAAAATGCGAGGCAGGCTGTGAAAGCAATGGCTCAATCCTCCGGCGGCGGGCAGGAAGACGCGTTGATCCTCGACAAGACCGTCGGCGGCGAAAACGGAAGCTATACGCTGAATATCGAAGCCTATGCGACCGGAGACGTCAGCATCACAACAAGCGAGACGCCGGTTCCCGCCGATATCATACTTGTCCTGGACATATCCAAAAGCATGGACAGCAACATGATTTCGGAAACCTATACGCCCAAAACATACAGCACAAACAGCGCGGTCTATTCGGACAAGACCGACCTTTATGTTCTGGTTGACGGCCAATATCGCGCTTTAACGATTGATCGCAAAACCCGCAATGGTCAATTTATCTATACTTATTCGTATAACGGAATTGGGACTCCCATTGAAAGCACGGGGGCGAACGGGGCTCCTCCGAACCTATCGTTCTACAAACGCTCGCAGAGCCAAATCAGCCGGATCAGTGCGCTGAAATCGGCGGCGAACAGCTTTATCGATTCGATACAGGCAAAAGCCAATGCGGGAGCGGGCGTGGATCACCGCATCGCCGTTGTGACTTATTCGACGAACGCGGCGATCATATCCGGATACGGGACGAGTAATCATGCGTTTGTAAGCGCGCGCAACAATACGGCAGGCATTAACGCGCTGAAGACAAGCGTCAGCAATCTCAGAACCGATATGTGGACACGTTCGGATCTGGGCCTGCAAAAGGCGGCGGATATTTTACAGAACGACCTTCCCGGTACGGCGGGGCTTCGCAGCAGGGTCGTGGTGTTTTTCACGGACGGCGCACCCTCCCAGAGCGGCGGCGGTGAGTTTCAGACAACCATCGCAAACGCTGCGATAGATAGTGCGAAAACGCTGAAAGCCACACAATCGGCAGGCGGTTACGGCGCAACGGTCTATTCTGTCGGCATATTCGACGGCGCGAACCCCGGGACGCCGATCGGCAGCGCGTCGGATGAAAACAAGTTTATGCATTTTGTTTCGTCCAATTATCCAAATGCGGTGAGCATGTCGAACTACGGCTCCGGAAGCAACGCGGGATACTACCTGTCCGCATCGAGCGCGGAAGGACTGAGCGGCATATTCCGGTCGATATCTCAGAATATCGAGACGGGCGGCACAACCGTGACACTGGACGCAAATTCGGTGATCAGGGACGATATCGCGCCGTATTTCAAGCTGCCGGACAATGCCGACGCGGGGAGCATCCATCTTTATACCTCCGCCGTCAACGCGTCCACGGGCCAGTGGGAATCGCGGCAGCCGTTCGGCGGAAGCGTCACGATCAGCGCGGACAGACGGCGCATCAGTGTATCCGGCTTCAGCTATAAGGACAATTACTATGCGGAAGTCAAGAACGATCAGGGGCAGATTGTTGAATACCGCGGCAAGAAGCTGATCATTGAAATCCCCATCGAATATATTGCGCACTCGTGCCTCGGCGGACTGGTTCCCACGAACCTTGGAAGCTCGGGAATTTACGATCATGACACGCTCGTCGAGGCGCTGCCCATTCCGCATGTGCCCATTCCGGTCGAATATGACTTTGCGGCGGTCAACAAGTCGGTATATCTCAATGAGACGGTACGCATTCCCGATCTTTTCACCCATGCGCAAAGTGATTTCATTCCCGACGGGATCAACAACGCGTATGTGAATATCGTCTATACCGTCAAGGACGATGCCAACAATCTTCTCGGCACTTATACTGTGCCGATGGGCGTCTCTTATCAAAACGGCGTATGGGATCCGGCGGATCCTGCGGTGACCGGCCTGAAGGAAAACGAGACGTATTTTATCCACTGCACCGTCACGCCGAACGATGCGTCCATATCCGCCGGCTCTTTTGACCGTCAAGCGCATGTGTATGTGTTCAAGCCCAAGATCACATATCGCGACAGCACCATTTTTTTGGGCGAGACGGCGGATTACAGCCAAAACTTTGTATCGGCGGAATGGCAGAACGGCGAAGCGGGCGTACCCGCACCGTCCGGGCCGGCGCCTGAGCTCAGCATTCGCTACAGCCCCGAAGCGGGCGCATTTGCGGCGGATACTTATGTGAATGCGGCGGTAAGCCTGAACGGGGAAAACGTGACCGCATACACAGCCTTTGCGCACGAACCCACCGAAGGCAGCGCGTTTGATCCGCTTCAGGGAGAGTTTATCGTTTTTGTGAAAAGCTGTTCGCTGACGGTTTCGAAAGCCGGTGCGGCGGATGAGACGGACACGTTCATATTCACCGTCAGAAACGGCAGCGGGCTTAATATCGCTGTTTCATTGCAGGGCAACGGCAGCCGTACGATCGTCGGTCTGCCGATCGGTGAATACACGGTTACCGAGGCGGCCGGATGGTCGTGGCGGTATTCCGCGGGCGTCCAAAGCGTCACGCTGAGCCGCTCGAACCCGAACGCCGCCGTCACGATCGGCAATACGCTGACGAATGACAAATGGCTTGCGGGAGACGCTTGGTGTGCCAATCTGTTTTCGGGCAGCCATTAAGAAACGGAGGAAACGATCATGAGGATGAAGCTGGCGGGCGCGTGGAGACGCCTCGGTAAAAGAAGAACGGTGCTGATCGTATCGGTCTGCCTTGTGCTGGCTGCGGCGGCCGGGCTGACGGTGGCGTGGCTGACGGCGGAGAGCGCCCTGATGACGAACGGTTTTCAGAAATCAAGCGTGACATGCGGTATCGAAGAGGCGTTTGACGGACATGTGAAAAGCCATGTCGCCATACGCAACACGGGCGATATCACCGCGTATATCCGCGCGGCGCTCGTGCCCGTATGGAAGGACGGCGGAAATGTCGCCGGCGCTGCCGTCTCGCCTTCTGATTATAGCATCACGATGGGAGACGGATTCGGTACCGAATGGGTGTTAGGCGCGGACGGATACTATTACTGCGTGTCGCCTGTGCCTGCGGGCGAGACCACGCCGGTACTGATTGAAAGCTGTACGGTTTCGGTGAATAACGGATATGCGTTTGAGCTCCAGATCGCGGCGCAGGCCGTGCAGGCGGCGCCCGCTTCCGCCGTTGAGGTTTGGGGCTGCGGTGTTGACGACGACGGAAATTTGGAGGTGCCACAATGAACGGAATACGAAAATGGGCGCTGACTGTCTGCTGCCTGCTGGTATTCGGCGCGGCGGGCAATGCGCTGGCGGCCGATTCGAGCGTTTTATACCGCGGCAGCGCGGAAAAGTTCATATCGCTGCCGGATACGGACCTGTTTCAGAATTTCAAAGGCGTAATGCCCGGCGATACGCTTAAACAAAGCATAACTGTGAAAAACGCGGCGTCGAACGGGGTGAAGGTGAAGCTGTATCTGCGGGCCGAACCCGTTGAAGGAAAATATCGTGATTTTTTGAAGCAAATGAAACTGACGGTTGTGCAGAACGGGCAGTCGGTTCTCTTTTCCGCGCCCGCCGGCGAGCAGGGCGGGCTGGCGTCCGACGCATATCTCGGTACGTTCTATTCGGGCGCCGAAATCCCGCTGACGGTGACGCTGAACGTGCCGGCCGAAATGGGCAACGAGTTTCAAAACGGCGTGGGTGTGGTGACATGGGTGTTCACCGCCGAGGAACTGCCGATCGAAGCCACCGATCCGGTGCCCGAGACAGGCGATGCCGGCGGCGCCGCATCGTATTGGCTGTTGGCGGGCGGACTGTCGGCCGCGCTTTTGGTGATCGTATCTGCGGCGCGCAAAAAAAGGATATTCTTCTGACCGCTTGAAGCTGAAATATCATTTGCAGGCAAGACGGGCTTTGCCCGCGCAGCCCGCACCTTACGGTTTTGCGCCGTTTCGAGCTTGTGAGGAACAAGCAAAACCCCGGAAAACCGAAGGTTTTTCGACAAGCTGAAAATGCACGGGTTTCCATGCATTTTTTTGCTGTTCAAAAGCGTTTTCAAATGCTTCATCGGAGGGTATGATTAAAGACAAAAGGAGAGGCATATGGCAACAACGCGGATTGAAAACGCCAGGGCGATTGTGACGGCGGACCGGAACGACGCGGTTTTTTACGATGCGAACATACTGGTCCATGACAACGTCATTGCGTATATCGGAAAAGAGAAAACGGATGCGGACAACGTGATCGACGCTTCGGGGTGTTACATATATCCCGGGCTGATCAACACGCACCATCATCTTTATCAGACGCTGACGCGGAATCTTCCGCAGGTCCAGAGCATGGAGCTGTTCGGCTGGCTGACGACGCTCTATGAGATTTGGCGCGGAATCGACGGCGACTGCATCTATTACGGCACGCTTACGGGAGCGGGGGAGCTGGCTAAATACGGCTGCACGACGTGTATGGATCACCATTATGTGTTTCCGAGAACGGGTTCGGGCGAATTCATCGACAGGCAGTTTGAGGCGGCGGACCGGATCGGAATCCGCTTTCACGCCACACGCGGCAGCATGTCAAGAGGAAAAAGCGGCGGAGGTCTGCCGCCGGACGATCTTGTTCAAAGCGTCGATGAGATATTGAAAGACAGTGAACGGCTGGTAACAAAATACCATGACGGTTCGCGGTTTTCGATGCACAGCGTGTCGCTTGCGCCGTGTTCGCCTTTCAGCGTCACTGCGGAGCTTCTCAAGGAATCGGCGGCGCTGGCACGGCGCCTGGGGGTCCGCCTGCATACGCATTTGTGTGAAACGAAGGACGAGGAAAGGTATTGCCTTGAAACGGTGGGGATGCGGCCGCTCGAATACATGTGCGAATGCGGCTGGACAGGCCCCGACGTATGGTATGCCCACGGCATATACTTTAACGATGAGGAACTGAAAATTCTTGCGGAGACGGGAACCGGCGTCGCGCATTGCCCGGTGTCCAACATGAAGCTGGCTTCGGGCGTATGCCGAATCCCCGATATGCTGAATATGGGCGTTCCGGTCGGGCTTGCGGTGGACGGCAGCGCCAGCAACGACGGATCGAACCTCTTGGCGGAGATCCGTGCCTGTTATCTGCTGAACAGGCTTTCATACAGCGGCAAAGCGCCGACGGGCTATGACATACTGAAAATGGCGACGGCCGGCGGCGCGAAAGTGCTGGGGCGAGACGATATCGGATCGCTGGAGCCGGGAAAAGCGGCTGATTTGTTCATGATCGATACGGATATATTGGAGCTTGCGGGCACATATCTGGATCCGGCAAGCCTTTTGGGCACGGTCGGATATGCGCGCCCCGCCAAAATGGTGATGGTGAACGGCAGTGTCATCGTTGAAGACGGCCGGCTCACGGGGGTGGATGAAAAGCAGGTGTTTAGAAAAACAAACGAGATGGTGAAACGCTTGCTTGAAAAAGCGTCAAAATGAATGGGTCATCGCCGGCTGCGCAGGCGTTTTTGCTCGTACAGCCGGCTGTCCGCTTTGCTGATCATCTGAATAAGGGATATATCTTCATCGCGTCCGGCAACGTACCAGCCGTAGCTGGCGTTAACCGCATAAGGCTTGCCGGAATGCTCGTTATACAGCATGCCGTATGACTGCATCGAGAAAATGACGGAGCGCACCGTGTCCTCATCCGGCGTCAGACCCACGCAGACAAACTCATCGCCGCCCATGCGCGCCACGATATCCCCGGGGCGCGAGCAGTGCTTGAGCACGTCCGCAATGACCTGTATGGCCTCGTCTCCCGCCGCATGGCCGTAAACGTCGTTGATCAGTTTTAAACCGTCAAGATCGACAAAAATGACGTAAACCATGCCCTGTTCGCCGCTCAGAAGCGATTGAGCGCGCTTTTCAAGCCCTCTGCGGTTCAGCACGCCGGTCAACGGATCATGAATGCTGATATCTTCCAGCGCGGCGGAATACCGCCTGAGCTCGTCCTGCGTGCGGAAGTTCTCCAGCGCGAGGCGCACGTTTTTGACCCATATGCGATGCATATAGGTGCTTGAATGACTGAAGTCAAACGCCATATAGCCGAAAGTTCTGCTTTTGTAATAGAGCGGGGCGAAAACCAGCGCCGCCGTATCCGTATCGAGCGAAGGCAGTAAGTCCTCCGTTCGGAATGACAAGCCGGTGTGCATGACGCCGTTGACCATGCCCAGCATCAGTGTCATGCTGTCGGGATAATCGGGCGCCGTCTGCGAACGGCTCATAAGGCTGTCCTCGTTCAGGCAGAAGTAGAAATGCCGGAAATCCAGCACATGCGTAAGGGCGGCCAGCTGGTTCACAACATCCTGCATGGTATAAGCGCCCGTTAAAAGCTCCATCATTGATGAGCTGATATTGTCGCAGATGCGGAGATTGTCGGCTTCAAGCACAAACTCCTGAACCAGCTGTTTTTGATCCATCGGCGCGCGATCCGCGCATCCGCATGAACCGGCGACGACGATTTCCGTATGATACCTGAATTCCTTCCGCACGTGTTTTCCCGCCGTCACGTCGCTGATGATGCGAACGGCGCGCTCGCCCATCTCCCGCAGAGGCTGCCTGATCGTGGTGATGCGGGGCAGATGGCGTTCCGCGTCGTGGACGCCGTCGTATCCCGACAGTGCAATCTGCTCCGGAACGCGGATGCCAAGCCTTGTAAGTTCGGCATACGCGCCGAGCGCGATGTTGTCGTTGGCGCATACGATGGCTTGCGGCAGCTCGCCGCCGTTCCGCAGGAACCGGGCGACGGCCTCGCGGGCGCATTCCCTGTTGAAATCTCCGATATAAACACGGCTTTCGTCGTATGCGATGCCAAATTCCTTGAGCACTTTTTTATAAGCGTTCAGCCTGTGCCGCGCGTCCGGATTGCCGGGGGGGCCGGAGATAAAATTGATACGGGTAAACCGGTGATCGACGATAAAATGGCGGATCAGGGCTTCCATACTGTGCTGATCCACCGAATCGACGCTGTACGAGCCGTTGACGGACGGCCCGATATTGACGACGGGGATGCTGTCCGCAGGCAGCGCAGCTTTCAGATACGCGACGGTTTCCGGCGAAGTGATGGTATTTGTTGCGACGATTATGCCGCTGAAGCTGTGCATACGGGGCAGCTTGAAAAGTTTCAGCTCGCCCTCGTTGTTCTCGTTGATGTCGCCTGTGACTCTGGATGCGAAAAAAAACACCGAAAAACCAAGCTTCTCGGCCTGCGCCGCAATGCCCTCGCATATCGTATGCTGATAATAATCGCTGATGCCGTTGAGGAACACCGCGATCTTCGGTTTTGATGCCGCACACTTGGACATATGGTTCTCGATTCTTTTGTTGATGCGTTAGATAAAAGTATGAACGTTCGTCTCTATAGATAATACTTATCATAAAACACGTATGGGCGCAAGCCGCAATCAAAGAGACAAATATCGCGCATAAAATTCTTGTTCAGCGACCGCGAAAAAAATCGGCAGGGGGTTGACATTTTCAATTGTTGATGATATTGTATCCAATATAAAGGATAACAATAAGATAAGACGGTTTCTGAAGCGAAATTGATGCTCAGAAACATATTTTTCAAAATATATTGGATACAATATCAAAGATATTTGATAAGAAATAATACAAGGGTACCATGACGGATAAGAACCGCCCCGCGGGTGTTCGAAAAATAACTAAGAAGAAAGAGGCATTAAAATTATGGCAAACCTGACTGTAAGACCAATCAATACGGGATATGTGCCGACGTATCCGCTGCAGTATCACTACCATCATTCTTGCGCACCGTATTTGAAGAATATTCCGAATGAAAAGGTGCCGCTTCCCGTCTTTACGTTCCTTGTTGAGGGCGGTGAGCAGCTTCTTCTTGTTGATACGGGAATGGCGTGGACGGAAAGAGCGAATCAATACCATCATCCGGGCTCATGGCAGGAACCGGGCATGGCGATTCATGAGCAGCTTGAAAAGCTTGGGTATAAGCCCGAAGACATCGATATCGTGGTGTTCACTCACCTTCATTGGGATCACATGTTTTACATGGAGAAATTTACGAACGCCACATATGTGGCGCATGAACGCGAGGTGGAGTTCGCGTTTAACCCGATCCCGCTTTATTACAAATCGTACGAGCATCCGGCTCTTGGCATCACGCGGCCGTTTGAAGGAAAAACATTCAAAACCGTGAAGGGCGAAACAGAAATCATGCCGGGAGTGCGCGTATTCGAGTCCTTCGGCCACTCCCCGGGCCATATCTCGGTTGAGGTAGACACCAAAGACGGCAGCTACATCTGCGCGGGCGATTCGATTTTTGTAAAAGGCAACTTGAACGAGATCCCCGAATTGCATTACAACATCACGCCTCCCGGGCGCTTCTACAACATCGTTGAAGCGTGGAAAAGCATCGAGTATCAGAAGGCGCGTGCAAAGGATTCAAGCTTCCTGCTGCTTTGCCACGACAAAGAGCTTGAGGAACGCATCAAGGAAACGCCCGTTTTCGGCGCATAAGCGGCAATGAGGGAAGCAGAGACGCAGGGAGGACGCAAATGAAGGCGGATACAATTGTGATCGGCTGCGACAACGCCGCCGTCGAAATGAAGAATCAGATCATTGAGCTGCTGAAAAGCAAAGGCGTCAATGTGGAGGATGTGGGCGTTTTCGGATCGGATGACGATACGTATTATCCGTATGTGGCAAAAAAGGTCTGTGAAGCGATCATTGCAAGCGGGTATAAGAAAGACGGCATCCTCATATGCGGAACGGGCATTGGAATGGCGATGACGGCCAACAAATTCAAAGGGATACGGGCGGCCGTTTGTCATGATAACTTTTCGGCGGAAAGAAGCAGGCTCAGCAACGACGCCAATGTGCTGTGCATGGGCGCGCGCGTGATCGGCATCGAGCTTGCGAAGAAAATTACGGCGGAGTGGATCAGTCTTGAATTCGCAGACGGACGGTCGACACCGAAAGTCAACGCAATGAAAGAAATCGACGCTGCGAATATTTGCTGATATGGAAGGGACGGGAGCGATGAACAGAACGCTTTTCATGGGAACGAACTTAAAAATGTATAAGACATCAAATGAAACGGTCGCGTTCCTGACGGAACTGCACGAACTGACACGAGACATCGACAGAACGCGGCTCACCCTGTTCGTGATCCCGTCCCACACCTCTTTGGAAAGCGCCCGAAAGTGCGTGCCGCAAAGCAGCATCAGGCTTGGCGCGCAGAATATGCATTGGGAAGACGAGGGGCAGTTCACAGGCGAGATATCGCCGCGGATGATAAAAGAAACGGGTGCGGAAATCATCGAGATCGGGCACAGCGAACGCAGGCATGTGATGGGAGAAACCGACGAACAGGAAAATAAAAAAGTGCTTGCCGCGCTGCGCCACGGGTTCACCGCCCTGCTGTGCATCGGGGAAACAAAAGAGCAGAAAGAATTGAACATCAGCGACGAGGTGCTGTCTATGCAGCTCAAAATAGGGCTGAACGGTGTTCAAAGGAAAGACATTCACCGCATCTGGATCGCCTACGAGCCGGTTTGGGCCATCGGCGTCAACGGAACGCCGGCTTCCGCCGAATATGCGGAGGAAAAGCACGGCGTTATCAAATCCGTACTCAAAAAGATGTTTGGCGACGAGGCGGCGCAGATCCCCGTGCTGTACGGCGGAAGCGTAAATCCGCAGAACGCCTCCGGGCTTATCATAAAGCGGAATATCGACGGCCTTTTTGTGGGAAGAAGCGCATGGCAGGCCCCCGCGTTCAACAGTCTGATCCGGCAAGTGATGCCGTTATTCAAATCATGAGGGCCGCTGAAAAGCGGCGTGGAGACAGACATATGAGCAACTACGACAATATAAAGGACGAAATGATACTCGCGGCTTCCCGGGCCTATACGCGGGGCATACAGACGGGAAGCGGCGGTAACTTCAGCGCACGTGTGCCGGGCAAGGATCTGATGATTGTGAAATCCAGCGGCGGTTCGTTTATGGACGCAAACAGAGACAATCTGATTGTGACGGATTTTGACGGCACGGTGGTGGAAGGAACGGGAAAGCCGACAAGGGAAGCGCTGCTGCACGGATACATCTATAAAATCGCCCCGACGGTGGGCGGCGTGATGCATTGCCATGCGCCGTGGTCAATCGGCTGGGCGTATACGCGCAAGCCGCTTGACGGCGTGACGCTGCATACGCAGCTGAAATTCGGCTGTCCCATTCATGTGCTCGACGTGAAAACGCCGATGGTCGAACAGAAGGATTTTCCGCTTGTCAAAAGCCTGTTTGACGAAACGCCTGGGCTTCCCGCATTCCTGCTTGTTGACCACGGTATTGTGGCCGTGGGCGATACGGTGATCAATGCGGAGCATAACGCCGAGCTTGTGGAAGAAACGGCCATGGTGGCATTTTTGAAGGCCATCGCGGCCAGCAAGCTGTTTGACTAAGAAAAATATGCGGCCTTGTAAAAATTGGCAGCATTAACGGATTGCCTTAACCGCAAAAACGTCTTACTGATATGTTATTGTAGGAACATGACGGCATGGGGACAGTTTTGACGGGGAAGGCTATAAAAAAATGGGAGGAATACAAAACATGAAGAGAGCATTGTTATTGACGCTTGTGCTGATGCTCACACTGGCGATGGTTTTGACCGGATGCAGCGCTCCGCAGTCTTCCACATCGCCGAGCGAATCGGCGAGCGAATCGGCGAGCGAATCCGCCGCGCCGAGCGAATCGGCCGAGCAGAGCGAAGCGGCGCCTCAGGAAAGCCGTTCGGCGTTTTCTACTGATCTTCTGGCAATCGACGCAGATCCGACGCCTGTCGATCCGTCACTGCTTCCCGTGAAAGGATTGGGGCCGCAGGTCACTTCCGATGTTAAGGCGAAAGAGTCTTATAAGATCGCGATCGTTGTGAAGAACACCACAAACCCGTTCCTGCTCAAATCCATTGCGGGTGCGGAAAAAGCGGCGGCGGACATGGGGTTCGAGTGCATCTCTCTGGCTCCGGCCACACAGGACAGCCTTGAAGACCAGGTGAAGGTCATCGAAGACGCGATCCAGCAGGGCGTTCAGGGCATTATCCTGCACGTTATCGACTCGAACGGCATTATGCCCGTCATCAGAAAGTGCGACGAAGCCGGCATCCCCGTGGCCTGCATCGGCACGCCTGCGGCAAACGAGACGTTTATGCGCACGGGCGTTGATTATACGGAAACCGGCGAAACAATCACCAAGATGGTGGCCGAAAAAATGGGCGGCAAAGGCAAGCTGATCATTCTCGAGGGCCCTCCGGGAGCACAGAACGCGCAGGAAAGACTTGCGGGCATCCACAAAGCGCTTGAAAGCTATCCGGACATTGAGGTTGTGGCTTCCCAGACGACCAACTTCAAGAGAACAGAGGGTATGCAGGTGACGGAAAACCTGCTCCAGAAGTATCCGGACGTCAACGCGATCATCGGCTGCAACGATGAAAGCTCGCTCGGCGCGATTCAGGCGCTGAAGGCGGCCGGCCTGCAGGGCAAAGTGATTGTGGGCGGATTCGACGGCAACCAGGACGGCAGCGCGGCCATCAAGAGCGGCGAGATGTATGTCACATACGATACCGATCCGTTCGGCTCCACATACCTTGCCGCGGCATATCTCGTGCAGTATCTCAACGACGGGACAATGCCCCCGAAATACTTCGTTCCCTATCCGTCGGTGCTGCAGAACCCGGTTATCACAAGCGAAAATATTGATACTTACATCGCGGATTACGCATGGTGGAAAGAATGAGGTTCAGCCGGTAAATAAGAAAACGGTTTGTCGCCCCGCCCCTTGAAAAAGGGACGGGGCAAAACCGATAACGGATGGTTCGAAAAATAAAGCTATGGCCCATAGCAGCTATGAGGTGAGAAATTTGTCAGAGACGATTTTAACTGCAAATGGCATAACAAAGCTTTTTCCAGGTGTGACCGCCCTTGATAACGTGGACTTTGATCTGAAAAAAGGCGAGGTGCATATTCTGGTGGGCGAAAACGGCGCGGGGAAAAGCACACTGGCGAAGGTACTGCTTGGCGCTTACATACCTGAAGGCGGTGAGATCAAGCTGGAAGGACAGCCGGTTTCGCTGAAATCAGCAAAAGACGGGCTGGCCCATGGCATCGCCGCCGTTTATCAAGAGTTCACGTTGGTTCCTTACTTGAATGTTTCTCAGAATATTTTTTTGAACAGAGAACCGAAAAATAAAGTCGGCTTGGTCGATCACAAAAAGATGGAAAAAGACGCCGCAGAGCTGCTCAAGTCTTTGAATTGCGATTATATAGACGTGAAGGCTTATGTCAAAACATTGAGCGTCGCGGAGCAGCAGATGGTGGAGATCGCGAAAGCTCTTTCGTTCAAGCCCAAAATACTGGTGTTCGACGAACCGACGGCCACGCTTTCGGAGCGCGAAGTGGAGTCTCTTTTTGAGAGGATCCATAAGCTTAAAAAAGACGGCATCGGCATCATATACGTATCGCACAGAATGCAGGAATTCCACTATATCGGAGACCGCATCACGGTTTTGAGGGATGGGAAAAAGATCGGGACTGTGGGCATCAACGAAGTGAGCGATTCCGGGCTGGTCAGCATGATGGTGGGGCGCGACATATCGCAGGTGTTCAAGCGTACGCCCAATCAATATAAGGGAGAAGTACTGCGCACTGAAGGCCTGTGCGACAAAGCCGGTAGGGTCAAAGATATCAGCATTGTGCTGAATAAAGGGGAGATAGTCGGGCTGGCGGGGCTGGTCGGCGCCGGAAGGACCGAATTTGCAAGGCTCATATTCGGCATCGACTCAGCCTCGAAAGGAAAGATATACGTGAACGGCGAGGAGATCCATTCCCATTCCCCCGTGACGGTGGTCAAAAAGGGACTCGGCATGGTTTGTGAAGACAGAAAGCGGCACGGACTTGCGCTCAAGGATTCCGTCGCGTGGAACATCATGGCAGTCAGCCTGAAAAAACATTTTCCGAAGCACATCATATCGCAGAAGAAGATGATCAAAATCGCGGAGGAGTATAAGGAAAAGCTTCGGATTGCGACGCCGGATGTTTACCGTGAATGCCGGTTCTTATCGGGCGGCAACCAGCAGAAGGTGGTTTTGGCAAAATGGCTGAGCGCCGACGCCGATATATTGATATTCGACGAGCCGACGAGAGGTATCGACGTCGGGGCGAAGATGGAGATCTATGCGCTTATGGACGAGCTGACGCAGCAGGGCAAATCGATACTGATGATATCGTCCGAAATGCCTGAGATTCTCGGAATGAGCGACCGCATCTATGTGATGCGGGAAGGACGGATCGTCAACGAATGCGCGCGCAGCGAATTTTCGGCGGATGACATCGGGGCATATATGTTGGGTATCGGAGGTGGAAAGCATGGCGCTTAAATCAGGAAAACCGGCGAAAGCCGTCAGGTTTGTCAAAGACATCCCTCCCGTCCTTTGGATCGTGGCCGCGATGATGATCGTGTTCAGCGTGTTCTCCCCAAGCTATTTCGAGTTCAGCAACATTCAGAACATCGTCGTTCAGTCTGTTCCGCTGATGCTGGTGGCGTTTGCACAGACAATGGTCATACTGACCGAAGGCGTGGACTTGTCGCTGGGCTCCCAGGTAAGTTTGGCCACTGTGCTTTGGGTTTGGTTCATGCAGATGGGGATGCCGTTTTATGCGGCGGCGCTGCTGACCGTTATGTGCACGGTATTGTTCGGCGCGATCAACGGTTTCATTATCGGAAAATGGAGGGTTCCGCCGTTCATCATCACGCTCGGCATGCAGAATATTCTATACAGCGTTGCGCTGCTGATCACAAAAGGAGCGTCGATCTATTACGCAAACAAGATATTCCAAGTGATATCGGGAACCATGATACTCGGCTTTCCGCTCATCGTCTGGATTACGGTGCTCATGTTCGCGGTCGTGTGGGTGATTCTGTATCATACGCGGATGGGCGCGCGGGTGTTCGGCCTTGGCGGCAACGCGGAAGCGCTGGTGCTGGCGGGTGTCAACGTGGTGAAACCGACTGTGTTTGTCTACGCGTTTGCGGGCTTGCTGACGGCTATGAGCGGCCTTCTCACAACGTGCCGGCTGGAATCCGGCCAGCCGATCGTCGGACAGGGCTGGGAGTTTCAGGCTGTGGCGGCCACGCTGCTCGGCGGTACGTCGTTTAAGGAAGGCAAGGGCGGTATAGGCGGTACCATATTGGGCGTTCTTTTGATCACGATTCTTAAAAACGGATTGAATCTGGTCCATCTGCCGTCCATCTATCTGAATGCGATTATGGGAACCATTATACTCGCGGCAATCGTGATTGACAGCACGATCCGCCGGATGAAACAGAATTAGGGGGGACAGCCATGAAAACGTATTTCAATAAGGTGAAACGATACAGATCGTTCTACAGTTTGATGGGTCTGTTGTTCGTGGTGCTGGTCTCTTCGATAGCAATAGCGGAGTTTATGACGCTGAACAATGTGATTACACTGTTCAGACAGGCCAGCACGCTGCTCGTGCTCAGCACGGGGCTGACCGCGGTCATACTCACGAGCGGTATCGACTTGAGCGTGGGCGCGGTGTCGGGTCTGGTCGGCTGCATCATCGCCCAGTTCCTGAAGGCGGGCGTATCGTCGCCGCTGACGTTTCTCATCGCCATCGCCTTCGGCGCGCTGTTCGGCCTGTTTAACGGTTTTTTGATCGCTACGGTTAAAATGCCGTCGTTTATCGCGACATTCGGCATGAGCTGGGTTGCGAGCGGCCTTTCCATCATTGTGATGAACGGCGAGGTGATATTCGGCCTTTCGGAGGATTTTACATGGTTCGGCACAGGCTATATCGGCCCCATACCCGTGATAGCGATCATTGCGCTGATCGTGGTGGTGCTAGCGTACTTCATACTGCAAAAGACGACGTTCGGCAGGGATATCTACTCGATAGGCGCAAATGAGGACGCCGCGCGCTACTCGGCGGTGCCCGTCAAGAAAACGCTGTATCTTGCCTTTATATTCTCAGGCATCACGGCGGGTATCGGCGGTTTGCTGATGACCGCGAGGCTTAACGCGGCCGATTCGACAATGGGCGATTCATACGGTATGCAGACGGTGGCGGCGGTGGTCGTGGGCGGCACATCGCTGCTCGGCGGCGAGGGCGGCATTGCGGGCACGGTAATCGGCGCGCTGCTGCTGACGATCATCAT
>JAJUJH010000157.1 GCA_029265435.1 Clostridiales bacterium
GGCGGCGCTTTTATTCATCTGCTCGTATTGAGCAGCGGCAAGCTGCTTGCGGTTATGCCTGACGGCACCTGGACTCAGCTATCCTCTGTCCCGTCCGGTATATCTTTGAGCGTTTCGGGCGGCCGATATACACTTCAGTGCGACTCAACATCATTGACCGGCACGGCGGGCAGTTCCGTTTGCACGATCGTGTTCAATGCGATCAATATGCCGGCCAGCGTATCGCCGGGTTTAACGCTTGGAAGCGGCTGCAAGGCTCTTGTTTACTGCACCAATGACAACAAAGATAAGATACGCGTTTTATCGGGTTCGGCAGAAGTATTTCCGAACATATTTACCGGCAGCACGTCGCTTATCCATGTGACGACGAGCGTTTACGACGATCCGTCGTCATTGCTTCCCGTCTCGCAGACGGAGACGTATGTCAATATAAGGAACGGATAGCCATGAATAATATCAGAGGTTTTACATTGATCGAATTGCTTGTTGTCATCGCCCTTATCGCGGTGGCCGCATCGCTGATGTATACCTTTTTTGCTCAGGGGCTGGCGCTTTATACTGCCGAGAGCGAATCATTCAGCAATCAGGAGACGATCAGGCAAGTGCTTTCGGACATTACAAACAAAGCGCGGCTGTCCGAACCATCGGCCATTTCGTGCAGCGGCAACGTATTGACAGTGGATGGCACCGTTTATAAGTTAAGCGGCAGTCAGATACTCAAAAACGGTCATGCCATCGCAAAAAACATATCTGGTTTTACCGTGTCCGTCAGCCGTTCAATTCTCAATGTCAGCATTGCAGACACGGCGGGAACACAGCTTGAGACTTCGCTGTCTCTTGCTCCGCAGGTGAGGTGAATGATGGTTATGCGATTTTTGTGCAACAAACACGGATCAGCCATTATCATGGCTCTCGCCACCATGGCGCTTCTTCTTATACTTGGCCTTGCTGTCATGACATTGTCAACGGGCGCCCTTACCGTCAACGAAGCCGACGCCGCCGTTAACGACGCATATTATGCAGCCGAAGCAGGCGTCAACAGCGGTATCGAACAGGTTAAACTTGAGGTGGCAAAATACTATAAACGGATGAGCGAGGAGCACGGCAGCGCTTATGCTTCGCTTTACAACAATTTCTTTTCAAACATTGCGGCCAATTCTTCCAACAACTTTGTTGAGCCTTCCATAAAGGGCATGAGCACAATCACCACATTCAGCCCGGGCCATATTAATAACAGCGCCAATACGGGCGATATACTCATTTCGTGCAAGGCTGTCAGCCCAAACGGAACCAAATACGTTGTTAACGGCAGCGTCAGTTTGAAAAGGCAGGATCTGAACAGCAGCAACTGGTACATTCCAAATGTTGTGCTGTATGCAGGCGGTACGCTGACCCTCAACCAATATAACGACGGCGTTAACGCGACCGGCGCGCCGATTATCGTCGGCGGCACTTCACGTCCATGGGCAAACCCGAACTGCACCATCAAAAGCGACGCGGCCGATGCCGTTAATGCTTGCCTCACATATTCCCCGCCGGATCTTTCCGGCAAAACGATATCGCTGTATATCACCGCCGCCAATAATGTGGTAAGCAGTTATCCCCCCGGTTCGCCGATATATGTGACATCCGATCCGGGCGTGACGGTCACACTTCAGGCAAACCCGATTCCTCAAGGCATCATTTATATAAAAGGAAATCTGTACTTATACAATCACGGAGATGTGAATGCCGATATATATTGCGACGGCAATGTTGAGAACAACGGCGGCACATTGCGCGGAAATATATACTGCAAAGGCAGCTTTTCCATGACAAACGGTCAGATCTGGGGAAGCGTATTTGCCGACGGACCCATATCGATTTCCGGAGGCGGCGGCAACAGCGGTGTCATATACTCGTCGTCAAAATTGACGCTTGGCAATTTTTCCGCCGGCGGCATCTATTTTTCCGGAGGAGATATCGTTATCAATGGCGGCACGACCATTCAAGGAGCGGTCATTGCAAAGGGCGGCATATATCCTTCGGTTTCCTGGAGCCAGCTCACCGTCACATACTCTCAAAGTTATATCGACAGCATTGTCAATAATTCCAAATACGAGTTTTTCTTCAAAGGCGGAGGCGGCGGAAGCGGAAAACTGCCCGATTCGAGCGTGATTACGGCGCAGAATGTCAAAGCGGCGGGATTAATATATTAGGAGGCAATAATGTCTATCACTCATACGGCAGCGTTGGCGGTCGATGTCGGCCATTCTTATCTGAAAATTGTACAAACTTCGGCAAACGGCAATATTGAAAAGTATTCGATTTGCAAAATGCCCGAAGGCTGCATCGACGGACTTACCATCGTCTATGAAGACGCCCTTGTGCAGTTGTTGAAAAAAGTCCGCAAAACAGATCGTTTCAATGGCGCGAAATGCACGCTTGTTGTCAGCGGCAGTGATATCATCACCCGGCAGTACATCATTCCGATGCTCAGCGATGAGTTGATGTATCAGAACATCATGCATGAAATAGGAGGATATTTGCCATCCGAACCCGAGAAATATTACGTCGATTACAAAATTGCGGGCATCACGGAACAGGAAGGCGTCAAAATGTACAGGGTCCTTGTTTCCAGCGTCCAAAAGCGCATCATCGATCGGTACATCAAGGCGTTTAAGTCGTCGGGGCTGACAATCAACATCGTGGATACATGCGAAAACGCTTGCGAGAAGCTGTTGTCGCTTAAACGCCAAAACGACAGCCGGTTTCCGCTTGATAACGGTATATGCTTTTTGGATATCGGCAATAAACATACGCATGTCAGCTTATATGATAACGGAACGTTTTTCGCCAGTCATCTGCTTAAACGTTCAGGCCAAAATATCATCGAGGCCATTTCCAAAGCAATAGGCAGTGAAGCGGCCGCAAACGAGCTTGTGAACCAGAAAGAAAACTACTTGAACGCCTTGCAGAAAAGCGATGCGCTTAAAGACGCTGTCGCTTATGAATTAAACGCTTTGCTTTTCGAAGTGAGCCGCGTACTCGATTTTTACCGAAACAAAACAAAACGCCCCGTCGGTTGCATATATACATTAGGCGGCGGCGCTTTGCTGCCGGGTATTGATGAATACATTGAAAAAAATCTCGGCATACATGTTCATTCAGCCGCCGGTTTTATCGCTTCAGTCGAGGCGTCAAAAACCCCGCTGCTGCTTAACGCGTATGCCGCAACGCTAAGAGAGAATACGAAATGAAGAACGATATCAATCTGATTTATAAGCGAAAAAACATAAAAAACAGCCGGTATATGACGATCGGCTTTATTGGCGGCGCTGTTTTTCTTGCGGTGTTTGCAATCGTCGGAGTCTGGCTACCCGTTAAAGCAAAAACCGATGCGCAGAGTAACCTCGACAGCATCAGGCAGCAGCTTGATGCATTTCAATTGTCTGATGACGAAATGCTGGCAACCGCTTCGGAGAATCAGCAATTAACCGAGCAGCTTGCCGACCTCTTATTGATACAGGAATCGCGTTCCGATGTGCTTGAGTATTTGGAGGGAATTGAAAACGCGCTCCCGGCCGGCGCCTGCCTCACCAACATCTCCATGCTTGATAACCTTCTGACAATAACGGGTGTGGCTCACGACGATTCGGAAATCGCGGCCTTTATTCTGCATCTCAAGGGATCCGGCCTTTTCACCCAAGTGCTTTTGGATTCCAGTACAATCGGTGATGACGGCCATCAAACCATGTTCTCACTTTCTGTGATACTCCCGGCATCACTTAACGGTCCTGCAGTCGTCGAACAAAGCGGCAATGATGAATCTACAGGCGAAAATGCGGCTGAAAACAGCGATAATGCCGCACAGCAACCAGGAGAGGTGTCGCCATGAAAATGACAAAACGCGAAAAAACGCTCATCGGTATTCTTATCGTCCTTGTCTTTGTTTGCGCGTATTGGCTTTTGTTTTTAAACCCGCAAATAAAAGCAATGGCGGCACTCAAAACGGAGACTGCCGAAGCCCAGACAGAGCTTCAGAACAGGACGCTGAAAAAAATAGAAAGCGACCAGCTGCAAAAGGATATCAACGAAAAAAAAGAGCAGACTGAAAAAATAAGCGCGGGTATTTCGCATGGCTTTGATCAACCCGCAATTTTGGTCTATCTCAGCAAAATTGTTGAGAATAACGCCGTCAAGCAGACTTTTTCTTTCGGCGCGATACGTCAGATCAGGCAGATGTATGCCTGTCCGGTTTCAATACTGATGCAGAGCGATTATAAAGGGCTGAAGTCTGTGCTCAACGCGCTGTCCGGCGGTGAGTATTTTGTCAAAATCACAGGGCTTATGGTACAGCTCAATAATGAAGCAGCCGCGGCAGAAAACGCCTCCGGCGAAGATGACGCCAAGGAAAACGCAGACAGCGAAGATAACACCGCCGGCCAAGAGGAGCCGAAAACGGATAACGCCCCGCCGGCTTCTCCGTCCCAAGCGTTGAGCGAAAAACTCAACGTCACAATCAATATGGAATTCTACTCCACAGCGGAAGACGGGCCGTCTGATGCGGTTTATGCTTTTGATTCGGGTTATCAGTTCGGCGGAGATATTTTCGAATGAACGCCGTCCAGCAGCATTACCAATGAGAGCGCAAGTTTCCGATTAACCGGGCTTTAAAAAGCTTTGAGGCGGCTTTTGCGGGCCGCCCCTTTTCATTCTTGCCGATTGATAAGCGCTTATCTTACGCGCGCTCCATATACTCGCCGGTACGCGTATCCACGCGGATCCTGTCGCCTTGGTTGACGAATAGCGGCACCATGATCTTTGCGCCCGTCTCAAGTATTGCTGGCTTGTTGCCCGCTGTCGCGGTATCGCCCTTAAAACCGGGTTCCGTCTCCGCAACCTCAAGCTCCACAAAGTTCGGCGGCTCCACCGAGAACGCCTCGCCTTTGAAAAACTTGATCGTCACATTCATGTTCTCTTTGATATAGTTGAGCGCGTCTTCGACCTGAGTGTGGTTTAAAGGCAGCTGCTCATATGTTTCCTGATCCATAAAGTAATACAGCTCGCCGTCGCTGTAAAGGTATTCCATTGTTTTTGTTTCCACATGCGCTTTGGGGAACTTCTCGGACGGGTTGAATGTCCTTTCAAGCACGTTCCCTGTCATGATGTTTTTAATTTTGGTGCGCACAAACGCAGCGCCCTTTCCGGGTTTCACGTGTTGAAAATCCACTATGACCCAAACCTGACCGTCTATCTCGATCGTCAGGCCTTTTCTGAAATCTCCGGCTGAAACCATGTTTACCTCCAAACAAATTATAGGATTATCAGATCACGCGGCGCTTTCGACAAATTCACAATGCCGCCGTGTTTAATCACGCACAGGTCTTCAATACGCACGCCAAACCGGCCTTTCAAATAAATACCCGGTTCCACCGTCACAACCATGCCGTCCTCAAGCGTTGTATCAGACGTCTCGTTA
>JAJUJH010000074.1 GCA_029265435.1 Clostridiales bacterium
CCTTGACATCCTGCCAGAAGAGTCCATTCATCAAAATAAATATAACCCAGAAAGGAGACCTAACTTAACTCATCAAAAAATTTGTCTTGACAAAGGGGAGCACCATATTCTCCCATGTCACATAGTCAAAGGAATCTTCGTGAAAATGGTTTACGATCAATTTAATGGTAATACCAATATTACTCGCGTTACAACGGATCGGCGCAACTATTCGATCACGCACAGTGAGAGTATTCTGATAGAGTGGTGCTTGGGTTGATATTATCATGGGCACAAGTAGTTTGTCGTGACTTTCCTTTTGGAAATTCCGTAAGTCCAGAGCATAGTCATACACCTGGTCATATGATGTCTGGCGATAGTTGCTGTCCCCGCACTTGAATTCTAGCAAAAAGACAATATTCCGATAGAGTATCACTACATCAACTCGTTTTCCTATTCTAGGAATTGTATATTCAAAAATGATCCTGCCATCTAAAAAAGAATACAACTGATTCTTTAGAATTTGCACTTCAGATTCCCATGTGTTGCTTTGCTGGATTGTTGTTTCCGCAGCAAAATTGTTGGAATGGATGATCCCCAAAATCTCACTGCTGGACTGTCTTAAAAAATCAGCAATAGTAGCTGAGTAATATGATCTTAAGTTACGCATGTGAGCCTCCATTATTTTTTATCACCAACAGATTCTCAAATGAGATTATAATTAAACACATGACAAATGGTCCGCCAGTCTCGGGATCTGTGAAAGCTCCATCCCCGAAGCCGCCTTGAAACCCAAACCAGATCTTCATACGGGTTAATCATTTAACATTAACCTGCTTCTGAAGCTGTGCAATTGTCATATTTTATTATATCACACGAATGTAAATATCCTAATCCGGAGATTTGTTCTAAGATGAGAAAAACGCGATGCAAATGTTTTGTTCATGAATGCTTCACACTTGAAACTGTTGAATAAGGGGGGCTCTGGTGGTAGAATGATACAGAATATGCTGATTTGCCGAGCGGAAACGCTTCATCAAATCAGCCAAAGAAGGGAATATTATGGGTCTTTTAAAAAACGTGATAGCGGGCAGCAATGACTCGCGGCTGAAAAAAATACGAAAGACCGCGGACGCGGTGGAGGCGCTTGAAAATGATTTCACAGCGCTCAGCGACAGTGAGCTGGCCGCCAAAACCGCGGAATATAAAAAGCGCTATGCGGAAGGCGAGAGCCTTGACGATCTGCTGCCTGAGGTGTTTGCTCAGGTGAGGGAAGCGTCAAAACGTGTGCTCGGAATGCGGCATTTCTATGTGCAGATCATCGGGGGCATCGTGCTGCATCAGGGACGCATTGCTGAAATGAAAACGGGCGAAGGCAAAACGCTTGCGGCAACGCTGGCGGTCTGCCTAAACGCGCTCACGGGCAAGGGCGTGCATGTGGTCACCGTCAACGACTATCTTGCAAAGAGAGACTCGGAATGGATGGGCAAGCTCTATTCTTTTCTCGGGTTTACCGTCGGGCTTGTGATACACGAGGTGCCGCCGGAGGAAAGGCGGCGCGCCTATCGCTGCGATATCGTTTACGGCACTAATAACGAGTTCGGTTTCGATTATCTGCGCGACAATATGGTGGTTTCAGCGGAGCGCATGGTCCAGCGTGAGTTGTACTTTGCCGTTGTGGACGAGGTTGACAGCATATTGATCGACGAAGCGAGGACTCCGCTCATCATTTCCGGTGCGGGCGAAAAGAGCACCGACATGTATTATACGGTAGACCGGTTTGTGCGCCAGCTCAAAGAGGAAGAGGATTTTACAATCGACGAAAAGCTGAAAGCGATTAATCTGACCGAACAGGGTGTGGCCAAATGCGAGAAGGCTTTCGGCGTTCAGAACCTGTCTGACATCGAAAATACGGAGCTGTATCACCATATCAATCAGGCGCTCAAAGCGAACAACCTGATGAAACGTGACATCGATTACGTCGTGAAAGACGGTCAGGTCGTCATCGTGGACGAATTTACGGGGCGACTGATGGTGGGACGGCGCTACAGCGAGGGACTGCATCAGGCTATAGAGGCCAAAGAGAACGTCAAGGTTGAGCGTGAAACGCGCACGCTGGCTACCATCACGTTCCAGAACTACTTCCGCATGTACGAAAAGCTTTCTGGCATGACGGGCACGGCGAAAACCGAAGAGGATGAATTTCAGGGAATATACAATCTTGACGTTGTGCAGATACCTACCAATAAACCGATGATACGGCAGGATTTGAACGATGTGATCTACGCGACCGAGCAGGGAAAATTCCGTGCGGTGGTGGAGGAGATCAAGCGCGTTCACGAAACGGGACGTCCGGTGCTGGTGGGTACCGTATCGGTGGAAAAATCCGAAAGGCTTTCGGGCATGCTTTTAAGAGCGGGCATCAAGCACAACGTTTTGAATGCGAAGAATCATGAAAAAGAAGCGATGATCATCGCACAGGCGGGTAAAAAAGGCGCCGTGACAATCGCGACAAACATGGCCGGACGCGGAACCGATATCATACTCGGCGGCAATCCCGATTTTTCGGCGCGTGCGGATATGCGCCTTGAAAACTTCCCGGAAGAACTGATTGAGCAGGCGGTTTCGCATGCGCCGACGGATAACGAGGATATACTGCGCGCCCGCGCCCGATACGCGGAGCTGCTCGAAAAGCATAAGAGATCCATGCAGCCCGAGCATGACGAAGTGGTGGCGCTTGGCGGCCTTCATATCGTCGGTACGGAACGACACGAGTCAAGGCGTATCGACAACCAGCTGCGCGGCCGCGCCGGCCGTCAGGGTGACCCGGGATCGTCCGTCTTTTTCATATCCATGTCTGACGATCTGATGCGTCTGTTCGGCGGCGAACGCGTGCAGGGCTTCATCAGCTCCATCAGCAAGAACGACGATATACCGATTGCCGCGGGAATGCTCACAAAGCAGATCGAAGCGGCGCAAAAACGCATCGAAGCGCGCAATTACGAGATCAGAAAGTCCGTACTGCAGTTTGACGACGTGATGAACAAACAGCGCGAACTAATCTATTCGCAGAGGCGAATGGTGCTGACTGGTGCGGATATGCGCGAAAACATCGTCAATATGATGACGGATTTGATAGACGAAATGGTTCAGGTCTATTGCCCCGCAAGCGTTTATCCGGAAGAATGGGACATGACGGCGCTGCATGAATACTTCACGAAGATATTTCTTCCGAGAGGAGCGGCGTTCTTTAAACCCGAGGAAATCGAGGACCTGACGCAGGAAAAAGCGAAAGAGCGTATACTTGAAACCGCGCTGAAGATTTATGAGCAAAAGGAAAAAGAGATCGAGCAGGGCGGGCAGAGCATGCGCGAGATTGAACGCATCATATTGCTGCGCGTCGTCGATGAGAAGTGGATGGCGCATATCGATGCGATGGATCAGCTTCGTCAGGGGATCGGCTTGCGCGCATACGGACAGCGCGACCCGATCATTGAATACCGCAACGAAGGCTTCGATATGTTCGAGGAAATGGTGCATGACATTCGGCAGGATACGCTCGCGATGCTATTCCATGTGAAGCTCACATCACGGCCGCAGCGGCGCGAACCGCCGAGAGCCGTGGAAGCGCCCAAAAAGGCGCTAGACGCAAGCGGCAACAAGGTCGGGAGAAACGCGCCGTGCCCTTGCGGAAGCGGCAAGAAATATAAAAACTGCTGTGGACAGGAACGATAAGAGGAGACTATGTTGACAACGGACGAAGCCAAACAGTCATTGACGGAAATCAAAACGTTGTTGAAAGAAGCCGAAGCGGCGCTCGGTGTGGATACGCTCAAGACGGAGCTTGCCGAACTGCATGCGCAGATGGAAGCGCCCGGCTTCTGGGATAATATCAAGGAAGCGCATAAGGTCAACAAAAGGGTAAAACCCATTGAGGATAAGCTTGAGCAGTTCGCGAAGCTGACGCAGCGTCTTGAAGACGCGTCCGTCATGCTAGAGCTTGTGGTGGAATCGGGCGACGAAGAGATGGCGGAGGAGCTTTCCGGAGAGATTGTCTCTCTGCGCAGGGATGTTTCGGAGCTGCGGCTCAAAGCGCTGCTGCGCGGTGAATATGATTCTAACGGCGCGATACTCTCGCTTCATGCGGGCGCCGGCGGCACGGAGGCTCAGGACTGGGTGGAGATGCTGTACAGGATGTATACGCGCTGGGCCGAGCGCAAAAAATACACGCTCAAGGTGCTCGACTTTCTTGCGGGAGACGAAGCGGGTATCAAGAGCGTCACGTTTGAAGTGATCGGCTTAAACGCATACGGATATCTGAAAGCGGAAAAGGGAGTGCACAGGCTTGTGCGCATCAGTCCTTTCGACGCGTCGGCGAGGCGGCACACCTCTTTTGCGTCTCTCGATGTGATGCCTGATCTGGAGGACGATGACGACGATATCGAAATCAACCCGGATGAATTGCGCGTTGATACTTACCGTTCGTCAGGCGCGGGCGGACAGCACGTCAACAAGACCGAGTCTGCTATCCGCATCACGCACCTTCCGACGGGTATCGTGGTGCAGTGCCAGAACGAGCGTTCGCAGATACAGAACCGGGAAACCGCGATGCGCATGCTCAAAGCAAAGCTCATTGAAAAACGTGAAAGCGAAAAGATGAGTCAGATACAGGAGATCAAAGGCGAGATGAAAAAAATCGAATGGGGAAGCCAGATCCGTTCGTATGTTTTCCATCCGTACAGCATGGTGAAGGATCATCGCACAGGCGAGGAAACGGGCAATGTCGCGGCGGTGATGGACGGCGAGCTGGACGCGTTTATCAATGCGTATCTCGCAAACTCATAAGCGATGCATACGGCGGTTGTGTTTTATTTCAGCGGAACGGGAAATACATGGTGGGTTGCCGATCGGATCATCAGACGGCTTGACATGAGCAATATCAATGCGACGGCCGTTTCCGTGGATACGGTGACGCCCAAAAAAGCGGATTGGTGGATAAAAACGGCCGATCTCGTTTTGTTTGGCTGGCCGGTATATGGCTCAGACCTTCCGGAACCCATGAAGCGGTTTTTGGGTGCGCTTCCAAAGCTGGAAAAGAGCAAGCACGTTCATGTGTTCTGTACGCAGATGGGTTTTTCGGGCGACGGCGCTTGGCTTGCGCATCAATGGCTTGCGGAAAAGGGCCTTATCATCGATACGGCGCAGCATTTCACAATGCCCTCAAATATGAGCATGATGCGCGGCTTTTTCGGTACGCCCGATGAGAACCGCGTCAAAAAAATCATGGCTTCGGCGGAAACGCAGGTGGACGGTTATGTGGAGCGGCTGCTCACAAACACAGCGCGCATCCAAGGACGATTCAGCGCCATGCTCGGCATGCTTCAGCGTGTTCCGTTCCGTCTATACAGGAAAAAGGCGAGACGGCTTTTTAATGCGGACGCTGCGCTGTGTACGCGCTGCGGCCTGTGCGAGAGCCTCTGCCCGATGCGCAACATCACAATCAAAGATGCACCGGAATTCGCAGATCGGTGCGCATTCTGTCTGAGGTGCTATTCTTTCTGCCCGGCAAACGCGATCGCTTACAAAGGCCGGATTCGCGATGCGGCCAAATACGGCAAGCCTTATTCCGTTCCCGATAAGCGTTTCAAGCCCCTGCTGCTGATTAAACAGATATAGACGGTGAATAGTATACATGGTGATATGCCCGCATATATTTCAATATGCAATGAAGCAAAGGAGATATCGCCATGTATATCGAAGAACCGGCAGAAAAACCATCAAGCCATAATGCGCCGCATAAGGTTGTCATCGACTCGCGCGAGAAAATCATCATTACAGCCGTGGAGGATGTGGACAGCTTTAACGAGGTGGAAGTTATACTGCTTACCAATCACGGCTTTATCACCGTAACGGGAGAAGACCTTCATATCAGCAAGCTGAATCTGGAGGAGGGGCAGCTTGTGGTGGCGGGAAAGATACAAAGTATCGATTATGCGGACCATGAAGAACAGCGTGCAAAACGCGGCGTCTTTTCCAAGATGTTCAGGTAGGCAAAGCCATGGAGACGACGGTTCCGCAGATATACGTTTTCATGATCACACTCTACGGCGGCATGATTGCGGGCTTTGCTTACGATATCTATCGCGGCATCCGGCGGTCTTTCAAGACGGGACGCTGGGTTACGGCGCTGCTTGACTCCATGTTTATTCTCACGCTTGGAGCCATTGTGGCGGCCGTTATGTATGCCGCCAACGCGGGAGAGCTGAGGCTTTATACGTTTGTCGGCTTTGCGCTGGGGTTTGCGCTTTACATGGCGGGAATATCGCCGTTTCTCTCGTTTTTGGCAAAGAAGCTCCGGCGCCGCGCAAAAAAGAATAACGCAAAAACACCGATGAAAAAAGGAGAACCCGAATAAACGTCGAAATTTAAACGAGTGTTTAAAACGGCTCTTTTTTGTTTATATAGGCGACAGAGGCGGAAGACGCCCGAGGTATTTTGTGAGGAAAAATGAAGAAGAGAAAAGTCAGGCTGAAGTTCAAGCTGCTGCTTTTGGCTCTTTTTTTGGTATACGTGGGCGTATCGGTCTTTTTTCAGCAGGGCGATATCAACGCTTTGCTGGCAGAGCAAAAAAGCTTGAACGACCAATACGAGGCGACGCAGACCGAGCTGGAGCGGCTTCAGCATAAAAACGAATACATGAGCACACAGGAATACATCGAAAACGAAGCGCGTGATAAGTTTGGCTTCGTTTATGGAGACGAATATGTTCTGACGCCTTCGGACGATGGGCAATAGCTTTCAGCGACGGCAGCCGCTCATCCCTTCGGGGGTGAGTTTTTTATTGCGGGGATTTCCGGGCGGCGGTATAATGCTTGAGATAAAAAACGGCATCAAGGGAGCTTTGAATGAGAAGATACGCGGTGACGGATATTGGGACAAACTCGGCAAGGCTGATGATTGCGCACTTGGAAAACGGTCGGATCGCGGCGGATTATAAAACGCTTCGGCTTATACGCATGGGCGAAGGGATGGTCGCGAAACGGGAAATCGTTCCCGAGGCTATGGCGCGTGCAAAACAGGCGCTACTTGATTTTATTTCTATTAGCCGGGAATACGGCGTGGATATGGATGATTTTTTCGCTTTCGGCACAAGCGCCGTGCGCGAAGCAAACAACGGCAGGGAGTTTGTGGATTATATCCAAAAAGAATGCGGCATAGGTGTGGAAATCATATCGGGCGGCAGGGAAGCTCTGCTCGGATTCGCTGGATGCATTGACGGTGAAGGGGCTATGTTCGACATCGGCGGCGGCAGCACCGAAGTGATGGCCGGCAGCCTGGACGAAGTGCGTTTTCAAAAGAGCTTTGCCATCGGCACCGTCCGCTTGCTGCAAATGTTTCCCAGCGGTGACGCGGCTGATCCGGAGGCGTTCCGGCAGGCGCATGCGCTTGCGGCACGGACATTTGAAGGCGTTCCGGATGGGAAAAGCCTTATCTATACGGGCATCGGCGGAACGGCAACGGCATTGGCGATGCTCGATTTAGGGCTTGCCGAATACGCGGCCGAACGCGTGCAGGGCCATATACTGACACGCCGGCGCGCGCAGGAAATCTGCGGCATGCTGGAAAGCAAGACGGCCGAGCAGAGAAAAACGATGATCGGTCTGCCCGAAAAGAAAGCGGATGTCATTGTGTTCGGCGCCATATTGTTCGTTGAGTTTATGAAAGCCGCGGATGCAAGGAAAGTGATCGTCAGCGACAGCGATAATCAGGAAGGGTATCTGAAATTCAAGCTGAATCTTGTTGGATCGTGCTGTTATTGATTTGGGACTGGTAAAGCGCGACCTTCTTCTTGTCAATCGTATATCTGCCCACAAACAAGACCGCCAGCAGAAAACAGATCAGGAAACCGACGGGCAATATCAGGCCGAGCTTTAAATATACCTCCGGCGGCTGTTCCAGCTTTGGGTTGAAGCGGATGATATCCAGCAAAGCGCCGACGAATACGGCGGAAAGCGACTGCGAGAGCTTAAACATGAATGTCGCGCAACCGTAGAATACGCCTTCTTTGCGTGTGCCTGAAAAAAAGGCGTCCTTGTCGATGGTGTCCGAAATCATAGAATACGGCAGCGCGATGCTGCCGCCCATCGAAAAACCCATCAGCATGGCGAGCGGCAGCACGGAAAGGTAATGAGAGAATACCCACGAGTTGGCAAGCACATAGATAAAGAACAACACCGTGACGCCGATATCAATATAGAGACAGGCCATGAGCGCCTGCTTCTTTTCGAATTTATTGGCGATAAAAAGCCATACGGGCTGCGCAATCAGCGCCATGAAAAACAGCACACCGAAAACAATCGCGATCTGACGGTTGCTGAAACGGAACGTAAAGGTGAATATATGCATACCGACGGAGCCGACGATGCCCATGGCCATATTGATAAATAAAAGTCCAAGGCTGATATTCCGGAAATCGGCGCACTTGAGCGCTTCCGCCGTCTCCCTGAATATGCCTTTCAATGGATTCCGTTTGACCTTTGGCAATGAATAAGACGCTTGGTGACGGTATGTCAGTCCGATGCAGGCGGCGGCGCAGACAAGCGTAATCGCGGCGGTGATGAGAGAGAGTGAAGCATAAGCCCCGGGATTCAGCTGGCCGTTCGGATAGTCGGGCGTGGGGCGAAAAAACACGGCCATCCCGATGATCGTCGGAAACATAAACCCGAGAAAGAAGAAAGCCGTCCGATAGGACTGAATGGCGGTTCGCTCGTCATAATCGCTGGAAAGCTCCGCCCCAAGCGCCATATACGGCGTGGTATATATCGTCGAGAAGGTTTTCAGCAAAATGAGCAGTGCGCCAAGATATGCCGCTTTCGTCACGTAGGGGAGGGACGGGTCAACCTGCCACAAAAGAAGCGTGCAGAACGCGAGCCCTATCGCGCCGATCATTAAATAAAACAGGCGGCGTCCAAGAGGCACGTTCTGATTTGTATGGTCGGAAACGTATCCCATCACAGGGTCGGTAACGGCATCCCATACAGTGCTGACGGAAACGAGAACGCCTGTGAGCGTACCCGAAATGCCGAGCACCGCGGTGGCATAAAAAACAAAGCATGCGGATACAAGCTGAAAAGGGATGCCGTAAGACAGCGTGCCGACGCCGTATCCCAGCTTTGCCCTTGCGGGTATTTTGCCGTTAATTCCCATGAATCCCCCTATATATCTTTTTTCATATTGATTTTTGCTCTTAATGAGGCATATCACTCAATATACCACAATTATTGCGCAAGTGACAGCATAAGGCCGCGATAAAAAAACCGCAATTAAAAAGGCAGAGCAAATACGCGCTCCGCCTCTTGTTTGCCGGATACAAGCAGTCGGTTATTTATTGAACGCATCCTTGAAAGCTTTGCCGGGCTTGAAAGCCGGCGCGCTGGATGCGGCGATGTCGATCTGAGCGCCTGTGGCCGGATTGACACCTTTTCTCGCCGCTCTTTCTCTTAACTCAAAGGAACCGAAGCCGGTCCATTGCACCTTATCCCCGCTTTAGAGCGTGTCCACCACAACGTCGATCAGCGCGGAAAGGCAGGCGTCGGCATCTTTCTTTGTAAGACCGGATTTTTGGGCGACGGCATTGATTAACTCTGATTTGTTCATGTTTTTAGTCCTCCTGGTAATTAATATATAGGTTTTGCACCCTGCAGATTGAAAGTGCTTAGTGTTTTTCAATCTGACATTTCGCTTTTTCCCAAAGCTCATCGAGCTTTTCAATGCCACAGCTTTTCATATCCACGTTCTCCTCTTCGGCCAGCTGCTCGACAACCGCAAAACGTGCAATAAATTTATCCGTGGCTTTCTGCAGTGCTGTTTCCGGCTCCACGCCGAGAAGCCGAACAACGTTGACGGCGGAGAACAGCAAATCTCCGCATTCGTCCGCCAGCGTTTCCTTGCCGCTGCCGCGGACTTCACCGATTTCTTCTTGAAGCTTTTCAAAAGCCTGCCCGGCGTCCGAAAAGTCGAAACCGACATGGGCGGCTTTATGCTGGACCTTTCCGCTTCGCATCAGCGCGGGCATGCTCTTTGGCACGCCGCGGAGCACGTCGGCCTGAGTCCGCTGCCCTTTTTCGCCTTTTTTGATTTTTTCCCAGTTGGCAACGACTTCGTCAGGAGAACCGGCAGCGGCCTGCCCGAATATGTGCGTATGACGAGAAATCATCTTTGAGCAGATGGCCGTCGTCACGTCAAATATATCGAACTCGCCCTGCTGCTGCGCGATTCTTGAGTGAAACACCACCTGCAGAAGAACGTCGCCCAGTTCGTCGTATAAGGCGTCCATATCGTTCGCGTCAATCGCGTCCAAAACTTCGTAGCTTTCCTCCACAAGATACCGCTTCAGGCTTTCGTGTGTCTGTTCTTTGTCCCACGGACATCCGTTGCGCGAACGCAGCCTCTCCATCACGCTGACGAGGTCTGCAAACGTATAACGGCCTTTTTGCTCGAGGCGGCAGGAAGGGACTGCCACGCTAGTATAATAACCGTATGAAGGCTCCGCGTCAAGAAGGCATAGTGGAATTATTTTCCCCTCTAAACGCCGAGTGTCAGTGATGAATACTTGATGGTTGTCGCTGTAGGTGTGCGCCAGCTTGAGCTTGACTTCGGAAGCCAAAAGCCGTGTGTCGATTTCATCGATGACGACGGTAACATCGGTATCATAAACACGAGTGAAAGACGATGCGCTGAAGAACATGACGCCGCCGAGACCGTCGGCCGCGCCAGCCGCGAACGCGGCGCATAGTGCCGGGCTGCCGTCCGGAATGACAACGACATGCCCGCCGGCTTCCCTGACGCGCTTTGCGGCGGCGGCGGCGATGGCGTTCCGGCAGATATCGCCGAGCACAATAAATAGGGTGCCGTCATTAAGCAGCTTTTCACAGGCAAGCGAATATAGTTCGTCGAAATCGGAAGCGGTTTCATAAAGGCTGTCCAGCGTTTCATATGCGATTCCCGCATCGTCAAGCGCTTGTCCGATTTTCGTCTGCAATATCACACAGCCGGCATTTTTTGCCGCTTCGATCACGTCTTCGCGGATAAGACCGTTCGGGCTCATACTCCCTATCGTCAGATGCATGTCAATCCTCCCAAACCCTCAGCTTTTTCATTATTCGTGTGAAGTGCGCTCCGCCCGGAAAATACGCCATATCGTCCTTTGCGACAGACCTTGTTAAAAGAAGCATGGCTGTGTAAACAACAACGGCTGCAGCGATGCAGAACAACGCCGTTTTTGCATCGCCCCATAGCGGAGCGAAAGTCTGATACAGCAAAACGACACACAGGCCCATTGCTCCGGCGGACAAAACCGGCATCACGATGTCCGAAAGCGGCTTGACGCAAGGTTTCGCGTATCTGCAGACGAATATGACATTCAATGCAGCCGCAATGCCGTAACAAGCGGCCGTTCCGACAGCCGCTCCATTAATATTAATCGAAGGGACGCGGATCAGCAATATGCTGATGAAAATTTTTACTATGGCGCCGATGCCCAGACTGAAGACGGGTATCACCGGATGCCCTGCGCCCTGAAGAAGACCTGTCATGGTTTGCAGAAGCGTTAAAAACAGCACGCCTGCGGACAGCGTTTTGAGCAGCTGTGCGCCGACAGCAATTTCTTCCGGCGCAAGGCCGCCCGAATACAGCAGTGACAATATAGGCCTGGCCAAAACATACAGACCGACCGCGCAGGGCAGTCCGATGAGCAATGAAAGCTTCAAGCCCATTGCGGAACGCCGGCTGACAAGAAGCGGACTTTTTTGGGCACGCGCCTCGGATATGGCGGGAACAAGGCTCATGCAAAGCGCCAATGAGAGCACGGCGGGCATATTGACGAGAGGGTTCACGGCTCCCGTGAGCACGCCGAAGCTGGTCTGGGGCGAGAGAGGGTTAAACGCGGAATAATCGACGCCGGCCATCGCGCTTGTCACAATCAGCGTATCGAGAAAGCCGACGATCGGCATCAGGCAGGCGCCGGCCGTTACGGGGATGGCAATGCGGAGCAGGGCGTGAAGCGCAAAACGGCTGGAAACGAAAGAAGCGCCCGACGGTTCATGGCGTTTTTGTTTCAACTTTTTTGAGTTTTTCCCATACCACAATATGATGACGGCGAGCGCCGCGATTTCCGAAACGGTGACGCCCAAAAGCGCGCCCGCCGCACCGAATTCCACGCCTTTCGGAACCCATAACCGGGCAAAATACAGCCCCGCTCCGAGCTTCACGGCCTGTTCGATGATTTGCGTGACGGCTGTGGGTGACATTTGCTGAAGTCCCTGGAAATATCCTCTGTACG
>JAJUJH010000021.1 GCA_029265435.1 Clostridiales bacterium
TCCAGCGTTCCCACGTCAACAACGGCGCCTTCAAACTCCTTAATGTAAGCGGCTATGCGTTTGGCAATGGGTACGCCGCGGCGGTGAATGCCGATCAGCTTCAAATTCTCCGCGCCTTTGTTTTTTTCCACGATTTCATGCGCGATTCGCTTTAAGGCACGGTCAAGCGCCGTTTCGTCCATAATGAGCGCCTTGTCCACTTCTCCCGCCTCCTTTTATCTTTTTGTTCGCATCAAAAAAGCCTTGCTTCAAGCAAGGCTGAACAGACATAGCAAACCCAAAACCTTGCCGGACTCTCTGGACCGAATTAAAGGTGTTCTACTGTTGAAAGATTATCATAAGCCGTCCGGTTTGTAAATAGCGATATGGACAAACCGGACGTTTTTATGAAAAATTCATTCGCAAAGCCGGTTCCGCATCGTTACTCGTCTTTTTCGACCAGGCTTTTGCGGTGATGGCAAAGGGCGATATACGCCGTTTCGTCCACCTCGCGGATGATCGTCTCAAGCTCGTCGTCACCGTAAGCCGTCGTGCGGCCTTCGGCGAATTCCTTGTCGATTTCCGCTTTGATTCTTTGTATCAGCGGCTCCTGCTTGCCAAGCGCCGCTTCGCCCTTGAGCTTGAAGTGCGAGTTGATCCAATGCGCGATTCCCGCAAGCCCCGAATGCGCATCCACCGCCACCGTCACGGGACGGTTTAAGATCTTTTCGGTATTGAATATGTTATAGATCTCCTCGTCCTTCAAAAGGCCGTCAGCGTGTATGCCCGCGCGCGTGGAATTAAAGTTGCGCCCCACAAACGGCGTTCTCGGGCTGATCTCTGTACCGAGCTCGTTTTCAAAATAATCGGCAAGCTCCGTAATAACGGCAAGATCCATACCGTCCGCCGTACCCTTGAGACCGCAGTATTCTATGACCATCGCCTCAAGCGGGCAGTTGCCGGTACGCTCGCCGATGCCGAGCACCGAACAGTTCACGCCGGATGCGCCGTAAAGCCACGCCGTCGCGGAGTTGGTCACCACCTTATAAAAATCGTTGTGCCCGTGCCATTCAAGCAGTTCGGAAGGAAAACCCGAATACTGATGCAGCCCGTATACGATGCCCTGAACGCTGCGCGGCAGCGACGCGCCGGGGTATGTGATGCCATAGCCGAGCGTATCGCACATGCGGATTTTGATCGGCACGCCCGTCTGCTGCATGATCTTCATCAGCTCATCCGCGAAAGGAATGACAAAGCCGTAATAATCGGCGCGGGTGATGTCCTCAAAGTGGCAGCGCGGCTTGATTCCGAAATCAATTGCCATCTTGACGATACCGAGATACTTTTCCATCGCCTGTCTGCGCGTCAGATTCATCTTTTTGAATATATGGTAATCGGAACAGCTTACGAGTATGCCGGTTTCTTTTATGCCAAAAGCTTTGACAAGCTCAAAATCCTTCTGGCTGGCCCGTATCCATGTCGTCACCTCCGGGAACTCGTATCCCAAGTCCAAACACGCCTGCAGCGCTTCTTTGTCTTTCTGCGTATACACAAAGAACTCGCTCTGGCGGACGATGCCCTTCGGCCCGCCCAGCCTGTGCAGCATTTTGTATATATCGACCACCTGCTTCACGGTAAACGGAGAGCGTGACTGCTGGCCGTCGCGGAACGTGGTATCGGTAATCCATATGTTTTCCGGCATGCGCATCGGCACCACACGATGGTTGAATGTGATTTTCGGCACCGAGTCATAATCGAACATATCGCGGAACAGCTGCGGCTCATCCACGTCCTGAAACGAATATTTATAATCATTCTCCTGCAACAGATTCCACCTTGTGTCAATGTCCTTCATGTTATCACCCTTCATTGCCTTCCCCCTTTCACGGCTTGAGAGAAAGAACAAACTCCTTTATCCTCTCGAGCCCTTTCCTGATATGCTCTTCGCTGACCGCGTAGCTTAATCGCACATAGCCGTCGGCACCGAATGCCACGCCCGGCACAACGGCCGTCAGCGTCCGTTCCAGCAGCAGTTCGGAAAAGTCAAGCGAGCCTTTAATTTCAATACCGTCATATTTTTTTCCGATCAGCTTTGATATGTTCATCATCACATAAAACGCGCCGCCCGGCATCTCGCACGACAAACCGTCGATGCCGTTGATCAGTTCGCACAGAAGCCTGCGCCGTTTATCAAAAACATCGCGCATTTTTCCGACCTCGTCCTGCGGTCCTTTGAGCGCCTCAATGCTTGCATACTGCGCGATAGAGTTCGGGTTCGACGCCGCATGAGACTGGTAGGCGCCCATCACCTTGGCAATCTCCCGTGCGCTTGCGGTATATCCGATGCGCCAGCCCGTCATCGCGTACGTTTTTGACATGCCGTTGACGACGATCGTCAAATCCTTGATCCGGCCGCCGAGCGATGCGATGCTCACATGCTCGCCTTCGTAAACGAGCTCGTCGTAAATTTCATCCGATATCACGAAAATGCCCGCTTCCGCCGCCGCTTCCGCGATAGCCTCAAGCTCTTCGCGCGTATAAACCGCGCCGCACGGGTTTGACGGAGAATTGAGTATCAGCGCTTTTGTCCTTTCTGTGACAGCGGCGCGAATCTCGTCCGCCGTTACCTTAAAGCTTTGCCCCGTTTCCACAAATACCGGAACGCCGTCCGACATTTTTACGAGTTCGGGATATGTCACCCAATAAGGGGAAGGGATAATCACTTCATCACCCGGGTTCAATATGGCCGCAAACACATTGAACAGAGAATGCTTTGCGCCGTTGGATACAACGATATCGTCCGGCGTATAATCAAGCCCGTATTTGTCGGCCAGCCTCTCGGCAATCGCCCGGCGCAGCTCCAGCGAACCGGCAGCGGGCGTATAGCGCGTGAGCCCCATGTCAAGCGCCTTTTTGGCGGCATTCCGGATGTTTTCCGGTGTGTCGAAATCCGGCTCTCCCGCGCCAAACCCCACAACGTCGCGGCCCTCGCTCTTGAGCTTTTTGGCCATTGCGTCGATCTTGAGCGTTGCGGATGGCGCAATACCGGCAGCTTTGCTAGACAATATCATAAAAACCTCCATTGGTTAAGCACAATATGCATATTCGTTTGTTTGAAACCTTCATTTAAACGTATGATAACACATTATATTCACCAATACAACAGGGTTTGAATGATTTTTTGCATGATTGCGAAAAAAATATTGCATTCGTTCCGCGGCGGAGAAAGCGTCACACCATTAAGGAATCCCGTTCATATATTCATTAACGAGGAGGGATTTTTTTGAAACAATTCACGCTGCTGTACGGAGACGGCTGCGGCTATTGCAAAAAGGCCAAAATGCTGCTGCAGCGGGCGCTTGATACGCACCCCGAATTCCGTTCGCTCGATATCCGATATGTGTTTGACCAAAGCCCCGAGGGGGCGGCGCTTCCCCACAGTCTTATTCCCGCCTTCTTTTGCGGCGGGAGTCTTTTCTTTGAGGGCAACCCCGATATGGACATCGTGCTATCGGCGCTGCACTGCTGCTGCGGCGAAACAAAAAGTGAGCGATAAGTACGGCCGTTACTAAGGCATTCATGTGAAAAATGTATGAAATTAAACGGCGCCACTTGAACAAACTGATTCTTTCCTTTAAAATATGCAAAAAAGGGAGGGATAGGATATGTCCGGATATGTGATCGGCACTTGTTCCACGGCGGATCTGCCTCCGTCTTATGTGGATGCTCATCACGTCCTCGTCATCAAATACACCTATACGATCGATCATGTCGAATATAAAGACGGGGATATGGATGCAAAAACGTTCTTTGATTTGGAGCGCGACGGCAAGCTGCCGACCACTTCGCAGCTCACCCCTGCCGACATCATACCCGTTTTTGAAAAAGTGCTTTCGGAAGGCAGCGACCTTCTGTATATCGCCTTCTCCTCCGGCCTTTCCGGAAGCTATAACAACCTGAGCCTTGCGGCGCAAGACATGCGCGCGAAATATCCGGAGCGCAAGATATACGTGATCGATTCTCTGTGCGCATCGCTTGGGCAGGGGCTTCTTGTGGACTACGCCGTCAAAATGCGCGACGCGGGAAAGTCCATCGACGAAACGGCCAAATGGCTTGAAGCCAACAAGCTCGGGCTTAACCATTGGTTTACCGTTGACAATCTGAACCATCTGCGCCGCGGCGGGCGCGTCACAGGCGCGGCGGCGTTCGTGGGCAATCTTCTTAAAATCAAACCGGTGCTCAACGTGGACTTTGAAGGACATCTGATCCCGCGGGAGAAGGAACAGGGCCGCAAGCGCGCGCTCAAATGTCTTGTCGAGAAAATGGCCGAATATGTGTATAAACCCGAAGGCCAGACGATATTCATCAATCATGGCGACGATATCGAGGCGGCGGAAAAGCTGGCCGATATGGTCAGAGAGCGTTTCCCCGAAGTCGGCGAGATCATGATCGGTCCGCTCGGCGCCGTCATCGGCGCGCACGCGGGCCCCGGAACGATCTCGGTATTCTTCATGGGCAAAACAAGATAACCGCTTTGTAGTGTCGATAAAGCTCAAAATACCATTTTGCGGGCAGACGGGTTTGCCCGCGCCGCCCGCATCTTGCGGTTTTGCGCCGTTTCGAGCTGCGGGGAATAAGCAAAACCGCAAAACTGGCGGAAAACCGAAGGTTTTTCGGCAATCTGAGGAATCGCGCAACGATTCCTTTTTTTGATGCGGCGAATATCCGATCCGCCGTGTTCTCGCTTTACATATTTGTCCCCTCCGTCTCATATAAATCCATCAGAAGATTTTACCGATACGGAGGAAGATATGCGATATTCACGAATGATGTCCCAACCGCCAAAAAGGAATAAGAGGTATGGCAATCTCATACTCGTCGCTGTGATACTCGGCGTGACCGTCTATTTTGTCACGGCAGGCGCGGCGGGCGGATGGCTGGCCGAAAACGTTATCAATCCCGTTTTCAACAGCAATCCCACGGCGGCCGCCGCAACGCCCGGCACGTCGTCCAGCCCCTCGCTGACCGTGCAGGCATCCGCCTCACCCTCAGCGGAGCCGGCGAGCCTGCCTCAAGCGTCGGGCACGCGCGCCGAAGAACAGATCAGCGTCGGCAGCGTCACGCTTTTCACGCTTCAGGCGGGCGCTTATGCGGACGAAGCCAACGCAAAAAACGCTGCCGCAGAGATCATCTCAAGGGGCGGCGCGGGCTATGTGGCGTTCGACGGCAATCTATACCGCACGCTTATCGCGGGGTATACCAGCGAAGCGGACGCAAAAAACGTCAAGACTCAGTTGGAATCTCAAGGCATCGTCTGCACCGTTTTCAAACTGGATTCCGGCGCGATCGAGTTTAAGGTGGGCGCGGAGCAGACGCAGATCAACGCCATCAAATCGTGTTTCTCGCTCGTATCGGACACGGTGAATACGCTTCAGCAGATCATATACGATGCGGATAAGGGAACAAGCGTGGATGAGAGAATCACCGCGCTCAAGGCAAACGCGCATACGGTGGCGGAACAATACAAAAACGTCGTCACCCCCGGCACCGGGCCGACAGATAAACTGACCGCCTATATAGACGGCTTCTGCAAAACGCTTGACAACATTCCGCTCTCAACGGACGTATCCGCCGTAGATTTTTCATCACGGCTGAAGTATAATATCATCGGTATCGTTGTCGATTATTCGACTTTTTTAGACGCGTTAAGCAGTTAGACCACACGGAGGAAAACGAATGACAATTGCGCAGGCAGCCGCGGCGCTCGGGGCCATCCCGGTTTGCGGCGAGGAAAACATGGACAAGCCCGTCAATTCGGCGTGCGGGGCCGATCTGATGAGCGACGTGCTCACATTTGCCAAGGACGGCAGCTTGCTTCTGACCGGCATGGTCAACCAGCATGTGATCCGCACCGCAGAGATGCTGGACGTTGTATGCATCGCGTTTGTGCGCGGCAAAAAACCCACCGAAGACATCATCGACCTCGCCAAGCAGACGGGCGTGACGCTGCTTTGCTGCGATCTTACGCTTTATGAAGCATGCGGCAAGCTGTATGAAAAAGGCCTTCCCCCCTGCCCGAAGGAATAGCCTATGCCGGATGTCTTCAGGGAAACGTTCGAGATCGCATCGGGCGATTTTGCGTCCGCCGGGGAAGCTTCGGCAAAGATCAAGAGCATACTGCGCATGATCGGCCTTGATCCCGCGCTGACGCGCCGCGTCACCATTGCGTCTTACGAAGCGGAACTCAATATGATCATTCACAGCCACGGCGGTGAAATGACGGTGGAAATCTCTCCCGACGCGGTTTTGCTTCATTGCGAGGACACAGGCCCCGGCATCGAGGATATCGATATGGCCATGCAGGAGGGCTATTCGACGGCGCCGTTTGATGTGCGGATGATGGGTTTCGGCGCGGGCATGGGGCTTCCCAACATGAAAAAAAACAGCGACGAGTTTACCATCCGCTCGGATTCCGGCGGAACTCGCCTCGACATGCGTTTTGATATCAAGTAAAGGCGGGAAATTATGAACACCTATTTTCACTCGGTACGGCTCGACCGTGACAAGTGCAAGGGCTGCACCAACTGCATCAAGCATTGTCCCACCGAAGCCATCCGCGTGCGCGGCGGCAAAGCGCAGATCATCGCGGAGCGCTGCATCGACTGCGGGGAATGCATCCGCGTCTGTCCGTACCACGCAAAGATCGCATATACCGACCCGTTTTCGGACATCGGCAAGTTCAAGTATAAAATCGCTCTGCCGGCGCCGTCCCTATACGGCCAGTTCAAGAACCTCACCAGCATCGACCGTGTGGTGATGGGCCTTAAGCTCATGGGATTCGACGAGGTATACGAGGTGGCGCGCGCCGCGGATATCGTCAGCTGCGCGATACGGGAAAAAATACAGAAAAAGAAAAACCTGCCCGTCATATCCTCGGCTTGTCCGGCGATCGTTCGGCTGATACAGGTGCGCTTTCCGGGGCTTATCGACAACATCATCGACCTTTTGTCGCCGATGGAAGTGGCGGCTTCGGTGGCGAAACGCGAATATGCCGAAAAATACGGCGTGAGCCAAAAGGATATCGGCACGTTCTTCATCACGCCCTGCCCCGCCAAAATGACAAGCATTAAGAACCCTTACGGCATCGGCAAGAGCAGTGTGGACGGCGCGTTTTCGGTCATCGACATATACGGTCTGCTCGCGGGCCAGCTTAAAAAACCGGGCATCGTGGAGTCTGAAGGAGAAACGGCGTCGGTATACGGCGTGGGCTGGGCCAATTCGGGCGGCGAAGCGGCCGCCGCAGGCATCACCAATTCGCTCGCGGTCGACGGCATCGGCAACGTCATCAAGGTGCTTGAGGAAATCGAAAACATGAAGCTGACCGACCTGCAGTATTTCGAGGGGCTGGCCTGCCCCGGCGGCTGCGTGGGCGGCCCGCTCACATTTGAAAACCCGTATGTGGCGCGCACGCGCATCAAAGCGCTGTCCGCGAAAATCGCCAATACTGAACCGTCATACGACTACGCGCAGAAATATATCGCCGACGGCACCGTCGATTTCCGCGAACCCGTAAAAGCGCGGCCCGTGATGAAAATCGACGCGGACATGGTCACCGCCATGAAAAAGCTCGAAGCGATTGAGGAGATCGCCAAACGGCTGCCGGGTCTTGACTGCGGTTCGTGCGGCTCTCCCTCATGCCACGCCATGGCGGAGGATATCGTGCTCGGCGACGCCAAGGAAATGGACTGTGTGTTCAAGCTGCGCGATAAGGTGACAAGCCTTGCGGAGCAGATGGTCGAGCTGACGGGAAAAGGAAAGAAGGAAACAGACAGATGACAGTCCGAGAACTTTTACAAAAAACAGGATGGAAGGCGCTTACGGATATACCGGACACCGCCGTTTCTTCCGCGTATATCGGCGATCTTTTAAGCTGGGTGATGGCGCATGCGCAGGCCGGCGCTGCATGGGTTACCGTTCAGGCTCATATCAACGTGATAGCCGTCGCGTCGCTGACGGGTTGCGCCTGCGTGATCATTCCCGAAAACATTCAAGTATCCGAGGAAACGCTTGAGGCGGCGCGCAGCAAAGGCGTTGCGGTTATCAGCGCGCCCTGTACGGCATACGGCGCTGCGAAAGCGCTGTGCGCGCTCGGCGTCGGCGAAGCGTGATGAAGCGGTATTACGACCTGCACATTCATTCTTGCCTCTCTCCCTGCGCTTCGGACGATATGACGCCCGCGAACATCGCGGGGATGGCGCATATCAAAGGCTTGTCGCTGATTGCGCTGACCGACCACAATTCGGGACGCAATCTGCCGGCGATGGCAAAAGCCGCCGCTGAATACGATCTCATTTTCGTTCCCGGCATAGAAGTCACCACAAGCGAGGAAGTGCACGTTCTGACGTACTTTAAAGACGTGGGCGCCGCCCTTGATTTCGGCGAGACGCTCTATGCATCCCTGCCAAATATCCCGAACCGTCCGGATATTTTCGGCAATCAGTTCATTATGGATGAAAACGACGCGGTAGCCGGCACGCTGAAAAAGCTGCTGCTCCAGGCCGTCCCCTATACGCTTGACGATGTGGCGGAAATGGCCAAGGCGGCCGGCGGCTGCGCGGTTCCCGCCCATATTAACCGTGATTCGTTTTCCGTATTGGCCAATCTGGGCGCAATGCCCCATGGTCTGTTTTCTTTCGCAGAGGTGGCGGAGAACATTCCCTGCCCTCCGCTTCACGAACGCTGCCATATCCTTCATTCATCGGACGCGCATGATCTCGGCGCGGTTTCAGAGCCGGTTCACGCGCTTGAAGGCGTGTCAAGCGCCCGCGAATTCGTCGATTTTGTCAACAGTTACTAATTGATGGATTCCGGCAGCTCCACACCGTCTTTAAATCCGAACTTTATTATTTTTTTCACAAAAAAATAATGCATTCATGTTTGTTTTGTGATAGAATAACCGCTGGATGTTTTGATACTTTTTTAACAATCTGCTTATTTTTTTTTGAGGAGGGGTTGCCATGACCAACGTGGATGATAAAGCGATGCGCGACGAGCTCATCCAATTTATCGCAGAGCAAAAGAAAAAACCAGGCCCGCTTATGCCCATCATGCAAAAAGCGCAGTCTATATTCGGTGCGCTGACGATTGATGTGCAGGAACTGATTGCCGATCAGCTCGGCATTCCGATGAGCGACGTTTACGGAGTCGCCACTTTTTATTCGCAGTTTGCACTTGAGCCGAAAGGAGAGCATATCATCAGCGTATGCATGGGCACAGCCTGCTATGTGAAAAACATAGAAAAGGTAATGGAAAAGCTGTCCGAAGAGCTGGGTATCCAGCCGGGGCAGACAACGCCCGACAGACGCTTTACGCTGGAAGCCACACGCTGTCTCGGATGCTGCGGGCTTGCTCCCGTTATCATGATCGACGATCAGGTTTACGGGCGGCTGGTTCCTTCGGATGTGCCGGACATTCTCGCGAAATACGAAAAATAAGCCATGCGGGATATTTCTTTGCACATTCTCGATATCGCCGAAAACTCCATCCGCGCGGGCAGCAGCCTTGTGCGCATCGGCCTTCACGCCGACAAGGAGCGCGACGAGCTGAAGCTTGTCATCGGTGATAACGGTTGCGGAATGAGCAAAGAGCTTCTCTCACGCGTCAAAAGCCCGTTTACCACATCGCGGACCACAAGAAAAGTCGGTCTCGGGATTCCGCTGCTCGCCGCCAACTGCGAAGCAACGGGGGGACGCCTCGATATCGAGTCTGAAATCGGCAAAGGCACCACGCTGACCGCCGTTTTTCAATTTTCGCATATCGACCGTCCGCCGCTTGGCGACATCGCGGAAACGCTGGCGACGCTGACCATCATGAACCCTTCCGTTGATTTTGTTTTTTCCGCGAAATACAACGAGGCGTTCGATTACGACACGCGGCAGATAAAGGCCGCCTTGGGAGATGTTCCAGTGACACAACCGGATGTAATGACGTTCATCCGTGAATATTTAAAGGAAGGAATCAAACAGGTGTTTGGAGGTAACGAAATATGAAATCTTTGCAGGAACTCGAAGCCATCAGAAACAAAACGTTGTCTGAAATAGATATCCGCAAAAAAGGCGAAGGCACACGCATCGTGGTCGGCATGGCCACCTGCGGCATCGCCGCCGGCGCGCGTCCTGTGCTCACGGCTCTGGTTGACGAAGTTGCCAAAAGAAAACTGAAAAATGTGACCGTTACGCAAACAGGCTGCATCGGTGCCTGCCGTTTGGAGCCGATTGTCGAGGTGTTTGAGCCCGGCAAGGAAAAGGTGACGTATGTCAAGGTCAATCCCGACATGGTCGGCCGCATCGTGGCCGAGCATATCGTGAACGGCAATCCCGTCACGGAATACACCATCGGTTATCACGAAGAGAATACGAAATAGGAGGCTAAAAAATGGATATTTTCCGTTCCCATGTGCTCGTCTGCGGCGGTACCGGCTGCACATCGTCCGAATCGCCGAAGATCATGGATAAATTTGTCGAAGAAATCAGCAATGCCGGCCTTGATAAGGAAGTCAAGGTGGTCAGAACCGGCTGCTTCGGCCTTTGCGAAGCGGGCCCCGTCGTGATCGTGTATCCCGAGGGCTGCTTCTATTCGCGCGTCAAAGTGTCGGACGTGCCGGAAATCGTCAGCGAGCATCTCTTGAAGGGCCGTATCGTACAGCGTCTGTTATATCACGGCGAAACGAAAGAAATCGAGATGTCGCTTGACCATATCGGTTTTTACAAGAAGCAAAAACGCATCGCGCTCCGCAACTGCGGCGTGATCGACCCCGAGCGTATCGAGGAGTATATCGCGTTTGACGGCTACAAGGCGCTCGGCAAATGCCTCACGGAATATACGCCGCAGCAGGTGATCGACATCATAAAGCAAAGCGGCCTTCGCGGGCGCGGCGGCGGCGGGTTCCCCACCGGACTCAAATGGCAGTTCTGCGCCAACGAGAAAAACGAGCAGAAATATGTCATCTGCAACGCCGACGAAGGCGACCCGGGCGCATTCATGGACAGAAGCGTGCTTGAGGGCGACCCGCACGCGGTGCTGGAAGCCATGGCAATCGCGGGTTACGCGATCGGTGCGAACATGGGCTACATCTACGTGCGCGCCGAATATCCCATCGCCGTCAAACGCCTTGAGATCGCCATCGGGCAAGCCCGCGAAATGGGGCTTCTCGGCAAAGACATATTCGGCACCGGCTTTGATTTTGACATCGAAATCCGTCTCGGCGCGGGCGCATTCGTCTGCGGCGAAGAAATGGCGCTGATTTCGTCCATCGAAGGCCACCGCGGCGAACCGACGCCCAAGCCGCCGTTCCCGGCGCAGAAAGGGCTGTTCGGCAAACCGACCATCATCAATAACGTTGAAACATTTGCAAACGTTGCGCAAATAATACTCAATGGGCCGGAATGGTTCGCGTCTATGGGCACCGAAAAAAGCAAGGGCACAAAGGTGTTCGCTCTTGGCGGCAAAATCAACAACACCGGTCTTGTGGAAATTCCGATGGGCACCACGCTTCGTGAAATCATCTACGATATCGGCGGCGGCATACCCGGAGGCAAGGCGTTCAAAGCGGCTCAAACAGGAGGCCCGTCCGGCGGCTGCATTCCCGCAAGCCATCTCGACACCCCCATCGATTATGATTCGCTGATTTCGATCGGCTCGATGATGGGCAGCGGCGGTCTCATCGTCATGGACGAGGATAACTGCATGGTTGACGTGGCGCGTTTCTTCCTCGACTTCACAGTGGACGAATCGTGCGGCAAATGTCCCCCCTGCCGCATCGGCACAAAGCGCATGCTCGAGATATTGGAGCGCATTGTGAACGGTCAGGGCGAGGAAGGCGATATCGAAAAACTCGAACAGCTTGGCGAAAATATCAAGAACGCGGCGCTCTGCGGCCTTGGCAAAACGGCCCCGAACCCGGTTCTTTCCACCATCAAGTATTTCCGCCATGAATATGAGGCGCACATTCGCGACAAGAAGTGCCCCGCCGGCCACTGCAAAGCGCTGCTCAGCTATGTGATCGACAAATCGAAGTGCATCGGCTGCAGCGCCTGTGCGAAGGTCTGCCCCACCGGCGCCATATCCGGAAAGATCAAGGAGCCGTTTGAGATCGACCAGAGCAAGTGCATCAAGTGCGGCGCGTGCATCGGCAAGTGCAAGTTCGGCGCCATCGAGAAGAAATAAGAAAGGAGCAGACAGGTTATGATATCTTTAACGATAGACGGAATCAAAGTGGAAGTTCCTGAAAATACGTCGGTTCTCGAAGCCGCCAGGGCTGCCAACATCAAAATACCCACGCTTTGTTACTTGAAAGGCATCAACGCCATCGGCGCTTGCCGTATGTGCCTTGTCGATATGATCGAGGGAGGCCGCGGTCTTCAGGCGGCCTGCGTGCTGCCCGCCGCGAACGGCATGGTGATTTCCACAAAATCCAAAGCCGTTCAGGAAGCGCGCCGCATCAATCTGGAGCTGATACTCTCCAATCACGACAAGCGCTGCCTTTCCTGCGTGAGAAACCAGAACTGCGAGCTGCAGAAGCTTTGCGAAGAGCTTGGCGTCGAAGATGTGCCGTATGAAGGCAAAAGCTTCGACCGCCCGCTTGATACGGGTTCCGCCTCGGTTGTGAGAGACCCCAACAAATGCATACTTTGCCGCCGCTGTGTCGCAGTCTGCAATAACGTCCAGAAGATCGGCGCGGTGGGCGCTACGGAACGCGGTTTCCGTACCATCATTGAGCCGGTGTTCGGCAAATCTCTCAAGGACGTGCCGTGCGTCAACTGCGGGCAATGCATCACGGCCTGCCCGGTCGGCGCGCTGACCGAAAAGAGCGAGATACAGAATGTGTGGGACGCGATCAACGATCCCAAAAAGCATGTGGTGGTGCAGACGGCTCCCGCCGTCCGTTTCGGCCTCGGCGAAGAGTTCGGCATACCCGTTGGCACAAGCGTGACCGGCAAAATGGCCACCGCGCTGAAACGTATCGGCTTTGACAAGGTGTTCGACGTCGATTTCAGCGCCGACCTCACCATCATGGAAGAGGGCACGGAGCTTCTGGGCCGCATCAAGAACGGCGGCAAGCTGCCGATGATCACGTCGTGCAGCCCCGGCTGGATCAAATACTGCGAGCATTTCTTCCCGGATTTCCTCGACAACCTCTCGACCTGCAAATCGCCGCATCAGATGGGCGGCGCGGTCATCAAGTCTTACTACGCGCAAAAAGCGGGCATCGATCCCAAGGATATCTATGTGGTATCCATCATGCCGTGCACTGCGAAGAAGTTTGAAAAAGAACGCGATGAAATGGCTGTGAACGGTCTGCGCGACGTGGACGCCGTTCTTACCACGCGCGAACTGGCCCGCATGATCAAGCAGGCCAATATCGACTTCAAAAACCTGCCGGACAGCGATTTTGACCGTGTGCTCGGCGAATCCACCGGCGCGGCGGTCATTTTCGGCGCAACGGGCGGCGTGATGGAAGCGGCGCTCCGAACGGTGGCGGATCTGCTGACAGGCCAGGATCTCAAGGATATCGATTACGAGTGTGTGCGCGGTATCGACGGCGTGAAGGAAGCCACGGTCAACATTGCGGGCATGGATATCAAAGTCGCTGTCGCGAGCGGCACAGGCAACGCCAAGAAGCTGCTTGAAGCCGTGCGCAGCGGCGAAAAGGAATACCACTTTATCGAGGTTATGGGATGCCCCGGCGGCTGCGTGACGGGCGGCGGACAGCCGATCGTTTCCGCGCAGGATAAGCTCAATATCAACCCGTATGTGCTGCGCGCCAAGGCCACATACGCCGAAGACGCGGGCAAACCCAAGAGAAAGTCGCATGAGAATGAAGAGGTCAAGCTGCTCTACAAGGAATTCCTCGGCGAACCCAACAGCCACAAGGCGCACGAGCTGCTTCACACTCATTACCACGCAAGACCGAAATATCAATAAGCATAAGCAAAGCCCCGGACATACCGGGGCTTTCAGCTTGTCGAAAAACCTTCGGTTTTCCGACAGTTTTCCGGTTTTGCTTGTTCCTCGCAAGCTCGAAACGGCGCAAAACCGCAAGGTGCGGGCTGCGCGGGCAAAGCCCGTCTTGCCCACAAATGATATTTATAGCTTTATTGACAGTCTGAGCCCCGGACATACCGGGGCTTTCATTTTTCTCAACTGTATACTGTTATCCTCACACACAACCAAACCATTGTCTATTCCTCGTGGTTGCGTCCACAGCAATTCTTATACTTTTTGCCGCTGCCGCATGGGCAAGGCTCATTCCGACCTATTTTGGGGCTTTTGGGAAAGAAAACGACATTGCTGACTAAATTTTTGCTCTTCTCTATTGTATTTCCGTCTCTCCTTCCCACGAATATCTCTTCGGGCGTATTGCCCTTGTTATACCAAAGCGGCGTATCGTTCTGAAACTCCATAAACAGATCAAGAAAATACTGAAGACTATCCTTTGAGTCCCAATCAATATCACACAGAAACTCAGGCAAAGCGTGTGCAATATTTAAATTCTGGCAGTGTTCGATAGCGATATCCATCAGGCAATTCTCCGCTTGTTCTTCACTCATTCCATATTTTTTAAGAATCTCAACAAGCGCATCCATATTTTTGGGTGTTTTCGGCAGACCTCCCAACGCAGCTTGCATGTATTCTGATTTAGTATATATGCGATACGGGATGTCTTTTCTGTCTTGAATCACCCTATACCAACGGGAACAATCATTTATTATATTATCAAACCACCACACATCTTCGCCAATAGATATTCGAACAGTTGAAACACGTAAACGTGTTCGGCGCAATATCAACTTTTTCAAATCTTCGCAACTTATATTCGGAAAACAAGCGCTCAAGTTACTCAACAGAAATTTTTCTTCAAGCAACCCATATGTATATATGATACCTTGTGTACAATACTCTATTTCTTCCCATTCAACAATCTGCATTCTCATTTTATCAATCTTGCAATTAACCAAGTCAAGAAGCACATCAGGAATTGTGATCATGCCGGCATTGTAGCTGATAAGTCCCCAGAATTCCAGCTGTTCGCAAAGTTCATTAACCAGAAAGCTTTCCTCGTCTAGATATGCATGTATTTTTCCGTTAAGCTTCTTTTGATGAATATGCTTGACAAATAGCAGCACGTGCAAACTTAATAAGGCGAGAAACTCTTCAATATTCTTAATGTATATTTCCGCCAACCGTTTCGACATTTTTTCTTTATTCCACGACATGGAGATCTTCTCGCCGAACATCAGCGCATTATACGCTATATCAGATTTTCGCAGATTCATTATAAATTGTTCAAGCTTTTGATTATTCATACATAGGATGTGACCCTTCATATTTATTTCACGTCGATTTTATCACTGTATCCGTATAATTGCAAAATTCATTTCATTTTACAAAGAATGATAACAGATCATGCTTTACAGTTTAATCCGAACGCCTTTAACGAACTTCGCGTCGGCGCGTATCTCCGGTGAGAGATAGACGACGCGCTCGAACCGTTGCAGCGGCGTCAATTCCGCGGCATCGTTGATATCGCTGTCGTCCAGCACGACAGCGTCGAACTCGTACCCCGGCTCAAAGCTGCCGGTTTTGCCCCAAAAGCCGCCGCCGCCCTTTGTTGCCATATAAAGCGCTTCCGATAGCGTCACCGGCGGCCTGCTTCTATCCGCAAGCGCCGTATACAGCTTTGAAGCCTGTATCGCGTCTCCCATCGCGCGCAGTACGGACGCGGAAAAACCGCCCGCCACATCGGTGCCGAGCCCCACGCGCATACCCCTTTGCAGCATTTCCCTGACCGGCGCAATGCCGCTTGCAAGGTTGGTGTTCGACTGCGGGCAATGCGCGATATACACGCCTCTTTGCTGCGCCAGCTCCATTTCTTCCTCCGAAAGATGAATGCAATGTGCCATGACCGTCGGCACATGTCCGAACAGCCCGCACTCAAAATAGACGCGGCTGTATGACGCGATTTCGGGATGCAGCTCTTTCACCCACGCAATCTCGCCGGCGTTCTCCGAGAGGTGCGATTGGACGGGAACGCCGTATTGCTCCGCAATGCCGCCGATCGACCGCATCAGCTCGCCCGTGCAGGACGGCACGAAACGCGGCGTGATAATCGGCTTCGTGTTCACATACCTTGACGCGCAGTCTTTCACCCATGCAAGCGTGCTCTCATACGATTCATGCGTTGTTTCCCTTAAATCGTCGGGAGCGTTGCGGTCCATGTTCACCTTGCCGACATACGTGACCAGCCCTGATGCCTCAAGCATATCCATCAGGATATACGTCGCGGGCATATGAATCGTCGCAAAAATGGCGGCGCGCGTTGTGGCGCCCGTTTTCAGTTCATCGCAAAACGCGCGGTATTTTTTCTGCGCGTAGCCGGTATCCGCATATTTGGCTTCTTCCTTGAAAGCGTAGGTGTTGAGCCACGGTATCAGCTCCATATCCATGCCGAGGCCGCGGAAGGCATATTGCGGCGCGTGCAGATGCATATCGATCAATCCGGGAATGATCAGCTTATCGCCGAAATCCCTGATCTCAATACCCCTGAATCTTTCGGGCAGGCTCGGAAAAACGCCCGCGGCTTTGCCATTCTCGCATACGATATAGGCGTTTTCCGTCACCGTCACTTCATCTTTCGTCTTTGTATAAATCACATGGCCCTTTACGGCAAACGTATCCATCCCTGTCTCCTTGCCCGGCGCACGGCGCCGCTTCCTCCCATTACTTTATCAGAAAAACGGCGAAGCATAAAGCCTCGCATGCCGTTTTCGCAATAAAACATTGGCGTGCGGCGGTTATACTGGTATAATTTATTAGTGAAAAAAGTTCCGGAACCCTCACATCGTTTTGCACCGTTTCCAGAAAAATCGCATCAGGCAAGGAGGTTCAAGTATGCTGATCTCGTTCCCCGAAACGCTGGAGCTCGGCGTCGCGTCGGCGGCCACGCAGATCGAAGGCGGCAATCAAAACAACAGTTGGTACGAATGGTATCAGAAAGGCCGTATCAAGGACAACGCAGACCCTTCCGTCGCAAACATGCACTACGAGCGGTACGCCGAAGACGCGCAGTTGATGGGCGGAATGGGCATCCGCCATTACCGTCTCGGGCTGGAATGGGCACGGCTCGAGCCAAAGCCCGGGCAATTTGACGAAACGGCGTTCGCACACTACCGCGACGAGCTGCTGCTTTTGATAGAGCTTGGCATCAAGCCGCTTCTCACGCTGCACCATTTCACGAACCCGCTCTGGTTCGAACGCATGGGCGCGTTTTCAAACGCAAGTTGCGTCGGCATCTATTTGCGTTTCGTTTCCAAAGTGGTCGACGAGCTTGGCGATATCGTATCGGAATACATCACGATCAACGAGCCGAACGTATATGCGACAAGCGGCTATTTCTTCGGCGAGTGGCCTCCCGGGCAAAAGTCGCTCACGAAAACGCTTCGCGTGATGGGCAACATGTGCGAATGCCATTTGAGAGCCTACCGGCTGATACACGAAAAGCGCAGGAACATGGGCTTTTCCGATACGCGCGTCAGCTACGCGCACCATATGCGCGTGTTTGTCCCTATGAACGAAAAGAACCTCTGGCACAGGCTCGGCGCACGGCTGATGCGGCGGCTGTTCCAAACGAGCGTTTCAAGCGCTTTTCTCACCGGACGCGGCGGTTTTCCTCTGCGCCGCATGCGCGGAATAAAGCGCGGGATATACTGCGATTTTCATGCGGTCAATTATTACAGCCGCACGGCGGCGGCAGGCCTTGGCGCCGGGTTTCTGCCCGGCGTTCCCGTCAACGACCTCGGCTGGGAAATATACCCCGAAGGCATCGCCCAATGCGCGCGCGAGCTGTATGCGCTGGCAAAGCTGCCTATCTACATTACCGAAAACGGCACCTGCGACTCGGCCGACGCGTTCCGCAGCCGCTATATATACGAGCATTTAAAGGTGCTCATCGAGAGCGGCCTTCCCGTCGAGCGTTATTATCACTGGTGCTTTACCGATAATTTCGAGTGGGCCGAAGGGTTCTCGGCACGGTTCGGCATCGTGCACGTGGATTACGCGACGCAAAAACGCACGATAAAAAGAAGCGGAGAATTCTTTTCGAAAATGATCCGGGAAGGCGGCGTCTCCGAGGCGCTTTACAACGAATACTGCGATACCGACTACAACGTGAAATAAAGAGAAAGCGGCCCCGTTTACGAAGCCGCTCAGACTGTCAATCAAAGCTCATGAAAAATACGTGGGCAAGACGGGCTTGGCCCGCTTAAGCCCACACCTTGCGGTTTTGCGAGTTTCGGTCTTGCGGGGAACAAGCAATGCCGGAAAACTGCCGGAAAACCGAAGGTTTTTCCGACAAGCTGAAGCGGCCCTGTTTGCGGGGCCGCTTTGAACCGTGCGTCTATGCCTGTTCGTTGATATCTCCGCGCGCTTTGAGTTCGCTGAGAATCCGGTCGTAAAATGTCTTGTCGATCTTGAATTTCAGCATATAAACCACATATCCGGCCACGATGCAAATAAGCGGCAGAGCGAACATCGCAAGCTTTAATATCAGCAGGCCGTCCGCCGATACGTCATACATGGTTTTCGCGCTGTTGATTCCCGAAAAAATGACCGTCTGCGCCACGATGAACGAGCCGATCGCACCGCCGCCCTTGTTGATGAACGGCTGTATCGCAAACGTCACGCTTTCGTTGCGCTTCCCAAGCTTCCACTGGCCGTACTCGATGGAATCCGCGAGGAACATCAGCATCAGCAGCTGTATGAAGGCCTCGCCGAAGAACAGCAGCAAGCCCGCGATACCGATGGGGATCATATTCATGGGCGAGAAGAAGAACAGGATGTACCCGCCCACCACCATCGCCGTTGCAATCGTGTAAAGCGTCCGGCGCGTGAACCGCTTGCTGAAAAGCGGGAACACGGCAAGCGCCAGTATCTGCGACACGCCGAGCACAAGCGCGAACATCGAATACATATCCTCGTCGTGATAGGCGTATTTGAAGAAGTAGACGCCGAAGCTCGTCGTCGTCACATAGCCGATCATGAACAGCAGCATGGATATGGCGGTGAACAGAAGCTGATCGTTTTTGAAAAGCGCTCTGACCATGCCCTTAAGGCCCGTATGCTCCTCCTGCTTATACATGCCGCGCCGTTCCCTGACGCCGAACAGCGTGATGCACTGCCCCGCCCACATCACAGCCACCACGATAATCGCGAACAGAAAATAGCCCCGCGGCGTGGTTTCGCCGTTCGACGTGCCGCTTAAAAGCCTGGTGATCGGAATGATGCCCACCACAACGGCAAACAGGCCGACGTTGGCAAATATGCGCGCAAGCGCGCCGATTTTTTCACGCTCCTTTTGGTCCGTGGAGAGCGTCGGCATCATTGACCAGTACGAAATATCGTTTGTGGTGAACGCCATTCCCCAGAACACATAGAGGAACGCAAACAGCACGATGTACCCCGTACCCGTGAGCTTAAAATCGGTAAAAAGCAGTATGGTGAAAATGCCGGACGTCAGCGCGCCGAAAAGTATCCACGGCTTGAATTTTCCCCAGCGCGTGCGCGTGTTGTCCACGATCACGCCCATCACGGGGTCGTTCAGCGCGTCGAATACGCGGGCGCAGAGTATGATGACGCTGATGCTCGCCAGCACCGAATCCGACAGGTTCACCACCTCCGTCAGATAAACGAGCAGGTACATGCTGATAAGAGAATAGACCATGTCTCTGCCGATGGTGCCGAGTCCGAACGTCCACTTGTTCTTCCGATACCTTTTTTCTTCCATGATGTCCCCTTTCTCCGGATTACCGGTCAAGCTTGATGTTTTTTGATCACATACAGTTGGGAACCGAAATCTCCTAGCAGCCGTGTTTTGTCGTTGTAATAGCTGCCGATAAACTGGTTGTTAAGCCGCAGGCCCGCGTTAAGCATGTCGCCGCGGCATTCATAGCGCTCCACGCAGTCTTTCAGGCAATAAAAACGCCCCACAGTGCGAAGCACAATGCCGTCAGGGTTCAGCGATACCGGCAGTATATGCTTGACGAGCCCGCCGAACCGCTTGATAAAAAGGCTCTGAGCGCGCGTTTCCACGGTATAAACGCTGTCCGGTTCAAAACCGGCAAGCGGCAGCGTTTCCGCTCCCTCCGCGGCGGCGGCCTGTGTCTGGAAATATCCCGCAACCGCCTCGCCGCCGTCCGGGGCGGCGCACAGCCAATGCACCTTGTTTCCCCTCATCGCAGGCAGACGGCTAAAGCGCCCGTATTGAAACGTAGCGCGGTGCGCCTTGTAAAACGCAATCTGCACGGCAATCTCTTTTTTCTGCACACGCGTCAGGTATTTCAGATCCATCTCATATCCGAGGCACCCGAAACAGGCCGCATTGAAACGTGTCGAAAGCGGCGTTTCCCTCAGCGTCTGCTGATGGGGCGCCTCCGACACATGCGCCCCCATCGCGGACAGAGGATAAAGGTAAGACAGCCCGCCCTGTATGTTCAGACGCTCGATTGGATCGGTATCATCGGACGCCCAAATCTGCGGCGAAAAGCAAAGCATTCCCAAATCAAAACGGTTGCCGCCCGACGAACAGCTTTCCAGAAGGATATGCGGGCGCGGCCGGAATATGCGCGTCAGCACGTCGTACAGCCCGATAATATACCGATGAAAAAACTCACCCTGGTTTTGCAGAAGCGGCGAATACGCATCGCTCAAATGGCGGTTCATATCCCATTTGACATAATCGATTTCCGCTTCGTCGAGTATGCGCGACACGTTTTCCACGATATAATCACGCACCGCCGGATTGCACAAATCGAGCGCCAGCTGGTTGCGGCCCAGCAGCGGCGTTTTGCCCGGCGTCGCCACCGCCCATTCCGGATGCGCGCGATACAGTCCGCTGTCGGGATTCACCATCTCCGGCTCAAACCACAGGCCGAAACGCATTCCCATGCGCCGGATCTTTTTTGCGAAGCGCGGCATGCCGCCGGGCAGCTTCTTTAAATTGACGGTATAATCGCCAAGCCCCGCGCGGTCGTCGTTCCGTTTGCCGAACCACCCGTCGTCCAGCACAAACATCTCGATGCCGAGCCGTTTCGCGCGTCTGGCCAGGCTCAGCAGCTTGCGCCGGTTAAACTTGAAAAAGTGCGCCTCCCAGTTGTTGATGAGCACGGGGCGTTCCTTGCCCTTCCATCCGCCGCGCACAATATGGCTGTTGACAAAGTCGTGAAAATGCGCGCTGACGCCGTTGAATCCGTCCGGGCTGAACGTCATCACCGCTTCGGGCGTTTCAAAACGTTCCCCGCTGTTGAGCGTCCACTCGAAACAATGCGGGCTGATGCCCGTCTGCACGCGCACGATATCCTGCGCCGAAAGCTCCACCGCGCCGTAATGGTTGCCGCTGTATACGAGGTTGAAGCCGTATACGCGCCCGTGCGTTTCGCCCGCTTCTTTTTCGGCAAGCAGAAAACCGGGGTTGTGCCGGTTGCTGCTCGTGCCCGTCGTCGATTCGTTCACATACAGTCCGTATTGCAGCGGGCGCTCATGACGATGCGCTTCCTTGATCCACCCGCCGTCGAATGTGACAAGGCGGAAGCCCTCGTCCGGCAGGTCGGTCATCATGCTCATGAGCCGGCGGATCACAAGCGGGTTGCCGTTGCGGTTGACAAGAACGGCGCGGCGCGTGATCACGTCTGTCTGCCAGTATGCCGTGAAGTAAAGCAGCAGCTCCACGCGATTCGACACGTCTTCCATCGTGATTTCGAGCGTGTCACAATCGCCGCTGCCGCCGGCTGCGCTCGGCAGGGTTTCCATCGGTACAGACCCGCTCACAATGCGATGGCGGCGGTATACGAAGTCGCAGGCGAAGCTGCCGTCCGGCATCTTGATTTCGGCCGGAGAATGGCGGTAATCGCCGCGGCCTATACCGGACCATTCGAGCGCCATCGTATCGAGGCAATAGAGCGGATCCGATTCGTCGTAGAGCACGCTGCTGCCGTACATCGCGGTGCGCTTAAGCGCCAGTCCCTCCGGATCCTGCTCCGCAAGACGGACGCCGTAGTGGATATGTTCAAGATGCCCGAACCGCGTCACGCGGAACCAGCAGCTCGTATTTGCCGTGTCAAGGCGGAATAAACCGTTGTTTTCGAATATCATGGCTGCGCCCCCCTGTCGATGATTACGGCTTCCCACGGCTTTAAAACGCCGTCATAAGCCGCTCTCGCGGTATTCGAGATCACAACGCCGCCGTCGCACGGAAAGCGGCGTTCCCGTCTGCTAAAATTCAGAAGCACGCGATAGGTTTTTCCCTCGTATTCGCGGTCGAACGCAAACAGATGCTTTTTTGCCGCCGCAAGCCGGAATGCGCCGTATTTGAGCACATCCGACGACGCGCGCAGGGCGATCATCTTTTTGTAGTAGCTCCATACGGAACCGGGGTCGGCTTTCTGCGCGGCCATGTTGATGCGCGTATAATTTCTGTTCACGCCAAGCCATGGGGTACCCGACGTAAATCCGGCGTTTTCGCTGCCGTCCCATTGCATCGGCGTGCGCGCGTTGTCGCGCGATTTGGTCTTGATCATGCGCCAGCGGTACCATGCCGGAATATGAAGCCGTTTGGCAAGCCGGTATATATTGTGCGATTCCACGTCCCGTATCTGCTCCATGGATGTGAAATCAAAATTGGTCATGCCGATCTCCTGCCCCTGATAGATATATGGCGTGCCGCGAAGCGACAGCAGCATCGTGCAGAGCAGCTTTGCGGATTCCGCCCAGTACGGGCCGTCGTCGCCGAAACGCGACACGCACCGCGGCTGGTCGTGATTTTCAAGGTAATTGGCGTTCCACTCGAGCGCGGTCTGCCACGCCGCCACCACTTTGGCGAAACGTCCCGCATGAAAGCGGCGCGGAAACCATTTGACGAAAAACTGGTCCGTTTCCATATGCTCGAACGAGAATATCATGTCCAGCTCGCCGCGCGCCTCGTCGCAGAGCTCCCGTCCCATACGCGGCGTGACAAATACCGTTTCGCCGACGGCAAAACAGTCGTACCACGAAAGCACCTCCCGCCGAAGCGTTTTCAGTATCTCGTGCGCACCCGGCTGAGACACATAATATTCCGTGCCGCGTATCAAACGGCGGCTGTTTTCAAACGACGATTTATATATGATGTTGATCACGTCGCAGCGGAA